>NZ_CP014517.1:749642-1074285 GCF_001577265.1 Variovorax sp. PAMC 28711 | reverse complement strand
CGCGGTCGGCGTGCCGGTGATCGCTTCGGGCGGCGTCGGCGCGCTCGACCATCTGTCGGACGGCATCCAGATCGGCGGCGCCGATGCGGTGCTGGCCGCCAGCATCTTTCACTACGGCGAATTCACGGTGGGCGAGGCAAAGGCGCAGATGGCTGCGCGCGGTATTCCGGTGCGGCTTTGAGCCTGTTCGCCGCTCGGTCACGACGGTTTGCGACAATGCTTTGATGGATTGGCTCAACGAAGTGAAATGGGATGCGAACGGCCTGGTGCCGGTCATCGCGCAGGAGCAGGGCAGCAACGACGTGCTCATGTTCGCGTGGATGAACCGCGAGGCGCTCGCCAAGACCGCCGAGCTCGGTCGCGCGGTGTATTTCAGCCGCTCGCGCGGCAAACTGTGGTTCAAGGGCGAAGAGTCGGGCCATGTGCAGACGGTGCACGAGATCCGGCTCGATTGCGACAACGACGTCGTGCTGCTCAAGGTCACGCAACTCGGGCATGAGCCCGGCATCGCCTGCCACACCGGACGCCACAGCTGCTTCTTCAGCAAGTACGACAAAGGGCAATGGACCGCGGTCGAGCCGGTCTTGAAAGACCCGAAAAGCATCTACACATCATGAAGACGACGACGAACACCGACGCGCTGGATCGGCTGGCGACCGTGATCGAAAGCCGCTTGCCCGCGCAGGGCGGCGATCCCGACACGAGCTATGTGGCACGGTTGCTGCACAAGGGTCCCGATGCCTTCCTGAAGAAAATCGGGGAAGAAGCGACCGAGGTCGTGATGGCCGCGAAGGACGCCGACCACGGTGGCGATCGCAGCAAGATCGTCGACGAGGTCGCCGACCTGTGGTTTCACTGCCTGGTGGCACTGGCCCATTACGGACTCAGGCCGGCCGAGGTGATCGCCGAGTTGGCGCGCCGCGAAGGCACCAGCGGCATCGAGGAAAAAGCCCTGCGCAAGTCGCAGCAGCGGGAAGCCGCCGAAAACTCTGACAAGGATGCGTGATGGCCAACGAAATCATTGACGTGACCCCGAACGACTCGCTCAAGACCTGGGGCTGGGTGAGCTATGTGTTGCACCTGGTCGTGGCGGTGGCCGCGGTGTTGCCGGGCGCGCAGGTGTCGGTGTTGCTGCTGCTCATCGCGTTGGTGATCGACCTGGTCAAGCGTGACGAAGCCACAGGCACCTGGCAGGCGTCACATTTCAGCTGGCGCATCCGCTCCGTGCTGTGGGCGGGCGTGCTCTATTTGCTGACGTCGTGGCTCTGGTTGTTGCTGCTGGTGCCGGGCTGGATCGCCTGGGCGTTGATCTCGCTGTGGTTTCTCTACCGCATCGTCAAGGGCATGGTCCGCATGAACGCGGGCCGCACCGTGGAGTCCTGAATGGCGTCGACCGATCCGAACTGCATTTTCTGCAAGATCATCGAAGGCAAGATTCCTTCGCGCAAGGTCTACGAGGACGATGAAATCTTCGTGTTCCACGACATCGCACCGTGGGCGCCGGTGCATTTCATGATCGTGCCGAAAAAGCACATCCCCTCGATGGCGCAACTCACGCCGGACGATGCAGCGTTGATGGGGCGCATCATGACGCTCGCGCCGAAGCTGGCGCTCGACGAAGGTTGCCGTCCCTATCCGGACGGCGGCTTCCGTGTGGTGGTGAACACCGGCAACGAAGGCGGACAGGAAGTTCATCATCTCCACGTTCACGTCATGGGCGGCCCGCGCCCATGGCTCAGGGGCTGATGCCAGTCGCCCGGTAAAATTAGACACATTCTTCAGGAGTCATTCATGGGTTCTTTTTCAATTTGGCACTGGTTGATCGTGCTGCTGGTCGTTGTCATGATTTTCGGCACCAAGAAGCTGCGCAACATGGGTGGGGATCTCGGTGGCGCGGTCAAAGGTTTCAAGGACGGCATGAAAGACGGTTCGAGCGACACGCCGACGCCGCCCGCCGGCCAGGTGACATCGAATCCGGCGACCGACAAGTCGACGATCGACGTCGAAGCTCGCCAGAAGTCCTGATCCGTCACACGACGTGTTCGATCTCGGTCTGGAGAAGATGGCGCTGATCGGCGTGGTCGCGCTGGTCGTGATCGGTCCCGAAAAGCTGCCGCGTGTCGCGCGCACCGTCGGCATGTTGCTCGGCAAGGCGCAGCGTTACGTGAACGACGTCAAGTCGGAAGTGAATCGCTCCATGGAGCTCGACGAGCTGCGCAAGATGAAGAGCACGGTGGAAGACGCCGCGCGCGACGTCGAGCACACCATTCATTCCGGCGCGAGCGATCTTGAGAAGGAGCTTTCAGGCGCCAGCGGCGAAACGCTCTCGGCCCTGGCCGAGCCCGACGCGATCCCGCCCGAGTATCGGCATCCCCGCAAGAACTGGCGCCTGAAGCAAGGCGCCACCCCGCAGTGGTACAAGGCGCGCAATGGTGTGCGCACCAAGGCGCTTTCGGGCGCCGCACGTGTCGCGCGCTTTCGTCCCCACAAGATCAATTGAGCGTCTTCACGCGCCGGCCGCCGCAAAGGCCAATGCACCTTTCTCATGGCCGACACTAAAGACAAAGAAGACGAACTCGCAGGCACCGAGCAGCCGTTCGTGGCGCACCTGGTCGAGCTGCGCGACCGCCTTCTGTACTGCGCCTATGGCCTGGCCGTGGCGGCCGCGCTGCTTGCGATCTGGCCCGGCCCGGGCGGTCTGATCGATCTCATCGCAGTGCCCATCCGGGCGCACATGCCGCCGGACGCCAAGCTGATCGCCATCGGCGTGTTCTCGCCGTTCTTCGTGCCGCTCAAGGTGCTGGGCATGACCTCGGTGCTGCTCGCGCTGCCCTGGCTGATGTACCAGGTCTGGATGTTCGTCGCGCCGGGGCTCTACAGCCACGAAAAGAAGTTCGCCCTGCCGCTGATCTTCTTCGGCAGCCTGCTGGCGTACAGCGGCATCGCATTCGTCCAGTTCTTCGTGCTGGACAAGATGTTCAACTTCATCCAGAAGTTCACCCCGGCCGCGGTGGCCGCGACGCCCGATATTTCGTCGTACGTCGAGGCGATCCTGTCGCTCTACATCGCGTTCGGCGTCGCGTTCCAGGTGCCGATCGTCGTGATGCTGCTCGTGAAGTTCGAGATGGTGACGGTCGAAAAGCTGCGCTCGTTCCGCGGCTATTTCATCGTGGTGTCCTTCGTGGTCGCTGCCGTGCTGACGCCGCCCGACGTGGTCTCGCAGCTCGCGCTGGCGATACCGATGTGCCTGCTCTACGAGATCGGCATCATCGCGTCGAAGTATTTCGTGAAGCACAGCAAGGCGCCGGACGAAGACACCGTGTCGACCGAGGTCGACTCTTCGCCGAACCCCTGATCGTCTGACTATTCGGTCTCGGGCGTCGGCGTCGTCGGTGCGCGCCGGTTGGTGGTCTTGGGGCGCAAGCCCGGTGTCACGTCGAGTTCCATCTTGTCGCCCCCGCGCCGCAACGCGAAGCGTGATGTTTCGCCCGGCTTGAGGCCCGCCACCGCGGTCAGCAACTGCTGGACGTTCTCGATGGGCTTGTCGCCCACCGTGGTGACCACGTCGCCCGGCCGAATGCCGGCCTTGGCCGCCGGACCGTTCTGCAGCACGCCGGTGATGATCACGCCGCTGTCGGCTTTCACACCGAAGGTTTCGGCCAGTTCGGGCGACAGGTCGTTGGGCTCGACACCGATCCAGCCGCGGCGCACCTGGCCTTCCTTCACGATGCCTTCGAGCACGATCTTCGCCATCGACACGGGGATCGCGAAACCGATGCCCATGCTGCCGCCAGAGCGCGAATAGATCGCCGTGTTGATGCCCTGGAGGTTGCCGTTGACGTCGATCAGCGCGCCGCCCGAGTTGCCGGGGTTGATGGCGGCATCGGTCTGGATGAAGTTCTCGAAGTTGTTGATGCCGAGCTGGTTTCGGCCCAGCGCCGACACGATGCCGCTCGTCACGGTTTGCCCGACGCCGAACGGATTGCCGATGGCCAGCACCTGGTCGCCGACCTGCAGCGCATCGGAATTGCCGAGGACGATGACGGGCAGTTTGTCGAGCTCGACCTTCAGCACGGCCAGGTCGGTGTCGGGGTCGGTGCCGATCACCTTGCCGGTGGTGTGACGGCCGTCGTTCAGCGTGACCTCGATCTCGTCGGCGCCCTCGACGACATGGTTGTTGGTGAGAATGTAGCCATCGGTGCTCACAATCACGCCGCTGCCCAGGCCCACCTGCGCCTGGTCTTCGCCCTGGTCGCCGAAGAAGAACTTGAACCACGGGTCGTTGCTGCGCGGATTGCGGCGCGCGGCCTTGCTGGTGTTGATGCTCACCACGGCCGGCGAGGCCTTCCTGGCCGCGGCACTGAGGCTGCCGGGTGCGATCGAACTGGCGCCGCCGTTCGGGGCCTCGACCACCGACACCACGCCGCCGAGCGATGTCGATCGCTTGTTGAGCCATTCGGGCTTGAGCGTGCCGACAACGAAATAAGCCGCGAGCAGGACAGTCACGGCTTGTGCAAACAGCAGCCAGGTGCGTTTCATTTTGGGAGATTCGGGAAAGGATGCTTGGAAAAGTGCATTGTCTCCCAGCGTCGGCCGGGCGCCTTGTAGGCGGGCGCTTCCGGCAGGGGTCAGGCAGCAGATGCCGACTCGCTGCGCCGTGCGGCCACAATCGGCGCATGAGCACCACACGCCACGAGCTGCTGCACGCCTTCGATCTGCTGCTGGCGCCCGAGCGCTTCAAGGACTACGGACCGAACGGACTGCAGGTGGAGGGCCGCACCGTGGTCCGCAAGATCGTGTCGGGCGTCACGGCAAGCCGTGCACTGATCGAGGCGGCCATCCATGCCGAAGCGGACGCGATCTTCGTGCACCACGGTCTGTTCTGGAGCGGGCAGGACGGGCGTGTCACGGGCTGGATGAAGCAGCGCCTCGGGCTGCTGCTCGGTGACGATGTCAATCTGTTCGCCTACCACCTGCCGCTCGATGCGCATCCCGAGCTCGGCAACAACGCCCAGCTCGGGTTGAAGCTGGGTCTGCTGGCGCACCCCGCATCGGCAGGGCGCTTCGGCAAGCAGGACCTGGGCTTCCTGGGTGGCCGCGCCAACGGGGAATCGTTCGCCGACGCGAGGGCGCTCGCTGCGCATGTCGAAACAATGCTGGGGCGCCCGGTCACGATGGTGGACGGCGCCTCGCGCCCCCTCCAGACGATCGCCTGGTGCACGGGCGGTGCGCAGGGCTACTTCGAAGACGCCATCGCCGCCGGTGCGGATGCCTTCATCACCGGCGAGATTTCGGAGCCCCAGGCGCACTATGCGCGCGAGATGGGCGTCGCTTATCTCGCCTGCGGTCACCACGCGACCGAGCGCTACGGCGCGGCGGCCGTGGCCGGACACGTTGCTGCCCAGCTCGGTCTGGCACACGAATTCATCGACATCGACAACCCGGCATGAGCGGGCTGCCGATCGCCATCACGCTAGGGGATCCCGCCGGCATCGGCCCGGAGATCATCGTCAGGGCCTTTCACGATGCGCCGCAATGGACCCGCGGCTGCTTCGTGGCCGGCGACGTCGGCACGGTGCGCGCCGCGTCTCAGGCGCTGCGAAAGGACGGACAGCCGGCATGGCCCATCGCGCAGATCGACGGTCCCGAAGCAGCCCGGCATGCGCCGCCGCATTGCATTCCGGTGCTGCAGGTGGTCGCCCCACCGACCGGCGTGGTGATGGGCCAGGTCAGTGCCGAGGCGGGCCGCGTGGCGGGCGAGTGCGTCGTCTGGGCCGCGCGCGCAGCACTGCGCGGAGAGGTTGCCGCCATCGTGACCGCGCCGCTCCACAAGGAAGCGCTCGCCGCGGCAGGCTTTCCCTATCCTGGCCACACCGAACTTCTGCAGGCTGAGTCGGCGGCTCATCTCGGCCGCACATTGGCCGACGTGCCGGTGCGCATGATGCTGGCGAACGACGAGCTGCGCACGGTGCTGGTGAGCATCCACATGTCGTTGCGCAATGCGATCGATGCGGTCACCTTCGACAGCGTGCTGCAGACGCTGCACATCACGCACCGCGCGCTGTCGGCCGCGCTGGGCCGCGCGCCGCGCATCGGCGTGGCGGGGCTCAATCCGCACGCGGGCGAGGGCGGTCTGTTCGGGAGCGAAGAGCGCGACATCATCGCGCCGGCCATTGCGGCAGCGCGGGCCGCGGGGCTGGATGCGCAAGGCCCGCATGCGCCGGACACGGTCTTCATGCGGGCCCGGCGCGGTGAGTTCGACGTGGTGGTGGCGATGTACCACGACCAGGGATTGATCCCGGTCAAATACCTGGGCGTCGAGAAGGGCGTGAACGTGACGCTTGGTCTGCCCCTGGTGCGGACCAGTCCCGATCACGGCACCGCATTCGACATTGCCGGCAGCGGGCGCGCCGATGCGTCCAGCCTCATCGAAGCGCTTCGCATGGCTCGCACGCTGGTGGGCGCGTCAGCGTGATGACGGGCGTCGGACGCTGTCCCGAATTTCGCGCAACAGCACGACGTCTTCCGGCGTCGCGGCGGGCGCTGCTTCTTCGGTTTTGCGCATCTTGTTGACCTGCTTGACCATCATGAAAATGATGAACGCGAGGATCACGAAGTTGACCGCAATGGTGATGAAGTTGCCGTAAGCGAGCACCGGAACGCCGGCTTTCTTCAGGTCGGCGAGGTTGCTCGCCACGCCGGCCGGAACGGTGCCGAGCACGATGAACAAATTGGAGAAATCCAGCTTGCCAAACACCATGCCCGCCAGCGGCATGATGATGTCGGCGACCAGCGAATCGACGATCTTGCCGAATGCGCCCCCGATGATCACGCCAACAGCCAGATCGATCACATTGCCCTTGACGGCAAACTCGCGGAATTCCTTCAGCACGCTCATGGCGATCCTCTTCTTGGGGTGGGCAGAAGGCGGTCAGTATAGGGGCGCAGTCTTGGCATCCGAGGTGTCGCGCGCACCCTGTTGCGCGATGAATTCGCCTCTTACGCTCCGCTACAATCGCCGGTTGACCCCAGCCCCAGCGAGAAGATTGAGGACCCCCCATGAGTGACATCCCCGTCGGCGCCCCCCGTATCGACAGCAGCAAGCGGACGTGGTTGATCGCCTCCGGTTGTGCCGGTGCAGTGGGTGGCGTGGCCACCGCCATCCCTTTCGTGAGCACGTTCCAGCCTTCCGAAAAGGCCAAGGCAGCGGGCGCCCCGGTCGAAGTCGACATCGGCGCGCTCCAGCCCGGCGAGAAGATGACGGTCGAGTGGCGCGGCAAGCCCGTGTGGATCCTCAAGCGCACGCCTGCGCAATTGGCTGAATTGCCCAAGCTCGACGGCCAATTGGCCGACCCGCAATCCAAGCGCAACCCCGACGAGTTCACGCCGGAATACGCGCGCAATGAAAACCGCTCGATCAAGCCGGAAGTGCTGGTCGTGGTGGGCATTTGCACGCACCTCGGTTGCTCGCCCACAGACAAGTTCCAGACCGGTCCGCAAGCATCGTTGCCCGACAACTGGGAAGGCGGGTTCCTCTGTCCCTGCCACGGCTCCACTTTCGACCTGGCCGGCCGCGTCTTCAAGAACAAGCCCGCGCCCGACAACCTGCCGGTACCGCCGCATATGTATCTCTCCGACACGCGCCTCGTGATCGGCGACGACAAGAAGAAGGCCTGAGGGACACGACATGGCTGAATTCAAGGACATTTCCCCGAACGCGCCGGTCGGCGCAAAGGCCCTCAACTGGGTCGACAACCGCTTTCCCCTGACCAAGCTCTGGAATGACCAATGGGGGAAGTACTACGCGCCGAAGAACTTCAACTTCTGGTACATCTTCGGCTCGCTCGCGATGCTGGTCCTCGTGATCCAGATCGTGACCGGCATCTTCCTGGTGATGCACTACAAGCCCGACGCCAGCCTCGCGTTCGCATCGGTCGAATACATCATGCGCGACGTGCCGTGGGGCTGGCTGATCCGCTATATGCACTCGACCGGGGCCTCGGCCTTTTTCGTCGTTGTGTACCTGCACATGTTCCGCGGGCTGATCTACGGCAGCTACCGCAAGCCGCGTGAGCTGATCTGGATCTTTGGTTGCGCCATCTTTTTGTGCCTCATGGCCGAAGCCTTCATGGGCTACCTGCTGCCTTGGGGGCAGATGAGCTACTGGGGCGCGCAGGTGATCGTGAATCTGTTCGCCGCGATTCCCTTCGTGGGTCCGGACCTCGCCCTGCTGATCCGCGGCGACTACGTGGTGAGCGATGCCACCCTGAACCGCTTCTTCAGCTTCCATGTGATCGCTGTGCCGCTGGTGCTGCTGGGCCTGGTGGTGGCGCATCTGATCGCGCTGCATGAAGTGGGTTCGAACAATCCCGATGGCATCGAGATCAAGGCGAACCGTGGGCCGGATGGGCATCCGCTCGACGGCATCCCTTCGCACCCCTACTACACGGTCCACGACATCTTCGGCGTGGTGGTGTTCCTGACGATCTTCTCGGCCGTGATCTTCTTCGCGCCGGAAGCAGGCGGCTATTTCCTCGAGTACAACAATTTCATTCCGGCCGATTCGCTCAAGACGCCCAATCACATCGCGCCGGTCTGGTACTTCACGCCCTACTATTCGATGCTGCGCGCCATCACCGGCGAGATGATGTACGCCTTGATGGCTTGCGTCGCGGGCGCGGCCGTGTATGCCGTTTGGAAGTCCCGCATGGCCGCGCTCCTGAAGGGCGTTGCGGTTGCGATGGCCGTGATCGCCATCGTGCTGATGCTCAACATCGACGCCAAGTTCTGGGGCGTCGTGGTGATGGGTGGCGCGGTCATCATCCTGTTTTTCCTGCCCTGGCTGGACCACAGTCATGTGCGGTCGATCCGCTACCGCCCGAGCTGGAACAAGTATCTCTACGGCGTGTTCGTCATCAATTTCGTGGTGCTGGGCTACCTGGGTGTTCAGCCTCCTTCGCCGATCGGCGAGCGCGTGTCGCAGGTCGGTACGTTGTTCTATTTCGGCTTCTTCCTGTTGATGCCGTGGTGGAGTCGTCTGGGCGAATTCAAGCCGGTGCCGGAACGCGTGACGTTCTCTGCGCATTGAGCTGGAGAGCAGAAGAATGAAAAAACTGATCCTCACGCTGATCGCCGCACTGGGCATCGTCACCGGCGCACAAGCGGCCGAAGGCGGCCTGGCCTGGGACAAGGCGCCGAACAAGACCAACGACGTCCAGTCGCTGCAGAACGGCGCGAAGCTGTTCGTCAATTACTGCCTGAACTGCCACTCGGCTGCCTTCATGCGCTACAACCGCCTGCAGGATCTCGGCATCACCGAGCAGCAGATCAAGGACAACCTTCTGTTCACGACCGACAAGGTCGGCGAAACCATGAAGGCGAACATCGATCCGAAGCAGGCCAAGGACTGGTTTGGCGCCAACCCGCCGGACCTCACGCTGGTGGCGCGCTCGCGTGCCGGCCACGGCGGCACAGGCGCGGATTACCTCTATACCTATTTGCGCACCTTCTACCGTGACGACACCAAGGCCACGGGTTGGAACAACATGGCTTTCCCCGCCGTGGCCATGCCGCATGTGCTCTGGGAACTTCAAGGCGACCGTCGCCCGGTGTTCGAAAAGATGGAACAGCACGGCCACGAAACCGAAGTCTTCAAGGGCTGGGAGCAGGTGAGCCCCGGCACCATGACGCCGCTTCAATATGACCAGGCCATGGGTGACTTGGTGGGTTACCTGCAGTGGATGGCCGAGCCGGCGCAGAACCAGCGCGTGCGCATCGGGGTTTGGGTTTTGCTGTTCCTCACGATGGCGATGATCTTCGTCTGGCGTCTGAGCGCCTCTTACTGGAAAGACGTCAAGTAGTCCGTTTTTCCCGATCGGATGCTGACGCGTCCGGTCCCTCAGAGTGGGCTGCGCACGCATCCCACTCTTTTTGATTTTTAGGAGTCTTTCGCCATGATGGTGCTGTATTCAGGAACAACCTGCCCCTTTTCCCACCGCTGCCGCTTCGTGCTGTTCGAGAAGGGCATGGATTTCGAAATTCGCGACGTCGACCTCTACAACAAGCCGGAAGACATCAGCGTGATGAACCCGTACGGTCAGGTGCCGATACTGGTCGAGCGCGACCTGATCCTGTACGAGTCGAACATCATCAACGAGTACATCGACGAGCGCTTCCCGCATCCGCAACTGATGCCCGGCGACCCGGTCGACCGCGCCCGCGTGCGACTGTTCCTGCTCAACTTCGAGAAGGAACTTTTCGTGCATGTCTCGACGCTCGAGAACCGCACGGCCAAGGGCAACGACAAGGCGCTTGAAAAAGCGCGTGCGCACATCCGCGACCGCCTCACGCAGCTGGCGCCGGTGTTCCTGAAGAACAAGTACATGCTGGGCGACAACTTCTCGATGCTCGACGTCGCGATCGCGCCGCTGCTGTGGCGCCTCGACTACTACGGCATCGATCTCAGCAAGAACGCTGCGCCGCTGCTGAAGTACGCCGAGCGCATCTTCTCGCGCCCGGCCTACATCGAAGCGCTGACGCCTTCCGAAAAGGTCATGCGCAAGTAAGCGCGTTCTCGCCGACATGATCAACGCGCTCGAATCGTCTTCCACGCGCCCGTATCTCATCCGGGCGCTGTACGAATGGTGCACCGACAACGGTTTCACGCCGTATGTCGCGGTGCAGGTCGACGACACCGTTCAGGTGCCGCGGGAGTACGTGAAGAACGGCGAGATCGTGCTGAACATCAGTTTTGATGCCACCAGCTCGCTGAAGCTGGGCAACGACTTCATCGCGTTCAAGGCGCGGTTCGCCGGCACCGCGCGCGAGATCAACGTGCCGATCGGGCGCGTCATCGCGATCTATGCGCGTGAAAACGGGCAGGGCATGGCGTTCCCTGCGCCGGCCTCCGCAGCTTCGGCACCGGGCCAGCCCGCTTCAGTCGACGGCCCGGCACCGGCGCTGCGTGATGCGTCGCGTCCGGACGGCGATCCGAAAATCATGCACTTGGTCACCGGTGACGAACTGACCGACGAATCCGTCGCCGATGCCTCGGCGGGAGATGGTGAACCGCCCCGACCGCCACCGGCGACCGGCGGCGCCAAGCCTTCGCTGAAACGCATCAAGTAGGCATCGAGCCTGCACCGCTAGAATTCTTTTTCCGTGCCGCCTTAGCTCAGTTGGTAGAGCACCCGCCTTGTAAGCGGAAGGTCGTCAGTTCGATTCCGACAGGCGGCACCAAATTTAAGCCCGGCAACATCCGACGTTGTCCGGGCTTTGTTTCTTTTCGCTGTACAGCCTTACTTTTCCCGTCCGAAGTCGTCCATCGAAGTATGCCGTAGTCCGGCTATGCTCGGGGGCACATTTGGGGGCACCAATTTTTGCCTGGGGGCATATCGGTAACTGCTCGCACACGAAGACTGTTCGAGCCGTATAGGCGCTTGCTCGCGCTGTACAGAACGAAGGGTGCACAACAGTATCTAGTGGCATTAGTGGAAGTCGCACGGCACGAGCGCATCGAGCAGTTGCGCCGCTCGCGCATGCCCATGCGCCGCATCGCTTCATCGTCGGGCGCAGCGTGTCCACTGTCTGTCGCCTGCTCCAACGTCTGGGCCTGGCTAGCATGAAGGCGCTTGAGCCTATTGCGCCAATCCTTCGCTACGAGCGAGAAGCGACCGCCGGGCTGCTGCACATTGACACCAAGAAGCTCGGGCGCATCGTGCAGCCCAGCCACCGTGTGACGGGCGACCGTCGCGATGCCGCACACGAGGCGCCGGCTGGGAGTTTGTTCATGTGGCCATGGACGACCACCCGCGCGTGAGCTTCGTGCAGACGCATACCAACGAGCGCAAAGGTTCGGTCGCGATCTTCCTTCTGGCGGCGGTGGCGCACTACGAGTCGCCGGGCGTGAAGATCAATCGCCTGAGCACGGACAACGGCTCGGCCTACCGATCGCAGCTGTTTGCCGAGCCCTGGTATCAACCACACCTTAACCAAGCCTTACCACGCGAAGACCAATGGCAAGGCCGAGCGATTCATCCAGACGTGCCTGCGCGAGTGGGCTATGGAAGCGTCTGGACCAACAACGCGGAGCGCACTGCATCCCTGCCAGCCTTCCTGAGCTACTACAACACCTGACGGCCGCACTCGGCCCTGGGCTAAAAGCCTCCAGCCTCCCGCCTCTGCGGAAATAACCTATTGTGCAACTCAGCACCTAGCGCGCTTGGGCTAATTAGCGGATATTCGATAATGCAAGAGAGCTTCCAGCATGCTATTAAACCCGCTCAGCGCAATTCCTTGACGAACGCGTTTTCAGATGATGAACGCGCCATGATAAGGACTACTGGCTTTAGCGAGGTAGAGCTGTTGAAAAGCTTGAAACTCGCTGCGAGACAGATGCGAAATTTAGCTCCGAACCAGAATACAGTGATCCTGCGGCCAGAACTTCCTCAGGTCGAAACCGTCGTAACTGCCGTCGTCGCTTGAATTGTAAAATTAAATCAATTTTACTCAAGATAGGGTCAATACGACGTAACTTCCCCCAAATTTTGCGGAACCAACGAGCATCCTCGATGCGAGCTGGCCAGGACGCTGCATCGATCAACGGGAGTTTATAGTCTGAAAACAAAGCTAAGATAAAAGTGGAGCACGTTAATCCACTCCCGTCTTGCATATTGACAAAATTGCCACTTGCATCAAAATTTCCGGTCGGACGGAAGAAAGCACTGTACGGAATTGGATGAATTCCTGTGCGAGATGAAATCGCAACTATCTCAGCCCAATCGCAAAACAATTCCTGTACATCTGGATCAATCCCGTCCATCTCAATCCAGCTATAATGGCGGGCCTCCCACCGTTGGTAAAGCAGAGTCTTGTTCCAGCCTAAATGCAACATCACAAGAGCTCTGGAAGCCTGCTTGTAGACGAGCGCGACGTGACGCTGTCCCCGTTCTCTTGTAAGAGAGCTTCCCGCTATGGCGATACCGAGGACGTTTTTTTGGGTGAATGGAGTTTCTTCAGGTGGGCGAATCAACACTTTCCCCCGCCGACGGATTCTCCATACCCACGAACATCGCTTGTGGACTTTTCCCCTTCTCTTCGATTGCATCCCAAGCGCGTCGATACGTCTTCTTCCACGCCGGTAAAGCCTCTTGAGTCCGCGCCGTGGCACGTATTAAACCAGTAAGAGCTTTACTACTGAGGCGAGCAGTATCAACGTCAGCTAATAGCTTGTTCGTGGCAAACCATT
The DNA here is from genome assembly GCF_001577265.1 of Variovorax sp. PAMC 28711. Taxonomy (NCBI): domain Bacteria; kingdom Pseudomonadati; phylum Pseudomonadota; class Betaproteobacteria; order Burkholderiales; family Comamonadaceae; genus Variovorax; species Variovorax sp. PAMC 28711. Next base: position 1,061,039 of record NZ_CP014517.1, on the reverse strand, counting down.
CGTGCGACTGAGCATTCGATTCAACAAAACGCATCAGCTGCTTTGCAGCATCCCTTGAGAGTTTTTCGGTTTCAAGCTTGTACGCGATCGACAGTGCAGCAGCTACAACTCTATTCGCAGTAGACAGAGCTGTTTGAGCTCGAGAATCCGCAACAAGTGCTAATTGCTCTAAAGCTGAGGCAAAGATATTTGTTGTTGGCGCACTAGCAAAACAAACCAATGCAGGCCGCTGATGCGGATCAACTACAGGAGTGGTGAGGCTGTTTTCAGCCCAATAAGAATGGCTTTTGCGCCGATCGCGTTCCAGAGTCCGACATGCGGTTAAGAAAAATTCTTCGTCCGTGGATGACGAGGGCTGCGGGTTGATCATTGCATGCCCTTGTTGAGAATGTTGTCGCAAACGCTAGCCAGTTCGGAGATAACACCAACTATTTTCTCTCGCGGGATTGGTTGGTTCCGATCTGCATCAGTATTTACATCCAAGATGGACTGGACATAACTGTTCTGAATTGTGTTCAACGCAATCCCTGTTGTCGGCGCAGTCCCATCGAACATCGATGCATTGACGAAAATGCTTGCCCATGTGGCCAACGCATTAATCTGCAGGTCGGGAATCAGTGCCGACGCCAGAGGCGTATTTACCCGAAGTTGAAAGTCTTTATGTCGCGAGGAATCAAGGTTAACAAACGACAGAAGCTCCGCGAGCTTTCTATATCCGGCATCGCGATCTGCAACTGGAAAAAGCGCGCCTCCGCCGATGGCCACCCGGTAGATGGGCATTTGCTGCCCTGAGAGCCAGGCTTCCAAGCGCCTTGCGAGATCTCTTATCTCTTCCACGGCATCGAAGAGTACAGGGGGTATGGATTCGGGCATCACGTCCAACCTAGGCTGCACGACGCAGTCCATACGATTCATGGTGAACTTAATCTCAATACGACGGCGGGCGTCCAGCGGGGCACTCGCAACTCGCTCCGACATAACAGGGCGAGAGCCCGTCTCTGCCGGTTCACCGCCGGTCAGTGCACGAACCACGATGCTTGGGTCTTCAGGCCATATGACGCTAGAAAACAGTGTGATGCGAACATGATCCGCGCTCCACTTCGTATTGCCATCTGCCACCGAAACTCCTTTGGACCGCCGCTAGTAATGTAAGCACTAGTATCAGTCAGATTGTGAGTGTGAAGCTTACCCCAGCCACGTTAGGTTTTTCACGAAAAAGGTTGTAGGGAAGCTGTGAGCGGCACCATGCACGGCTCCGCCGGGCCCTCGTCGTCTTAGGCAAGGAGATACGAAGACCACGATGTAGCAGCTACTGATCCACAAGTACCGTCGTCCAAGTGAGCTACACCCATAGCGGACGTTCCACGACACGCACAAAAGTGTATGGAGAGGGTCCCTTCTCAAATAAGTGACATATTCTGGAATAAGCCTTAGAGTCTATCCATACAAAATGAGATTGAATCTCTGACAGCTTCCACAGCGCCGTCGAACCATCCGTTCAAAGGCATGCGCGTCGGCTACGTCCGGGTTTCCACCGCCGGCCAGCACGATGCACGTCAGCTGGACGGAGTACCCCTCGATAAAACTTTCGCCGACCAAGCGAGCGGCAAGGACACGGAACGGCCGCAACTCAAAGCCATGCTCGAGTTCGTGCGGGAAGGCGATTGCCTATTCGTTCACAGCATGGACCGCCTGTCGCGTTCGCTTCGGGATTTGCAAGACGTGGTCAAGGGGCTGACCGACCGCGGCGTGTCCGTCTGGTTCGTGAAGGAAGGCATGAAGTTCACCAGCAGCGATGACCCCATGGCCACGTTGATGCTGCAGCTCCTCGGTGCCGTGAGCCAGTTTGAACGCGCGCTTATCAAGGAGCGACAGCGCGAAGGCATTGCGATCGCAAAAGCCAGCGGGGTCTACAAGGGCCGCAAGCCGGCCTTAAACAAGGAAGCTGCCGAGACGCTGCGCGACATGGCTGTAAACGGGATTCCCAAAGCGCAAATCGCATCCACGCTTGGCATTTCCCGGGCAACGGTCTACGAATACCTCAAGACCACTGCCTGAGCCGTAATGTTCCGCGACCTTCTAAGTGTTCGCAGTGCCCCGGACGCCGGGCATAGCCGTACAAGTCCGGCAAACGCGGCCTTCGCCTGTACGGGAGCAACTTGATGGACGACTTCTTTTGGCAGCCACAAGGGGCGCGACTCAGCGAGTCCGCTGCGCAAGCCTTGGCGATTCCGGGCTCACGCAAGCCCCAGCCTGGACTGTTCAGACGGCTTTGGTCCCAACACATTCAGGCTTTGGTCGACTCAGATCCAGGAGAAGCCCGCTACGCCATGGAGATGTCGGTCGAGCACTCACCAGCCACGTGGGCGATCGCGATGGAGACCAGCCCCAGCGAATGGGGGGACGCCCTCTCCCGCTGCGATGCGGTCGATCCCTTGATGTGCCGCATTGACTGGAGCCTGCCGGGGTTGGTGACTGATGGGCCGGAGTGCGGGCTTGCCGGAATCATCGAGCAGCTCGATCCCATGCGGATAGCTTTGGACGTGGTCGATGATTCGCCCAGCAGCGCATCGTCGGTCGACTATGGGCGCATCTCGCGGGCGCAAACCGAGAGCCTGTGGCTCGACGAGCGGGACCGTTGGCGGTACGACTGGTACGAGGAGCGTGTAGCGCACGATGCTGAACTCGCCGAGGAGCTTGCGTTGTTTCAGGTGGTGGCCGACAGCGATCCCCGTTTCGAGGATTCATGCGAGGAGTGGAACGAGTTCATTCTGGAGAACGGGTTGTGGCTGGGTCTGGAGCAAAGCTGCTACGAGGGTGTGTTGCTACCCGCCGACCAGCGCGCGCTGCGGCTGGCGACCTGTCCTGGGGCAATGCTGTCCAAGCTGCGCTGGCTATTCGAGTGTTGTCCGCCCCACGTGAAGCATCGCCTCGCTTTGAAGTACTGGGTGGTACTTCGCATCGATCGCAGCAAGCGTACGGGCAACCCTGATTGGCGACCCGAGCGGGCTGTGCATGAGCCGCCCGAGTCGGCCTTCTTTCGGCCGCCTAAGGTGAGGTTCCGGCCTTACTCTGGATGATCGGTGCGGTGCCGCCCAAAATGGTCGCCAGGCGTCGGTTGGGCAATTCAGGTGGCCTGACCCACATTCCGACTTTTTCAGGAGTTTGAGGAGACTCTCCAGTAGCGATATCCCTCTGAATTCCTCCGCAGGCGATCAACGGGAAATCAGGGTCGCGGTATTTTCGCCATTCTGCCCACTCGGCCATCAACTCGATGTCGACCGCGGTGAACGGATGGAGCGCGTTAAGTGGGAAGGGAATCTCCATTCCGTAATGTTACGGCCTGAGAACCGAATCCGCCACCCTGTAGAGTCTGGGCAGCTCGCTTCAACGTATCAAGCTCATACTGAGAAGCGGAGGAGCGCGTTGAAGTGGCCTGGCGCCGCTCGTGGTATTTCCATAATCGATCAGATGCCTGGTGGTTGCGGCCGCAGCGGTCATCATTGGAGGCAGCAAGATGCATTTCGAAGAACCGATAGAAGCAGAAATGGACGCATTGATGGCGACCGACACCGCGCGAGCAGCGCGAAAAGGCACGGATAGCGTGCCGCCCACTTCCCGTTTAATCAAGCCAGGGAAGAAGGCCAAACCTGAGGCTTTGATCGGCGAGGCGAGTGCCATATGGCTGGGCGATGTTCTTGCGTTTCTGAAGGGCCTGCCTGCTGAGCCAGTGTTCGACCTCATCGTGACTTCCCCGCCCTACAACATCGGCAAGGAGTACGAGAGTAAGCAGGGATTGGAGGCCTATTTGGAATGGCAGGCCAGCATCATCGATGAGTTGATCCCGCGTCTCAAAGACGGTGGGAGCCTCTGCTGGCAGGTCGGCAACTTCGTGGTAGACAGCCAGATATTTCCTTTGGACATCGAGTTCGCTCCGATCTTCAAAAGACACAAGCTTCAAATGCGCAACCGTATCATTTGGACGTTTGGCCATGGGCTCCACACGCAGCGCCGCTTCTCGGGGCGCTATGAAGTCGTTCTCTGGTATACGAAGACTCGGTTAAAAAAGGACGATTACACCTTCAACCTCGATGAGGTAAGGGTGCCATCAAAGTATCCGGGCAAGAAGCACTTCAAGGGGCCCAACGCAGGCCAATTTTCGGGCAATCCCCTGGGCAAGAATCCCGAGGATGTCTGGAATATTCCCAACGTGAAAAGCAACCACGTTGAAAAAACCATCCACCCCTGCCAGTTTCCGGTTGGGCTTATCGAGCGCCTCACCCTCGCGCTAACTAATCCGGGGGATCTCGTTTTCGACCCGTTTGCAGGCGTCGCGTCCGCGGGCGTCGCTGCCGCGATTCATGGACGTCGCTTTTGGGGTTGCGAGTTGGATGCGGATTATGCCGAGGTGGGCAGGCAGCGCATGCAGGCCGCACTCGACGGCAACGCCATCTATCGGCCTCATGACCGGCCGATTTACGACCATACCCAGAGCTCGCTGTCGAAGACGCCGCCCTCCGTCTCTGCCCCGACGGACGAGGGCTCAAGGTGAAGCACTTCACGCTAAGCCACTGCGCTGGCGACAAATGCATATCAGCGGCTTTGCGCAAAACCGTCGCCGACGCGATCACCAGCGTTACTGAAAAAGCGGGGCCTGGCGCCGCGACGCGCATTCGCGGTCAGTTGCTCTCTCAGCTTAAGGCCACGGGATGGTCTGGTGAGGTGTGCGTCTCCGCCGATTCGGACATGACGATTACAGCGGCCAAAGACGACATTGGCTTGTGCATACAGACCGGGAACATCTCGCGCGTCTACGCGGACCTGATGAAGCTGCAGGCCATGTATTTGGACAACCTCGTCAAGGGCGCAATCATTATTTTGCCCTCTCAGGACATGGCCAAACTGCTCGGTGACAACCTCGCGCAGGCAAAGCGATTGGAGCGCGAGCTCGCGATTTTCAAGAAGGCCTATCACGTCCCCACGCTCGTTTTTGCAATGGAATCTTGACATGCTCACATCGTTGCCTCTGAACCCAAAAGACTCTCGCTTCGGCTGGACGAAGGCCGCTCGCATTGAAGAGTTCGGCAAAAAGCTGGTGGCCGCCAATGGCGCAACGCATCGAGTGGTGATCCAAGGGCAGACGCAGGACATCAAGATCATCCGCGTCCATCAAAACGTGCCCAAATACCGACTTGAGAACGGGCGCACGGCGTCCGCCCAAGTAGAGCACCTCGCGAAGAATCCGCAGGAGTCAGTTGGCTTGTTCTTGGACGACCCTGAGCTTTGGAAGGCGCAGGAAATACAGCACGCCCTCCTTTTGAAGCTGGCCGAGAAGTCCGACCTTCGAAAGTATTTCGAGAACGCTGCCAACAAGCAGGTCGACCCGATCCTGCTCGACGAGCACGGCTTCGTGATCAATGGGAACCGCCGGCTCGCCACCTGGCGCGATCTTTTTCATTCGGATTCGAGCAAATTCGGGCATTTCGAATACATCGATGTTGCGGTCTTGCCACCTGTGGACACGAAAGCGATCGACCGCCTGGAGGCAGAACTTCAAATCGAGAAGGACATCAAGGCCGACTACTCGTGGGACTCGAAAGCCAACATGATGCTGGCCAAGCGCCAGCGCGAGGGCTACTCCGACAAGGAACTGGGCGAGGTGTATGGAATGAAGGAAGCAGATATCAAGGAGCTGCTCGACATGCGGGATTACGCCCACGACTGGCTCCTGTCGCGTGGCAAGGACAACATGTGGTCCCTTGTCGCGGGCGGCGAGCTTGCCTTTCGCAGGATCGTCACATCCCGCGGCAAAGTCGGCGGTACTGGAAGGCAGCAGCTTTTCAAGGAGGCGGCGTTCGCGTTGATCGACAAGCCCGACGAGGTCAAGGACAGCCTGCACGACGCTATCAACGGCATGGCGCAGCACATCGGGCCAATCATCGAGAAGCTCAAAGCCGCCTTTCCGATTTCCACTGTTGCAGTCGACGACGAAACGACGGACCTGTTCGGCGGCGGGCCGGCCAAGTCGAGCGGCGAAGCTGACGACCTGGCACTTTCAAAAGAGATCTGTAAGGGCGATAACGCCGGCGCCGCGCGCCAAATCATCGTCGAGTTCATCGAGAGCCAAAAGCAGCTCAAACGCGACACGAAGTCGGCTGAGAAGCTGCTCGACTGCTGCGCACGAGCGACCGGCGCGCTTGAGGACGGCATCAAGCTCGGCCTGGGCGCCGAGACGAAGGTCGAGGGCGTCGCCGGCCAGTTGGACAGGTTGGAGGCCCAGATCGCAAAGATCAGGGAATTCATCGCGTCGAAGGCATGCTGAGGATCGACTATCGTGAAGGCGATCTCTCGGCGTTCATGCGCTGGGAGCCGGAGGACGACGGGCAGGAGTGGCCCTCGCTCGTCCGCCGGCTGGCGATGGACCACACACCGAACGCGCGGCAGGAGGGCAGTCGCGAGCTGTCGATGCCCTGGTGGAATTTCGCCTCGCTGCGCGGCTCGATGCTCAACATCCTCAGCACGTATGGGCTGCGCCTCGGTGTCGGCTACGAGGTGGGCCCGGCCGCGCGGGAGCTCCTGCTCAGGTCGGCGCGCGCGGCGGCGGGATACGACGCCGCAGTCAGGCAGGAGTGGGTGGACCAAGCGGTCCTACGCTCCGAGCTGAAATCCCTCGGCTTTGCCCGCGACCTGTCACCGCAGCAGGCTCGCAACGTGGCCAAGATGGCGTCGCTGCCGGCAGCCGCGACTTTTTCCGTTCCTGGCGCGGGCAAGACTACCGAGGCGCTGTCCTTCTTTTTCTTCAAGGCACGGGACTCGGAGCGTCTGCTGGTTGTCGCCCCTAAGAACGCCTTCGCAGCGTGGGACGAGCAAATCGTCGACTGCATGCCGCAACTGGGGAGGCAGTTTGTGCGTCTTCGTGGAGGCCGGGACAAGATCGAGCGGATGCTGATGGACGATCCTCGCTTTATGCTGATCACCTACCAGCAGCTGGTGAACGTGGGCGACATGCTCGCGGCCCATTGCGCGCGTCACAAGGTCTTCGTCTTCCTGGACGAAAGTCACCGTATCAAAAGCGGCATTGCAAAACGCACCGCAAGAGCCGTGCTCTCGTTGGCCCATTTGCCTGTCGGCAAGCTGGTGATGTCCGGCACGCCGATGCCGCAGGCCGTCGACGACCTGATACCGCAGTTCTTTTTTCTCTATCCCGAGATCGATGCGAATGTTGACAATGTTGTCGACCTGATCAAAGCCGTATACGTGCGGACGAACAAGACAGAACTGGGGTTGCCGCCGATCACTCGCCAGCGAGTTCGCCTGCCTCTGGCTCCTCTGCAGCGCGAGCTATATCGCTTGATGAAGCACGAGGTCGCCCGCGAGGCTGCATCGGCGTTAAGTATTCGAAGCAAACAGTCGTTTCGAGCACTCGGGCGGTCGGTGACACGGCTCTTGCAGTTTGTATCGAACCCTGCGCTGCTCGCATCCGAGTTCGGCTTCGCGCACCCTGACTTGCTGGCCGCCGTTCTTGAAGAGGGTGACGGGCCCAAGTTGCGATACGTTTTGCGTCGCGCGCGGCAGCTCGCGCTCGAAGGCAAAAAGGTGTTGATCTGGTCGTCTTATGTGCGGAACGTCGAATACATCGCGGCGCGTCTGTCGGACCTGGGGGCTGTTTACATCCATGGAGGAGTGGACGCGGGGGACGAGGACGACGATGAGACGCGGGAGGGCAAAATCAAGCTCTTTCACGACGACCGAAACACCATGGTTATGGTGGCAAACCCTGCCGCCGCAGGCGAGGGCATTAGCTTGCATCGTGTCTGCCATCACGCCATGTATCTCGACCGCACTTTCAACGCGGCCCACTACCTGCAATCCGAGGATCGAATTCATCGCTTCGGCCTCTCCGCGGATGAAGAAACGATCATCGAGATCGTTGAGTGCGAGGAGACCGTCGACGAAACCGTCCTCGAGCGCCTCGACTACAAAATCAAGCAGATGGCCGCAGCCCTTGACGATTCGGCGCTCGGCGTCGACCCCATCGCGCTCGATCCAAACGATATTGAGGACTACGACTATTACTCGGTGGGATTGAAGGAAGAGGATATTGAGGCGCTGTTGCGCGACCTCGAAAAGGGGTTTGCGTGATCGCGTTGTCGCCTGGCATCGCATATGGTTGCTTCAACTTGCTGCGCCTGGCCGACGAGCACCCCATGCCGTTTCAGCAACTGCGCTCGGAGCTCCCTCGCCAGGGCGGCATGGAGGTTGGGCGATTGTTGGAAGTGGCGCAGGAGCTGCACTGGCTGCGCGCCAATGACTGTGGCATTGCAGTCCTGACGCCGGCCGGGGCGCGGCTGCTCGGCATTGACTTGGATTACTTGAAGCTCCGGCAGGCTCTGCTCGACTACGTCGAGACGATCCGGCCACCCTGGATCAAAAATGCGATCGACGGGCGTTTAAAGGTGCTGAGCTTCTCGCCGACCGAGGTCGCGCAATCATTGATCGAGGCGGAGCTTGCCCGCGGCTACGAGAACGACGTCGTCCACTTTTGGGACCGACTGGCGGCGATCGCCCGGGGGCTTAGGAACGCCGAACTCGGCGAAATCGGTCGCGAGGGGGAGCGGCTAACGTTGGCCTTTGAGCGCGAGCGAACGGGGCGTGAACCGAAGTGGAGGTCTGTAGAGAGCAACAGCGACGGCTACGACGTGCTTTCCGTTGCGTCGGCCAGCGACCTTCAACAACTGCCTATAGAGGTAAAGGCGTCGCGAATGGGGATGCGTGGAACCTTCCATCTGACTCGAAACGAATGGGACGCAACAGAGTTGATGCCACTGCATCAATTTCACCTGTGGGATCTGTCAAAAAATGGAAGTCCGACCTTGGCCGTCGTGTCTCGACCAGAGGTTGGCGAGCATGTCTCTCTCGACGTCGGCGAGGGACAATGGGGCGAAGTTGTGATTCCCTTTGCAACTTTCGCTCCACTGTTTGAGCGCACGGTTGGGCACGGCGCGAGACTTGGCTGCGCTGATAGTCACTGAGTATCCTGTGTGAGGTAAGCGGCGCGCCCACGGATGTCGCCGACGGGGATCTGCTCCTCCGACTCATCGGGAGCGGCAGCGTCTCGCACGCGCGCGCGTACATCTCCGAATCGCTCGTCGAGCGCCCCCCCAGCCCAATCAGCGGACGCTCCCGGTATCAGAAAATGCAGGGCATCGCTGCGGCATGCTGACCAGTTCGCCCATCTCCTGTCTACTAATGTCGGCTTGTAGCCAAACTGTGCAGCGAGAACGATCGATGGTGCCGCGTATGTTTGAGCATTCCAGACAAAGGCGCCTGTCATCACTACCCCGATCACGAATTACCAACGCATCAGCAACTGCGATTGCATGTTTGAGGCTGATGCCACGATTGAAGAATTGATCGACGCGCGCCACCATTCGGTCAAGCTCGCCGGTATTCATTGCGCTTGTGTGTGGCCAGCAATCACGATCAGGGTCATCTCTGAAATCGTTAGCCGGTGGTTGCCCCGCCGAGTCGAAATTCTTTAGATGCCCCGGGGAAGGGCCTACAAAACCTACAAATCTGGGTTTCGTTGGTTTCGTAGGGAGCGACCCGGGCCCGTCCAGCTTCTTCAGTCGGGCAAGCCAGCTCTTATCGCCCGTCCCTTTGCAGAGGGGTTGATCCGATATCGCTCGCTCGGCCTGCCGCCTGCCGCACCTCCTTGGATCACATCTCGCCGCAGCCAGTCGAAGTCGCAGAGCAGGTCAGCCGCCTTGCGTACAGCTTCGGGCGTCGGCATGCCGGTCCAGCCCTTCACCGCGACCTCACGCGGCGTAAATGAATCGATCAGGGCGCCGGCCTTGATCTTTCGCAGAAGCCCCGCGGCCGCCCCGGTTTCTGGCGTCGTCGCCGCGCTATAGAGGCGCTCGGCATGGCTGCGAAGGTAGTCACACCACGCCAGTGCTCGGAGTAGGTCTCCCTCTTTGATCAGCTGCGTATCTGGGTTTTCCAGCAGCGCAAAGATTAGCGCCAGGGCTGGGATCAGCTTGCGGTATTTCGAGAGGTGGCCTTCCATCGCAGGGTGCAGCTCCCCGAGCTTCAGTTCCTGGCCCAAATGCGTGCTCCATTCCACATACAGAGCTTGTGCCTTGGGGTCGAATCGCCAAACTTGGGGCTCGGTGTCGCTGGCAGGTTGAAGATCTGCCAGCCGCTTAAACGCTTCCCATGCGTGCGCTTTTGCAGCTGTGTCAGGCCATTGATCGACATGGACGAAAGCCCCAGCCGTATCCGGCCATACGGTGAGGCCGAATCGCTGCAGCAAGCCGTCATCAGCACTGCCCCCTGCTACGGCTCCCCGAACATACTCCTGCACCCGTCCCGGCTGGATGCCACCGATCATCGAGAGGCAGATTCGAGGGATATGCACTGTGCCGCGGCCGATGCGATCAAAGGTGTAGCTTTGATTGCCGTCATAGCTTTGCAGGTAGAACGAGCGTGCACCTTCTTGGCCTTGTTTGTCCATGCTTGTGAGCAAGCCGTACAGCTCATCCCGGTAGCTCAGGATGCCCCATGGGTTGGCATTCAGCAGTTCCCCCAGCTTCTCCACCGTGGCATCGTTTACGGTGAAGCGGCGGGCGATAGGCTCGGCAGCTACTACTTCGGGAATCAAAAGCGAACGCGCCGCCGCCGGGTCTTTTGATGCGAGTCCTTTGGCCTTTTTCTCCCGCTCGGCACTGGCCAGTTCGGCGACTTTGCTGTCAAGCGTCCAAGCCTCATGCGCGGCTTCGTGCAGTTCAAATTCAGCCAATTGCAAATGAAACAAGGGTTTTAAAGCCTCCCCCAACGCCGGAGATTTCATGACGCCGGGGCGACCCACAATCAGGCCCCATAGATTGGGCACCACTTGCCAGTCATCGAACTCTTTAGGCTGCACTACTGCACGCGCGCCGATCAGGCTGGACGCAGCAATAACTGCGCCAACGGCGGCAAAGTCGGGCGGGCATTGCATGCGGTGAGCAATGTCAACCACCCATCCGCGCAGGTTCGACGGCAATAGCTCGGGGTCGAAGGACTGCACCGGCGGCAGGGCATCGGGCAAAGGCGTTGGCTCAGGCCACTCTTCAGGAACTACCCGCGCGGTTTCGAAGGCAGCGCGAACAGTGCCCCTTGAGTCAAGGACCGTGCTCATGCTGAAACCGCTTGGCCTGCCAGCCGGTGCAGGTCGTTGAAGTCAGTGTCCTCCTCGCCGCGGGGCAATCCGGTAAATATCGGCACCGCCAGCAGGCCCCCCACGACGCGGGTCGCCTCAGTAGCTGCTGTAAGACCTGGGTTGCCTTCGGTCTTCCAGTCGTCATCGGCGCAGAGCACGAGCGTGATGCCAGGGTACTTTGCGCGCAGCGCCTGCGCAACGGCCAGCAGGTTGCCGGAATTGAACGCGATTGCCACGGCATGTCCCGTATTTTCGTGAAGGGTGGCGCCAGTGGCGTAACCCTCGCAGATCGCCAGCTTCCCACGAGGCTGGCCAATAGCGTGATAGCAGCCCTTGACCTTGCCTCCGGGCTGAAAGCGTTTCGTGCCATCGAAGGCAATAGCCTGAAAGCTGTGCATGCGGCCTTGTGCGTCACGCACAGGGATCAGCAGCGTGTCATTCATCTCGACCCGTATGCCGTAAGCGCGAACGCCCTTGGAACTTAGATAGGGATGCGCCTCAACAGGGGACGCGGCAGTCCAGCGAATCAGGGCGGCAACCGCTGCATCGGACTGGCGCTTGCGCTGCTCTTCACTGTGTTGGCGACGAAGAGCGTCGATGCGCAATGCCAAGGTTTTCCGTGCAGATGGTGTCAGCGTGCGCTCGTGATGACGGGTTTCCACGTAGCCACACCGAAAACAATGGGCTATCCCGTGATCATCGGCAGCCACGGTGAGACCCATCGTTTTATCGCTCCGTTTCCCCGGACAGGCTGGACAAAATACTCGATGCCCTCCAACAGAGAACTCGGCCCATTGAATGCTGGGGTTCATGTTGGGCATCTCAGTTCACCGACTCGAGCCAGGCTGTGACAGTGCTCGCACGGAATCGCGTGCAGCGCGCTCCCTGCTTGATCGGCGCGGGGAAAGTCCCAGCCTTTATTTTTGCGTACAGAGTCGACCGACTCAGCCCGGTGAGCGCCGCAACGGTGTCGAGTCGAAGGAGCGCAGCAGGATTGTTTGCCGCCTCAATCGGTTGGCGAAGAACCTTTGCGCTGACAGGAGGAACCGCTCGGGGCAGGGGCAGGGGGCGTCTGCTGGGCATCCCCAGAGTTGGGAGGTTCGCTAAGGGAGCGAGCTTCCAATGATGTCCGTTTGTGGCCACTTGGGTACCTTGATATGTAGTTGTACAAGGTTCTGAAGTGTTACCACATTTTTTCCCTATTCAAGGGGGGTCGAACTTTCCCGGATTCACTTGGCTGACTTCGCACAACACAGACCGGGAGTTGTTTAACGATCCGAACCCTCGCTGGTGAGGATGGGGCTACCAGATTGTCCAGCCTCAAGCGCCGTCACTAATGCACCCCAATCGTCCATGATCAGGCGCCGCTCACTAAGGTGCTCGCTCCGGGCGTAAGCTGCCACTACCTTGCTGCGTTCGGCGTGGTCCAACTGACGCTCCAGTGCAGCCACACTCCAGCCTCTTTCTGAAAGTAAGCTCCGTGCAGACGCACGGAAGCCATGCAGTGTCTGCCTGCCTTGATATCCCATCCGGATCAGCATGCGCCCGATTGTGTTCTCGCTCATAAAGCCGTCAGCGCCGAAGCTGTTGGGGAAGACGTTGGTCGTGTCGCTGGTCAGTAGATGGATGGCTTTCAACGTCTCGACGGCAGCCTGAGATAGTGGAACGATGTGCGCTTGATTTAGACCCTTGCCCATCTTCATGCGGGCTGCAGGAATGCGCCACTCGCGGCTATCGAAGTCGATTTCTCGCCATTGAGCCAACCGCAACTCTTGCGAGCGCACGAACGTGAGCAGCGCCAGGCGAGTTGCAAGCAAGGTGAGTCTGTCGGCCGCTTGATAACTCTGTAGGTCCCGCAACAGCGTGCCAAATTCCCGGCGGTCAGTGATCGCCGGCCGGTGCTTGACGCCGGGTAGCACGATCGTCTTCACCAAATCGGCGGCCGGGTTGTATGTAGCTCGGCCGGTGGCGATGCCATAGCGGAATATCTGGCCGCACAGTTCCCGCAGTCGGGTTGCTGTGTAGGCTGCGCCGCGACTCTCTACTTTTCGTAGCATCGCCAGCAATTCGGGCGGGGTAACCGTTGCGATCGGGCGGTTGCCGATGACCGTGAAGACGTCGGACAGCAAATGCGTCATCGTTTTTGCCGCGGTTACGTTCGACCATCTCTTGGAGTTGGCCTTGTGCCAGTCAAGCGCCACCGCCTGAAAGCTGTTGGCTGCCTCTGTTGATACCTTGACCTTTGCGGCCTTGCGCGCTTCGCCTGGATCCTCACCGCGACCGAGAAACTGCTTGGCAATCTCGCGCTGCTCTCGAGCGTCTTTCAGGCCAACGGCGGGGTAAACACCAAACGCAAGGCGCTTTTCTTTGCCGCCGAATCGGTACTTCAATCGCCAGTACCGCCCGCCAGTCGGAAGGACCTCCAAATAAAGGCCCCCGCCGTCGGCATGCTTGCCGGGCAGGGTGAGGTTGCGAAGCTTCGCATCTGTCAATTTCATCGGGCATCCGTCGCAGGGTGGGGGCACATTTGGGGGCAGATTCTGCCCCCGCTCTGACGACTTCAAGCATTCATGCGGGTTGGCGGGCCATGTTCGAGTCAGACAGGCGGCACCACCCTATTCGACCCCGTCAGGACCGCGCCGTTCTCAGCGGCGCGCCTGGACTTTGATCCGGATCGTCGCGACATCCCATCCCCTTGATTTCAGCCGTGTGACGAGCATCGGGGAGAGCTGTCGCAGCTTGGCGGCGGCGGCACTTCCGGTGACCAGCACACACCACACATCGCCCTCGGCAGGGCCCGGCTGCAGCGCCGCGCGCATGTCCACGGGGATCAGCTCCTCCACGGCTTTCAGCCTTTCGGACGCATCGCGCGCCCGCGCGAGCAAGCTGGCGAGCGTGGGCGACTCGTGGGCGGCTTGCTGCAGGGTGAAAGGGGCGGTGCGACGGTTCATGGGAGAGCACGAGGGCTTGGGCGGGGCGGCTAAAATGCCAGGTTTGCCGACATGCGTGTGTCGGCCGTTCAGTGCGAACCGGGCCCACTTGCTTTACGGCCGGGGGCGCCCAACTGCATTCACCATATCTTAGGGAATTCGGTCGCGGCATCTGACTTCCAGATGCTCGTTCCTTCCTCCATCCATGGCCAACAACTTCCTGACCCAAATTTTCGGCAGTCGCAACGACCGGCTCCTCAAGCAATATCGCAAGACGGTCGATCGCATCAATGCGATGGAGCCGGACTTCGAGAAGCTCAGCGACGACGCGCTGCGTGCCAAGACGGTGGAGTTCAAGGAGCGCGTCGCCCGGGGCGAGTCGCTCGACGACATCCTGCCGGAGGCATTCGCCACCGTGCGCGAAGGCTCCAAGCGGATCATGAAGATGCGCCACTTCGACGTGCAATTGCTGGGCGGCATGGCGCTGCACAACGGCAAGATCTCCGAGATGCGCACGGGCGAAGGCAAGACGCTCACCGCAACCTTGCCGGTGTACCTGAACGCGCTGTCCGGCAAGGGCGTGCACGTGGTCACGGTGAACGACTACCTCGCAAGTCGCGATGCCAAGTGGATGGGCCGCCTCTACAACTTCCTGGGCCTGACCGTCGGCATCAACCTGCCCCAGATGCCGCGCGAAGAAAAGCAGGAAGCCTACGGCAGCGACATCACCTACGGCACCAACAACGAATACGGCTTCGATTACCTGCGCGACAACATGGTGTACGAGCCCGGCGATCGGGTGCAACGCGGCCTCAATTTCGCGATCGTCGACGAGGTGGACTCGATCCTGATCGACGAAGCCCGCACGCCGCTCATCATCAGCGGCCAGGCCGAAGACCACACCGACACCTACCTGGCGATCAACAAGGTGGTGCCGCTCCTGACCAAACAGGAAGGCGAAGCCGATCCTCGCACCGGCGAAGGCGTGATCAAGGCGGGCGATTTCACGGTCGACGAGAAAACGCACCAGGTGTTCCTGACCGAAGACGGCCACGAGAACGCCGAGCGCATCCTGACCGAGTTCAAGCTGTTGCCCGAAGGCGCGTCGCTGTACGACCCCACCAACATCACGCTGATGCACCACCTGAACGCCGCGTTGCGCGCGCGTCACCTGTATCACCGCGACCAGCACTACGTGGTGCAGGAAGGCGAGGTCGTCATCGTCGACGAGTTCACCGGCCGGCTGATGAGTGGTCGGCGCTGGAGCGATGGTCTGCACCAGGCCGTCGAAGCCAAGGAAGGCGTGAACATCCAGGCGGAAAACCAGACGCTGGCCTCGATCACCTTCCAGAACTATTTCCGGCTCTACGGCAAGCTGGCCGGCATGACCGGCACGGCCGATACCGAAGCCTACGAATTCCAGGAAATCTACGGGCTCGAGACGACGATCATTCCGCCCAACCGTCACAGCAAGCGCGACGACCAGCTCGATCGCGTCTACAAGACGACGCGCGAAAAATACGAAGCCGCCATTCAGGACATTCGCGAGTGCTACGACCGGGGCCAGCCCGTGCTGGTCGGCACCTCGTCGATCGAGAACTCGGAAATCATCGACGAGCTGCTCAACAAGGCGGCCTTGCCGCACCAGGTGCTGAACGCCAAGCAGCACGCGCGCGAAGCCGACATCGTGGCGCAGGCCGGCCGCACGAAGATGATCACGATCGCGACCAACATGGCCGGTCGCGGCACCGACATCGTGCTCGGCGGCAACATCGAGAAGGTGATCGAAGCGGTCGAGAACGACGAGTCGCTCGACGAGGCCGGCAAGGCCGCCGAAGTCGCGCGCATTCGCGCCGAGTGGACCAAGGACCACGAGTTCGTGAAGTCGCTCGGCGGCCTGCGCATCATCGCCACCGAGCGTCATGAGTCGCGCCGCATCGACAACCAGTTGCGCGGGCGTTCGGGACGTCAGGGCGATCCGGGTTCGTCGCGCTTCTACCTGAGCCTGGACGATCCACTGATGCGCATCTTTGCCGGCGACCGGGTCAAGTCGATCATGGACCGACTCAAGATGCCCGACGGCGAGGCAATCGAAGCCGGCATCGTCACGCGCAGCATCGAAAGCGCGCAGCGCAAGGTCGAAGCCCGCAACTTCGATGTGCGCAAGCAGTTGCTCGAGTACGACGACGTGTCGAACGACCAGCGCAAAGTGATCTACCAGCAACGCAACGACATCCTCGACGCCACCGACCTGCGAGCGCAGATCGCTGCGCTGCGCGAGGGTTGCTTCACCGACCTGGCGCGCCAGTACGTGCCCGCGGAATCGGTCGAAGAGCAGTGGGACCTGAACGGTCTTGAGAGCGCTTTGGCAAACACCTGGGGCCTCGATTTGCCGCTCGTCCAGGAAGTGGAAGCCGCAACCGCCATCGCCGACGACGAGGTCGTGGAAAAAGTCGTCGCGGCGGCCAACACGGCTTTCGACGCGAAGCTCGCGCTGATCGGCGAAGAAAACTTCGTGCAGTTCGAGCGCATGGTGCTGCTGCAAAGCATCGACAGCCAGTGGCGCGAGCATCTGGCCTCGCTCGACTACCTGCGCCAGGGCATTCACCTGCGCGGCTATGCCCAGAAGCAGCCGAAGCAGGAATACAAGCGCGAAGCGTTCGAGCTGTTCGGCCAGTTGCTCGACTCGGTCAAGAACGAGGTCACGCGCCAGCTCATGACGGTGCGCGTGCAGTCCAGCGAGCAGCTCGAAGAGGCCGCCGAAGCACTCGAGAGCCGCGGCGAAAATGTCTCGAATCTCACCTACACCGCGCCGACCGAAACCGGCGAAGTGGAGGTGCGGGTCGATGAAGAAAACCAGCGCCGCATCGCGGCCGCGGGTCTGGGCGCGCTCGGCGCCGAGGCCGCCGCCTTTGCGCGCGTGGGACGCAACGACCTCTGCCCTTGCGGCAGCGGCAAGAAGTTCAAGCATTGCCACGGCAAGCTCAGCTGACCTGAAGACACCACCATGCCTGTGAATCTGTCCGCTCCCGATCCCGCCGCCTTGTTCGCGGTGCCCGGCGTCCGCATCGGCGTGGCCGAAGCCGGCGTGCGCAAAGCCAACCGCAAAGACCTGACCGTCGTGCTGATCGATGAAGGCGCGGCGGTTGGCGGTGTCTTCACGCTGAACCGTTTTTGCGCCGCACCGGTGCAGGTGTGTCGCGACCATCTGGCGCGGAACTACGGCATTCGCGCCATGGTCATCAACACCGGCAATGCCAATGCCGGCACCGGGCAGGACGGGCTCGCACGCACGCTGCAGACCTGCGTGGCACTGGCTCGCGAGCTGGACATTGCGCCCGAGCAGATTCTGCCGTTCTCGACCGGCGTGATCATGGAGCCGCTGCCGGTCGACCGCATCGAGGCCGGCCTCCCGGCCGCACTGGCCGATGCGGCGCCCGACCATTGGGCACGGGCTGCAGAGGGCATCATGACCACCGACACCGTGCCCAAGGCTTTCAGCCAGCAGGTGCAGATCGGCGGAGTCACGGTGACCATCACCGGCATCAGCAAGGGCGCCGGCATGATCCGCCCGAACATGGCCACCATGCTCGGCTTCATGGCGACCGATGCGAAGATCGACCCGGCACTGGTGCAGCCGCTGGCGAAGGCGCTGGCCGATGCATCCTTCAACCGGGTGACGATCGATGGCGACACCTCGACCAACGATTCGTTCGTCGTCATCGCGACGCAGAAGGCGGCACACGCGCCGGTCGCTTCGCTCGATTCCGAAGACGGCCGCACGCTGGTCTCGGCGATGCAGAACGTGGCGCGCCAGCTGGCCCAGGCCATCGTGCGCGACGGCGAGGGCGCCACCAAGTTCATCACGATCCGTGTCGAAGGCGGACGTGATTCGGCCGAATGTCGGCAGGTTGCCTATGCCGTCGCGCACTCGCCGCTGGTGAAGACGGCGTTCTTTGCGAGCGACCCCAACCTGGGCCGCATCCTGGCCGCCGTGGGCTATGCCGGCATCGACGACCTCGACCAGACCGGCATCGATCTCTATCTCGACGACGTGCATGTGGCCGTCGACGGTGGCCGCAACCCGGCCTACCGCGAGGAAGACGGCCAGCGCGTCATGAAGCAAAGCGAGATCACGGTGCGCATCGGCCTCGGCCGCGGCAACGCGAGCGACACGGTGTGGACCTGCGACCTGAGCCACGACTACGTGACCATCAACGCCGACTACCGTTCATGAACGAGCAGTTCCAGCGCCTGATCGAGCGCGCCGAACAGCTCATCACGCGCATTGAAGCGGTCCTTCCCCAGCCGTTGAGCGCGCCCTCCGACTGGAACGCATCGATTGCCTGGCGCTACCGCCGCCGCAGTTCGGGCCATGGCGTGATGGAGCCGGTGCGCCACGTGGCTGCGATGGCGCTCGACGATCTGAGGGAGATCGACGCGCAGAAGGAAAAGATCGAGCGCAACACGCGGCAGTTCGTCGAAGGCAGGCCGGCCAACAACGTGCTGCTGACCGGCGCACGCGGCACCGGCAAGTCTTCGTTGATTCGCGCCTGTCTGCAAACCTACGCACCGATGGGCCTGCGCCTGATCGAGGTCGACAAGGCGGAACTGGTGGACCTGCCCGACATCGTCGAGGTGGTGTCGGGACGCCCTGAAAAATTCATCGTCTTCAGCGACGACTTGAGCTTCGACGAGGGCGAGCCGGGCTACAAGGCGCTCAAGTCGATCCTCGACGGTTCGATCGCCGGGTCGGCGCCCAACGTGCTGATCTACGCGACCAGCAACCGCCGCCATCTGCTGCCCGAGTACATGAAGGACAACCTCAGCTACACGCACACGGACGACGGCGAGGTGCACCCGGGCGAGGTGATCGAAGAAAAGATCTCGCTGTCGGAGCGCTTCGGGCTCTGGGTGAGCTTCTATCCGTTCAGCCAGAACGAATACCTCACGATCGTGGCGCAGTGGCTGTCGTCTTTCGGCGTGACGCCGGCGGCCATCGAAGCGGCCCGGCCGGAGGCGCTGGTGTGGGCCCTCGAGCGGGGTTCGCGCAGCGGCCGCGTGGCCTACCAGTTCGCGCGCGACTACGCCGGACGGGCGAGCCTGTGACGGCGGTGTCTGCGCGGCAGCACACCGAAGTGGCGGTTGGCATCCTGATCCGCGAGGCCGACGACGCACTGCTGCTGTCGACACGGCCCGAGGGCAAGCCATACGCGGGTTATTGGGAATTCCCGGGAGGCAAGATCGAAGCCGGTGAAACCGTCGAACAGGCGTTGCGGCGCGAGTTGCAGGAAGAACTGGGGATCACCATCGCAAGCGCCATCGCCTGGAAGGTGACCGAGCACGACTATCCGCACGCATTGGTGCGCCTCCACTGGTGCAAGGTGACCCAGTGGACGGGGGACTTTGAGATGCGCGAAGGGCAGGCCATGAAGTGGCAGCAGCTTCCGCTCGAGGTGACGCCGGTGCTGCCGGGCGCGATGCCCGTGCTGGGCTGGCTCGCCGACGAGCGCGGCGTGTCTTAGGCGCGCTGATCGCCCGCTACTGCAGCTTCGGGTCGCCGAACGGATCGTCGTCCGGCGGCGCATCGGCCGGCATCCTGAATTCTTCGCTGGCCCAGGCGCCGAGGTCGATGCCCTTGCAGCGCGCGCTGCAAAAGGGGCGATACGGGTTGCTGGCGGCGTAGACACTGTCGCCACCGCACGCCGGGCAGCGCACGATGCGCTCGCCGATTTTTCCGGTCTCGCTCATGCGCAAAGGGTAAGTTCGAAAGGTGCGGCTTCGCCGGTCTGGTGCAGACGGTCGTCAGCTTCGTGGCGCATGAGGCGCACCGACACCATCAGCCGGTTGCCGCTGATCTCGGGCACCAGTCCGAGGCTCGGGTCGATGCGCAGGCGCAGCAACTGGAAGCTGCGGCCCTGGGGCAGGCTTTGCTGGAACTGGCCGTTGGTGGCGATCACCTTGTAAGGGACATCGGCGTCGCGCAGCAGCTTGAGCAGCAGATAGATCGATTCGGCGAGCGGCGCCAATGTGACGAGCCAGCGTTCGAGGTCGGATCGACGCGACGCCGCGGTGCCGTTCTGCCACGCGAAATAGGCGGGCAAGTCGAACTCGCACGTGCCGCCCGGAATGCCGACGCGGCTTCGAATGCTCATCAGCCATTCGTTTTCCGTCAGCGACTGTCCGGCCTTGCCGGGAATGGTGTTCAGCGCAGCGAAGTTGCGTTCGAGCTGCCCGACGACCTGGTCGAGCGCCTGCTCCGAAATGGCCGGGTTGCCGCGGTAGCTGTTGAAAACGTTCTTGTGCTTGTCGAGATCGCGCAGGACATCGGCCTTCAGGTCAGCCCGCGCCGCCACGTCCATGATCTCGAAGATCGTGACGAGGGCGTAGTGATGCGACAACGCGGAATCGGCAGGCACCAGTTCGCCGAGGCGACGAAAGAGATGCTCCAGCCGAAGGTAGGTGCGGATGCGCTCGTTGAAAGGGTACTCGTAGAGAATCAAGCTGCTCGGTTCCTGTCACAGGTCATCATAGCTTTACCGTGCCTGTACGGGCGGTGGTTCTACAGGGCGAATCACTTGCAACATCCGGTCGCCAAGTTGCAACTGTCCGTGCATCGACAGATGCGTATCGTTCGGAAAATAGAAGTCGCGGACCCGACCCCGTTCCTCGGCGGCGAACCGGAAAAGATCGGGACCGATCCGTGCGTCGTTGAATGCCTTCATGAAGTCCGCGTTGTGCGCGGTGTCGATGTACACCGTGGTCTTGTCCGGGATCACCATCCAGATGAACTTGAAGTCGGGGTGGGCGGCATTGAACGTCGTCATGAACGTCACATCCGCCGGCTTGAGTGGCGGGTTGTCGGTGTCCTCGTAGAAGAACAGGGCTTTCTCGCACAGCTTGTGACTGAAGTACAGGCAGCCATCCTTTACCGGGCGGACCCACGTTTCCTCCGAGTACTCCGTGTCGCCCGTGGCCCGGCGCGCCTTGCGCGTATTGAGCCAGGTGATGATTCCGGTGGTGAGCTTGGCGCTTGAATTGAGCTGGAAGCCAGGCACCTGTTCCAGCGGCTCGAGGAAAGGCGTGGTCTTGACCTGCGGTTGCTTGATCATGGCGTTGCACGTCTGGCTCTTGGCGACGCGTTCGCTGAGCAGCCGCTCCACACTCTCCACGACGACCAGCTTGCCCTTGAACCCCGCATGCTGCGCCCAGGTCGTGAAATCGCTGCACAGGTAGCCGATCTGGCCCCAGTAGATGGTCGACACGGCATAACCGGCGGCTACCAGTCTGGACTGCCAGCGATGCGTCATCGAGAAGCTGTCGCCGATCACGAGAACGTCGGCTTCGGTGAGCGGCACGCCCTTCACGAGCGACTTGTCCACGACCGGTGGCGGAGCCAGCCAGCCGAAGTCGGCATCGGACAAGCGGCCGATCCGGCTCAGGTCGCCATAGGGCGCCGGGGTGAACAACGTGACGACGAGCATTGCGCTGACCACGGCAAAGCCGGCAACGAATGTCTTGAGCCAGGCAGACGGGGCCGTCATGACGCGCGTGCGTTGCGGTTCGGCGCGCCGATCGCAGATTGCACCACCTTCAACATCTGTTGCCCGAAATAGAGCTGACCCTGCATCGACCAGTGTGTGTCGTTCGGCCAGTAGAGATCTACGACCTCACGGCGCGCGACGCGCGCCATCGAGAAGAGATCGGGGCCAATGGCGAGTTCATTCGCTCGCCTTTCGAATTGCTTCGCGTGCTCGGCGTCGAGATAGACCGACGTCTTGTTGGGAATCACCATCCACAGCATTTTCGTCGGTGCCGCCCGATCGCGGATTTGGGCCAGAAATTCTGCGTCATCGATGGTGAGTTCGCGGAATTGCCTGTCGTGCATCAGAAAAAGACCATGCTCGCACATGCGGTTGCTGAATTGCGCGCAACCGTCGGGAACGTTGGCTGCGAACACGGAATCGCCATAGCGCGGCACATTGAAAACCACGTCGTTCTTGCCCATATAGCGGATTCTCTGGGTGTTGCGCCACACCTCCAGCCCGCTGAACACCGTGCCGTTCCAGTTGACCTTGAAGTCGGGCGCAGCGGCCGACGGACTTGAAGGGGGTATCGGTACAGCAGTGAAAGGTCGACGCATTGCCTTACAGGCTTGTGCGTTGGAAATGCGCTGGGGCATCACGCGTTCGACACTTTCAAACAGTACGAGCTTGCCCGCGAAGCCAGATCGGCGTAGCCACGGTCCGAAGTCATCGCAAATGGCGTCGATGTTGTCCCAATGCGTCGTCGCCACGCGGTAGCCCGCTTTGACCAATACCGATTGCCATGCGAAGAACATCGAATAGCTGTCGCCGATGATGAGGACGTCTGCATCCTGGATCGGCGCGTTGACGATGTCGGCCATGGCGATCGGCGGCGGCGTCGAGCGCCAACCGAACTCGCGCTCGGAGATTTTTGCGATACGGGTCATGTCGCCGTGCGCAGGTTGCGTCGACAGCGTGACCATCAGGTTCGCGAACAGCACCCCGAAGGCCATGAGAAAGAGTCCGAGCCAGACGCGCGACGCCTTCATGGCCTAGAACTGGAAGTAAAGAAAGGGGCTGTACGAGCCGAGCTTCGACACGGAAAGTCCCAGCAGGATGACGGTCCCGATCGCGGTCGCGACCGTCATGGCGCTGGAAAGTCGAGGGCGGCCGCCCAGTGCGGCAACGGACGGCACCCAGCGCTCCAGTGCGATGGTCGGCGGCAGTGCCAGACAAATGATCATGCCCAGCAGCAGGGTCTGGAAGAACTCGGGTTTTCGGAACGGCACCGTGAACTCGCTGAACGCACTGACCGGTGCGCCGTGAAATCCCAGCATGCCCTTGTAGATCTCGATGGCCGCATTAAGGCTTTCGGCGCGAAACACGACCCAGGCAATCATCACGCACAGGAAGGTCAGACACCAGCCCAGCACGCGTGCCCACCAGCCTGGCGCAGCACCACGACGAACCTTGGCATTCCAGACGTGATTGACCATCAGGAAAGCGCCATGCAGCGCGCCCCAGATCACGAAAGTCCAGGAGGCGCCGTGCCAGAGGCCGCCCAGCAGCATGGTGAGGAAAAGATTCAGGTACCGGCGCGCCTCGCCTTTGCGGTTGCCGCCCAGCGGCACGTACAGGTAGTCGCGCAGGAAGGTGGAAAGCGAGATGTGCCAGCGCCGCCAGAATTCGATGATGTTGGTCGACTTGTAGGGCGAACGAAAGTTGAGCGGCAACTGCACGCCCATGCACAGCGACAGTCCGACCGCCATGTCCGAATACCCCGAAAAGTCGAAATAGATCTGCAGCGTATAGGCGAGCACACCGAACCACGAGGTGTACAGCGAGGGCAGCACGCCGGTGTGGACGCCGTTGAACATCATGTCGGCGTACTGGCCCAGGCGATCGGCGATAAGCAATTTTTTGGCCAGACCGAAGGTGAAGATGGCGAGGCCGAGCGCCAGTTTGTTGGTGTCGACCCGGTAGATCGCCGGATTGGCGAACTGCGGCATCATTTGCTTGTGATGCAGCACCGGTCCCGCGATCAGGTGCGGAAAGTAGGTGACGAAGAGCACGTACGGTACGAAGCGGCGTTCCTGCACCTTGCCCTGCCAGCAATCGACCAGGAAGGCGATCTGGGTGAACGTGTAGAACGAAATCCCGATCGGCAGCGCCACATGGAGCAGCGGCACCGACGACAGGCCCGCTTCCGCCAGGCCACTGTTTACGTTGGTGAGGAAGAAGTCGGCGTATTTGAAGACCGCCAGCACGCCGAGATTGATGGTCAGCGCCGCGATGAGCCATTGCTTGCGTGTGCGGTCGCTGCGACCCGGTTGTGGCGTCAGCTGCAGCCCCATCCAGTAGTTGAAGCAGATGGAGCCGAGCAGCAGCGGAAGCGCCTTGATGCTCCACCACCCGTAGAAGAACAGCGAGGCCAGTGCCAGGAAGCCCGCCGCTGCGCGGGCATTGCACCGGCCGATCAGGAAGAACCCGAGCAGGACCAGCGGAAAGTAGAAAAAGATGAACGCGTACGAATTGAAAAGCATGTCTGTCGGACGAAGGTCGTGAACCCTGTTCGCCCATTTCTTCTTCGAGTTCTATGGCGGCTCGGCGTGAGCAAGCCCCGGATTATCGCGTAGGCGATTGCACCCACTGATCCCACAGAGAATGAACCTCGAGGCCAAGTTCCTCCAGCGTCTTCCCGCCGTTGAAAATAACGCCATCGGCCGCTCTCAACCGGCGTTGCCGGGAGGTTTGGTTCGCCATCACGGCGAGCACTGTCTTGCGTGTCCAGTTCGACCTTGCCATGACGCGCTCGACCTGTTTTTCTTCCGGCGCGTCGATCACCAGCACGCGATCGACGCGACGGCGCCAGCGGGTCGATTCCACCAGCAACGGCACATCGAAAACCACGAGGCCCGCGACGGCGGCTGCTTCCTGACGCGTGCATTCCTCACCGATCAGCGGATGCAGGATGGCCTCGAGCTTGGCCTTGAGCGTGGGGTCGGCGAACACGAGCTCGCGCATGCGGGCGCGGTCCAGGCCAGCGTTGATGTCGAGCACCTTGGCGCCGAACTGCTGCTCGATCGGTTGCATCGCGGCACCGGCCGGTTGCGTCAGGGCGCGGGCGATGGCGTCCGTGTCGACCAGTGTCGCGCCGAGCGCGACGAACATGCTCGCCACCGTGCTCTTGCCACTGCCGATTCCACCGGTCAATCCGAGACGTTGCATCGAAGCGGACCGTGTCGGGGATCAGCCCGGCGCGAACGGGAAGGCGAAGGGCACGAGCCGCTTCACCTCGGCCGGACCGATGGCGAGGCAAACGAGTCCGGCGCCGGCGAGAAACGGTCCGAACGACATCGGAATGTTCTTGTTGGCCAGCCGACCGGCGGCCAGGAGCGCAAGGCCAAGCACTGCGCCGACCAGCGAAGACACCAGCACGATGCCGATCAGATAGTCCGCACCCAGCCAGGCGCCCAAGGCCGCCAGGAGTTTGAAGTCCCCGTAGCCCATGCCTTCCTTGCCGGTGGCCAGGCGATAGGCGTGATACACGAGCCACAAGCTGAGGTAGCCGAAGACGGCGCCCCACACCGCAGACGAGAGCGCAATGCCCGTCAGTCCCAGGGCTGCTGCGCCCAGTCCCATCCATAGCAGCGCGTAGTTGAGTGAATCCGGCAGCAGCTGGGTGTCCAGGTCGATCAGGAACTGGCAGATCAGCAGTGCGGCGAATGCGGCCCAAAGCGCTCCGGTGAGCGTGAACCCGTAGCGCCATGCACACAGCGCAAAAAAGGCACTGGTTACGATTTCGACGGCGGGGTAGCGCGGGCTGATGGACGCCCTGCAGCTCGAGCACCGGCCACGCAGCGCCACGTAACTCACAACCGGGATGTTCTCGTACCAGCGAATGCCGTGGCCGCAGTGACCGCATCGCGATGCGGGCCGGGACAGCGTGAGCGGCGGCAGGGCGTCGAGGCGCATCGCGGCGTCGGAAGCGCCGCGTTCCAGCGTCGAAGGAATGGCGGGGCCCTTGGGCCCGAGCACCTGGCGCCACAGCGACGGTCCGCTCTCCGCCGCCATCAGGTTGCCCACAGATTCTTCGAGCCAGCCACGCAGCATCATCGCGGGAAGCCGATAGATCACGACATTGAGGAAGCTGCCAATCAGGAGCCCCAGCAGGGCGGCCAATGCCGTGTCAACGTCCTGCGACACCAGCATCAAACGACTTGGCCGAGCTTGAAAATCGGGAGGTACATCGACACGACGATGCCGCCGATGATCACGCCCAGAAACACGATGATGATGGGCTCCATCAAGCTGGACAGGCCGGCGACCATGTCGTCGACCTCGGACTCGTAGAAGTCCGCCGCCTTGCCCAGCATGTGATCGATGGAGCCGGATTCTTCGCCGATCGCGGTCATCTGCAGGACCATCGACGGGAACAGGTTGGCGTTGGTCATCGCGCTGGTCAGGCTGGTGCCTGTCGACACCTCTTGCTGAATCTTCGCTGTGGCGTCGGCATAGACCGAATTTCCCGAAGCCCCGCCGACGGAGTCGAGCGCTTCGACCAGTGGCACCCCGGCGGCGAACATCGTCGCGAGCGTGCGGGTCCAGCGGGCCACACACGACTTGTCGATCAGGGTTCCGAAGATCGGCACGCGAAGCAGCAGGCGGTCCATGAACTTCTGAACGCGTTCGTTGCGCCGCCAGGCCTGCATGAAGAAATAGATGCCGCCGCCGATGACGCCGAAGATCAGCCACCAATAAGCGACAAAAACTTCGCTGATGGCCATCACGATCAGGGTGGGCGCCGGCAGGTCTGCGCCAAACGAACTGAACACCTGTTTGAACGCCGGAATCACGAAGATCATGATGATGGCCACCACGACGAACGCGACGATCACCACGGATGTCGGATACATCAGTGCCGACTTGATCTTCGACTTGATCGCTTCGGTTTTCTCCATGTAGGTGGCGAGGCGGTCGAGCAGTTCTTCCAGAATGCCGGCGGCTTCACCGGCTTCCACCAGATTGCAATAGAGGTTGTCGAAGTATCTGGGGAACTTGCGGAAAGCGGCTGAAAGCGAGGTACCAGTTTCGACATCGCTTCGAATGTCGTTGAGCAGTCGGGCGACGTTCGGATTCGCATTGCCGCGACCGACGATGTCGAAGGCCTGCAGCAACGGCACGCCGGCCTTCATCATGGTCGCGAGCTGTCGCGTGAAGATCGCGATGTCTTTCGGTTTGATCGACTTGCCACCGCGCATCCGGCGCTTTTTGATCTTCGACGCGAGAACACCTTGCCTGCGAAGTGAAGCCTGCACCTGGTTTTCACCCGCAGCCCGGACCTCACCGCGGACCGCCTTGCCATTGCGGTCCTTGCCTTCCCATTCGAAGACGAATTCTTTGAGCGTGCGTGTCGATGTGGCGGTGGCCATGGAAACTCCGATTCGCAGTGTTATAGGTTGGTGACCGCGACCACTTCTTCGAGTGATGTGAGTCCCTGCATGACCTTGCGCAGCCCGGATTGACGCAGGGATCGAACACCCTCCGCCTCGGACTGCCTTGCGATGTCCAGCGCGCTGCCGTCGCGCAGGATGATCTTCTGAATTTCTTCGGTGATCGGCATCACTTGGTAGATGCCGACGCGGCCTTTGTAGCCGCCGTTGCAGGCAGAACATCCCACCGGGCGGTAAGGCGTCCACGAGCCGTTGGCGTCCGCTTCGGCATAGCCGGCATCGAGCAGTGCTTCCCGCGGAATGTCGGCGGGCTCGCGACACACGACGCAGAGCCGGCGGGCCAAGCGCTGCGCGGTGATCAGGATCACGCTGGAGGCGATGTTGAAGGGCGCAATCCCCATGTTGCGCATCCGCGTGAGCGTGGTGGGCGCGTCGTTCGTGTGCAGCGTGGACAGCACGAGGTGACCTGTTTGCGCCGCCTTGATGGAGATGTCGGCGGTTTCAAGGTCGCGGATTTCGCCGACCATGATGATGTCCGGGTCCTGACGCAGAAAGGCGCGCAACGCGGTCGCGAAGGTCAGGCCCGCCTTCTCATTCACATTGACCTGGTTCACGCCAGGCAAGTTGATTTCCGACGGATCTTCTGCCGTGGCGATGTTCACGCCCGGCTTGTTCAGGAGATTCAGGCAGGTGTAGAGCGACACGGTCTTGCCCGAGCCCGTGGGACCCGTGACGAGAACCATGCCGTACGGCCGCCCGATGGCACTGAGGAGTCGGGCCTTTTCATCGGCGTCGTAGCCGAGCGCATCGATGCCGAGGCGGGCGCTGCTCGGATCGAGAATCCGGATCACGATCTTTTCGCCAAACAGCGTTGGCAGGGTGCTCACCCGAAAATCGATGACGCGGTCGGGGCCGATCTTCAGCTTCATCCGGCCGTCTTGCGGGACGCGCTTCTCGGAAATATCCAGCCGGGAAATGACCTTGATGCGGGACGCGAGCTTGTCCTTGATGACGGTCGGCGGGCTGGCTATCTCGCGCAGCTCGCCGTCTACCCGAAATCGCACCCGATACTGGTGCTCGTAGGGCTCGAAATGGATGTCCGATGCGCGCATGCTGAATGCGTCCAGCAGCATCTTGTGCAGGAACCGGACGACTGGCGCGTCTTCGACTTCGGCGACGGCCTGTTCGTTGGAGTCGCCCGACGTGTCCGCGGAGGCCTCGTCGAACTCGAACTCGGCACCGACGATGCCTTCGATGGTTTCAGCCGCGCTGACCGCTGCGGCTTCGACCATGCGCGACAGCTTGTCGTATTCGGCGATGACCCAGTCGACACCCATTTGCGACGCGAACTTGATCTTCTCTGCCGCTTGCTGGTCAGACGGATCGGCCGTTGCAACGATCAGGCGGTTGCTGCGCTTGCTGAGAACGACGATCCGATACGCCTGACAGAGCTTGGTGTCGAGCAGGTCCTTCGGGAGCCGCTGCGGGTCGATCGCATCGAGGTCGAGCAGCGGGGCGCCGAACGCGCTCGACAGTGTGTGGGCAAGATCGGCTGCAGACACGGCACCGGTGCCCGTCAATTCGGCGATGAAACTGGTGCGGCTGCTCTGCGACTTCTGATAAATCTCCTCGGCCGCCTTTGCGGGCAATTTGCCTGCCGCTATCAAGGCGCGCGCGAGCCCAGGAAGGGCTATGGGCGAATGTTCTTTGACGAGAGGTTCGGCAGCGGCCATGCAGCGAGTGTAAAAAACGTGAAAAAGTGCTTCACGATCATCGCTGATCGCCTTTGGACTGTAAACCGCATTGCGCTGCGAGATCGCGTAGCAATTGGCATTACAACCACAAAATGGCTGGTCGGGGTGAGAGGATTCGAACCTCCGGCCTCTACGTCCCGAACGTAGCGCTCTACCAGGCTAAGCTACACCCCGATATCAGTTACAAGTAGCGAAATCGCCCTTGTCTTTTTCAGATTCAGGCTCTGCGCTCTAGCAATTGAGCTGCCAATTCTAGCAAACCCGTCGTGTGCGAATTCGCCGGAAAGCCATCGAGAGCGTCCATCGCGCGCTGCGCCTCGCTCGCTGCCGTGATCCGCGTTGCGTCAAGTGCCCCGGTTTCGCGAACGATGTCGACGATGCGTGCAAGTTGGCCGCTGTCGCCGGTTTCAATGGCAGCACGAATCAAGGCGGCATCGGCGGGCGCGGCGCGTTGCATGGCCAGAATTAGGGGCAGGGTGGTTTTGCCTTCGCGAAGATCGTCGCCCAGGTTTTTGCCGGTTTCACTGGCGTCGCCTGCATAGTCCAGCACGTCGTCGATGACCTGGAATGCGGTCCCCAGCGCCTGACCGTACATCGCGCACGACTGTTCCACTTCTGCGCTCGCGCCGGACAGGACGGCGGCCAATCGCGTGCTCGCCTCGAAAAGTTTCGCAGTCTTCGAGCGAATGACGCGCAGGTAGGCGCTTTCGTCGAGCGAAGCGTCGTGCATGTTCATCAACTGCAGCACTTCGCCTTCGGCGATCACGTTGGTGGCCTCCGCGAGGATCTGCATGACCCGCATGTTGTCGGCGTCCAGCATCATCTGGAATGCGCGCGAGTACAGGAAGTCACCCACGAGCACGCTGGCAGGATTGCCGAACGATTCGTTGGCTGTTGGCCGGCCGCGGCGCAAGGTCGATTCGTCGACCACGTCGTCGTGCAGCAGTGTGGCGGTGTGGATGAACTCGACCACCGCCGCGAGGTTGTGCCGCTGCGCGCCGGTGTAGCCGAGTGCGCCGGCCATCAACAGCAGCAGCGCGGGGCGCAGGCGTTTGCCGCCCGCAGAGATGATGTACTTCGACACATGACTCACCAGCGGCACGCCGGTATCGAGTCGGGCGGCGATCACGCGGTCGACCTCGACCATGTCGGCGGCAATGAGGCCAAGGACGGCGGTGGTGGAAGAAGCGTCTGCGGCAGGAACTGACAAGGCGTGTGCGCGGGCGCGCTGCTAGGGTGGCGATGGAATGCCGTTCAAGGCATCGGACTCCCAATTATAGAGAGCCACCGCCGCTTGGCAGAGCCGTTGATGTTAGCGGCTGCAAACCGTGCTAGAATAGAGGGCTCTACGGAATTCGTCCGTGGAGCTTCCTTTTCAAGAGGTCTTTCATGTACGCGGTCATAAAAACCGGCGGCAAGCAGTATCGCGTTGCTTCCGGCGAAAAAATTAAAGTAGAACAGATTGCTGCGGACGTAGGCCAGGAAATCGTGTTTGATCAAGTTCTCGCAGTCGGTAACGGCGCAGAGATCAAGGTCGGCACGCCCCTGGTGTCCGGCGCATCCGTCACGGTGACAGTCCTGTCACACGGTTTGCACGACAAGGTTCACATCTTCAAGATGCGCCGTCGCAAGCACTATCAGAAACGTCAAGGCCATCGCCAGCAGTTCACCGAACTGCAAATCGGCGCGATCGCCGGCTAAGGAGAAAATTCCATGGCACAGAAAAAAGGCGGCGGCTCAACGCGAAACGGGCGCGATTCCAAGCCCAAGATGCTCGGCGTGAAAGCGTTTGGCGGCGAACTGATCAGCGCAGGCTCGATCATCGTGCGCCAGCGCGGCACCAAGTTCCACCCCGGCGTCAACGTCGGTCTGGGCAAGGACCATACGCTCTTCGCCCTGGTCGACGGCCACGTGTCGTTCGGCATCAAGGGATCGCTGAACAAGCATATGGTCAACGTGACCCCTGCGGCGTAAGCCAGTCACTTCGATCCGTTCGAAGCCCCGCTTGTCGGGGCTTTTTCATTTGTAAACTGGACAGCCCATGAAGTTCGTCGACGAAGCCTTCATCGACATCGCAGCCGGCGATGGCGGCAACGGCTGCGTGTCGTTTCGACATGAGAAATACAAGGAGTTCGGCGGCCCGAACGGCGGCGACGGCGGCCGTGGCGGGCACGTATTTGCCATTGCCGACTCCAATCTGAACACGCTGGTCGACTTCCGCTTCTCGCGGCGGCACGATGCGAAGCGCGGACAGCACGGCATGGGTTCCGACATGTTCGGTGCTGCCGGCGACGACATCACGCTCAAGATGCCGGTCGGCACCATCATCAGCGACGCCGAAACCGGCGAGGTGCTGTTCGAACTGCTGGCGGATGGCGAAGTCATCACCATCGCCAAGGGCGGTGACGGCGGCTTCGGCAACATGCGCTTCAAGAGCGCGATCAATCGCGCACCCCGGCAAAAGACGCCGGGCTGGCCGGGCGAGAAGCGCAGCCTCAAGCTGGAGCTCAAGGTGCTGGCGGATGTAGGCCTTCTGGGCATGCCAAACGCCGGCAAGTCCACGCTGATCAGCGCGATTTCGAACGCGCGGCCGCGCATTGCGGACTATCCGTTCACGACCCTGCACCCCAATCTCGGCGTGGTTCGTGTCGGGCCCGAGCAGAGCTTCGTGGTGGCGGACTTGCCCGGCCTGATCGAGGGCGCTTCCGAAGGCGCGGGCCTCGGCCATCTGTTCTTGCGCCACCTGCAGCGCACGCGGCTGCTGCTGCACGTCATCGACCTGGCACCGTTCGACGAAGCGGTTGATCCCGTCGCCGAGGCCAAGGCGATCGTGGGCGAATTGAAGAAGTACGACACCGCACTCTACGAAAAGCCGCGCTGGCTCGTGCTCAACAAGCTGGACATGGTGCCGGACGACGAACGCGCCGCGCGCATCAAGGACTTCGTCAAGCGCATGCGCTTCAAGGGACCGGTGTTCGAGATTTCGGCACTGACGCGCGAGGGCTGCGAGCACTTGGTGCAGGCAGTCTTCCAGCACGTCAAGGCGCAGCATCTGGCCGAGCAGCCGCCTGTTGAAATCGATCCACGCTTTGCCAATCCGGCGCCCGACGCGGGCTGAAATGACCCTCAATTCCGGATCCACAGCATTGCGCGATGCGCGTCGAATCGTCGTCAAGGTCGGCTCGAGCCTGGTGACCAACGACGGTCGCGGACTCGACGAAGCGGCCATCGGCGAATGGTGCCGCCAGCTTTCCACGCTGGTGCGCGAGGGGCGCGAGGTGGTGATGGTATCGAGCGGGGCGATTGCCGAGGGCATGAAGCGTCTCGGCTGGCGCAACCGGCCCAAGGCGATCAATGAATTGCAGGCTGCCGCAGCGGTCGGACAGATGGGGCTTGCGCAGATTTATGAAACGAAGCTGCGCGAAAACGGCGTCGGCAGCGCGCAGGTGCTGTTGACCCATGCCGATCTCGCCGACCGCGAGCGGTACCTCAACGCCCGCTCGACGCTCGTCACGTTGCTGCGTCTTGGCGTGGTGCCCGTCATCAACGAGAACGACACCGTCGTCAATGACGAAATCAAGTTCGGCGACAACGACACGCTGGGTGCCTTGGTCGCCAACCTGGTGGAGGCCGATGCGCTGGTCATCCTCACCGACCAGAAGGGCTTGTTCACGGCCGATCCCCGCAAGGACCCGCAAGCCACGTTTGTGCATGAAGCCGCTGCAGGCGATCTGGCGCTGGAGGCCATGGCGGGCGGCGCAGGATCGAGCATCGGCAGCGGCGGCATGATCACCAAAATTTTGGCCGCGAAGCGCGCGGCCGGCTCGGGTGCCTCGACCGTCATCGCCTGGGGCCGCGAGAGCGATGCGCTGCTGCGTCTCACGCGCGGCGAGGCGATTGGCACCCTGCTCGTCGCACAAACTGCCAAGCACCAAGCCCGCAAGCGCTGGATGGCCGACCATCTCCAGATGCGCGGCGCGGTGCTGGTCGACGCCGGAGCGGCAGCCAAAGTGCGCGGCGAAGGCAAGAGCCTGCTGCCGATCGGCATGACAGCGGTGGAAGGCGAGTTTTCTCGCGGTGACGTGATCGCGGTGCGCGACGAAACCGGCGCTGAGCTGGCCCGCGGGCTCGCCAACTATTCGAGCGCCGAGGCCCGACTGCTGTGCCGCAAGCCTTCAGCCGAGTTCGAGCGACTGCTCGGGTATGCGGCCGAGCCGGAGATGGTGCATCGGGACAACATGGTGCTCAGCCCCGCTACGACCGGCGGGCGCTGAGACCGTTACTCCAGGTTGCGCACGGGCTGCTTGATGTGGTCGACGATGTCGGCCACAGACGAGCGCGGCGCGCTGTCGCGGCAAACCCCCTGTCTGGCAAGGCGCTTGGTGTAGTTGGAGGGCGCGTCGCCGACCTTTTTCCACTCGGGATTGGCGATCGGCTGCCAGGCATCGGCACCGTAGCGTGCGTACGTTTTGGACTCGTTGGTCGCACAGCGCATGCCGTCGTAGAAGGCGTTGAGTCCGCCGCCCGACTTGTTGCGGGCCACCACCACGTAGCGCACGATGCCGTCACCGCCGATCGCGACCGTGGCGGGATCGATGCCGATCTTCAGCGACATGAACACCGGCATCTCGATGTCGACCAAACGCGATTGGTCGAACGCTGGCGGTGGCGGCACTTCGGATTCTTTCCAGTCCGGATCGTCGGCAGCCAATCCGGACTGCGCTGCGGCGATGGTGGCCACGCCCATGCACAGTGCAAGCGCGAGTGTGCGCCTAGCGTGGCGCATGAAGCGGGTCTGGCGGGAAGGGGATGTCGTTGGCAGGATTGGCATTCGGGTCCGGGTCGAAGCTTGCACCGGGAGGCAGCTCGAAGTTGGGTTCAAAGCCTGCGGCAGACGGATGGCGCTCGAACTCTCGAGCGCGCACGTTGCTGCGCAGGAAGCGGTTGCGAAAATCTGGGCGCGGCAGGTAACGGGACAGCTCGGTCAGCGCCATCTCGTACACGCCGCGTTTGAATTCGACCACGACGTCGAGCGGCACCCAGTAGTCGTGCCAACGCCAGGCGTCGAATTCAGGATGGTCGGTCGCGCGGAGATTGAGATCCCAGTCGTGCCCGACCAGCTGGAGCAGGTACCAGATCTGTTTCTGGCCCTTGTAATGACCTCTTGCGTCCCGCCGAATGAATCGATCCGGCACCTCGTAGCGCAACCAGTCACGGGTACGGGCCATGATGCGCACATGCTCCGGATGGAGCCCCACTTCCTCGTGCAGTTCGCGGAACATGGCTTGCTCCGGGCTCTCGCCGCGATCGATGCCGCCTTGCGGGAACTGCCAGGAGTGGGTGCGTATGCGCTTGCCCCAAAAAACCTGGTTTTTCTGGTTGAGCAGGATGATGCCGACGTTGGGCCTGAAGCCGTCCCGGTCGAGCATAATCAAACCCCAAATTTCTATGAACTGAGTCGATTATGCACGCCGTGTTACGCACGGCAAGCGACCTGTTCGACGGCCTCTCCGGCCTCTCTCTTTCCTGTCAACGATCCGGTCCTCGCAAGATGAAAGCTTCCCGTTTTTTTGTCTCCACCCTGAAGGAAGCGCCGGCCGATGCGGAGGTGGCGAGCCATCGCCTCATGATGCGCGCCGGCATGATCAAGAAGCTCGGCACGGGCATCTACACCTACATGCCGATGGGGCTGCGCGTGATCCGCAAGGTCGAGCAGATCGTTCGCGAAGAGATGAACCGCGCCGGCGCCGTGGAACTCTCGATGCCGGTGGTGCAACCGGCCGAGCTCTGGCAGGAGTCTGGGCGCTTCGAGAAGATGGGCCCCGAGCTGCTGCGCATCAAGGACCGGCACGAGCGCGACTACGTGATGCAGCCGACCAGCGAAGAAGTCGTGACCGACATCGCGCGCCAGGAAATCCGCAGTTACAAGCAGCTGCCGCGCAATTTCTATCAGATCCAGACCAAGTTCCGTGACGAGCGCCGGCCACGCTTCGGCCTGATGCGCGGGCGCGAATTCATCATGAAGGACGCCTACAGCTTCGACCGCGACCTCGACGCCGCCAAGCTGAGCTACCAGGCCATGTCGGACGCCTACCGCCGCGCCTTCGATCGCTTCGGCCTGAAGTACCGCGCGGTGGCGGCCGACAGCGGCGCCATCGGTGGCGACCTGAGCGAAGAATTCCAGGTGATCGCGGCGACGGGCGAAGACGCCATCGTCTATTGCGCCGAGAGCGACTACGCCGCCAACCTGGAAAAGGCCGAAGCGCTGGCACCGGCCGGTCCGCGCGCTGCGGCCATGAACGCGCTTGTCAAAACGCCGACGCCGGGCAAGAGCACCTGCGCCGACGTGGCCGAACTGCTTGGCGTGCCAATTGCAACCACCGTCAAGTCGCTGGTGCTCGCGACCGATGTTCTCGACGAGGCCGGGAGTCTGAAAGGTTCGCGAATTTGGTTGCTGCTGCTGCGCGGCGATCACGACATGAACGAAATCAAAGTCAGCAAGGTACCGGGGCTCGACCAGGGCTTTCGCTTCGCGACGATTCCCGAAATCGACGCGCACTTCGGCTGCAAGCCGGGCTATCTTGGCCCGCTCGATCTCAAGCAGCCGGTGACGCTCGTGGCCGATCGCGAGGTGGCGGTGATGGCTGACTGGATCACCGGCGCCAACGAGGTCGACTTCCACATGACCGGCGTGAACTGGGGGCGCGACCTGCCTGAGCCGACCCTCGTCGCCGACATCCGTAACGTGGTCGCCGGTGACCCGTCGCCCGACGGCAAGGGCCTGCTCGCCATCGAGCGCGGCATCGAGGTCGGCCACGTGTTCGTGCTCGGCACCAAGTACAGCAAGGCGATGAACGCGACCTTCCTCGACGAGGGCGGCAAGCCGAAATTCCTCGAGATGGGCTGCTACGGCATCGGCATCACGCGCTTGCCCGCCGCCGCCATCGAGCAGAACCACGACGAGCGCGGGATCATCTGGCCCGACGCGATCGCGCCGTTCACGCTGGTGATTTGTCCGATCGGTATGGACCGCAGTGCCGACGTCAAGGCCGCCGCCGAAGCGCTCTACGAAGCCATGCTCGCCACCGGCGCGGACGTGCTGCTGGACGATCGCGGCGAACGCCCCGGCGCGATGTTCGCCGACTGGGAACTCATCGGGGTGCCGCACCGCATCGTCATCTCCGACCGCGGCATCAAGGAAGGGCAGTACGAATACCAGCATCGCCGCGAGACCGAGGCGACCAAGGTGCCGGCCGCCGAAGCGGCGTCCTTCCTGAAAGCCCGACTCGCAGGATGAGCGTTCCCGTGCCGTCCGCGCCGACGTCGCTTCTCTCGAGAAGAACGTGGCTGTTGCGCGCGTCGGTCGCATCGGTGGCGCCGATGGCGCTGTCCTTCGCGAAACCAGCGCACGCCGGCGCCCAGATCGAAGAGCCGATGATCGACTCGGTGCGCAACGCGCTAAGCACCGCCATCCGCAGCAGCGCCCCGCCGGTGCCCGAGTTCGGCGACACCGCTTCGCGCCTGGCCTATCTGCGTTGGCTG
This sequence comes from Variovorax sp. PAMC 28711, assembly GCF_001577265.1. Lineage (NCBI taxonomy): Bacteria > Pseudomonadati > Pseudomonadota > Betaproteobacteria > Burkholderiales > Comamonadaceae > Variovorax > Variovorax sp. PAMC 28711. The sequence continues at coordinate 1,024,631 of NZ_CP014517.1, read as the reverse complement.
GGCGAGATGAGCGAGCGGCTCAAGAAGAAGGTCCCCGGTGCGCAGGAGCGCATCGAGCTGCTGCAAACGGTCTGGTACGAAAGCAAGCGGTCGGGTCTCGACGTGAGCCTGGTGCTCGGGCTCATCCAGGTCGAAAGCAACTTCCGCAAATGGGCGGTCTCCAGCGCCGGCGCGCGCGGGTTGATGCAGGTGATGCCCTTCTGGACCCGCGTGATCGGCGACGGCGACTCGGCCAAGCTCTTCCACATGCGCACCAACCTGCGCTTCGGCTGCCAGATCCTGCGGCACTACCTGAATCGCGAGGGCGGCAACCTCTTCATGACGCTCGGCCGCTACAACGGCAGCCGCGGACGCTCGCCGTACCCGGACGCGGTGTTCGCCAACCAGCGACTCTGGGCCTACAAGGACCGCGGCGACGCGCCGATCCTGCCGGTCACGCCGGCAGCGGGCTGAGCCGTCTTCATCACCAGCACCTGGTCGATCCGGTAGCTGTCAACGTCCACCACCTCGAAGCTGTAGCCGCCCCAAGTCACGCTGTCGGTGCGCTTGGGCACGCGGCGCAGCATCACCATCAGGAAGCCGGCCAGCGTTTCGTATTCCTCGGCATGCGGCAGTTCGTCGATGTCGAGAGCGCGTTGCACGTCCTGGATCGGTGTCACGCCGTCGATGAGCCAGGAGCTGTCGTCGCGGCGCACGATCTGCTGCTCCTCGTCCTGCAGGCCGACCAGGTCGCCCATCACGGTGCTCATCACGTCGTTGAGCGTGATCACGCCGACGACCAGGCTGTATTCGTTGACGATGATCGCGAAGTCTTCATGCGCCTGCTGGAACTGCTCCAGCACTTCGGTGAGCGAGAGGCGATCGGGGACGACCAGCGCCTTGTGCAGCGGCACGCCCTGATCGAGCGCGAGCGGCTGGCCGCTCAGCACCCGCTGGAACATGTCCTTGGCGTCCACGTAGCCGAGCACATGGTCGATGTCGCCATCGCACACCGGATAGGCCGAGAACGGTTCGGCCACGATGCGGGCACGCAGCACCGATTCGGGGTCGTCCTTCTGGAACCAGGCGATGCGGTCGCGCGAGGTCATGACGCTGCTGACGAGGCGTGTCTCGAGCTCGAACACGTTGGCGATCACCTGCTGCTCCCGCACCGCCAGCACGCCGGCGCGCGCGCCGGCTTCGGTCATGGCGAGGATGTCGGCCGAGGTGATCTTGTCGACGCGTTGGAGCGGGATGCCGAGCACCTTGAAGAGCAAGTCGGTGCTGCGGGTGAAAAACCACACCAGCGGCTTGAACGTGGTGATCAGCACATTCATCGGGCCGACCATGCGCACCGCCAGCCGCTCCGGATCGCTCATGCCGAGCCGTTTCGGGAACAGGTCGGCGAAGACCAGGAACAGCGCGATCACGATGACGAATGAAGCCGCGAACGACCAGCCCTGCGCAGCCTCGACGCTCAGCCATCGTTCCAGAAGGCCCGCGAAGAACGGCGAAAACGCGCCTTCGCCCACCACGCCGCCGAGGATCGCCACTGCATTGAGACCGATCTGCACCACGGTGAAGTAGTGGCCGGGCTGTTCTTGGATGCGCATCACGCGTTCGGCGCGCAGGTCGCCTTCGTCGGCCATCTGGCGCAGGCGCAGGCGGCGCGAGGCCGCGAGCGTGATTTCGGCCAGCGAAAAGAAGGCGCTCGCTGCAATCAGCGCGACGATCACGAGGAGGCTTTGGATCAGAGTCAAGTTCATGGACGGTCAAACACGGACCGCCATGGTGCCACGCCGATCGGGGCTATTGCATGAAGCCGATGCGGCTGCGGCCGGCCGCGGCGCGTGGCAGGTCATCGACGCGCACTTCGTCGCGGTGCGCGAGGCGTGCGTTGCCGAAACCGGTCATGAGTGCGCGCCGCATGTCGCGTGGCGCGAGCGTGGCGAGGTGATCGAGCACGTCGGATGACGGTTCTTCCGCGAGCAACCGGCCCCAGTCGTGGTCGCTCCGGATGCCGACGTAGAGCTGGCGTGCGATTTGCCGTGCCGCCTCGTGCGAAGGCGCCTCGATCTCGAACACGTTCATGCGGTTCAGGATCGGCTCGGGGATGCCCCGTGCATCGTTCGCGGTGGTGATCCAGATCACCTGGCTCGCATCGATGGGGACTTCGGCGAACTCGTCGACGAAGGCGTGCGCGGTGTCGTGCTCCAGCAGGCTGTAGAGCGCGCCGAGCGGGTCGTACTGCGCATCGGCGCCAGCCTTGTCGATCTCGTCGATCACTATCACCGGGTTGGCGTACTGCCCTTCAACCAGCGCCTCGAACACCTTGCCGGGCTTGGCGCCTTTCCACTGCGACGATGCGCCCGACAGCAGCCAGCCGGCCGTCATGGAACTCATCGGCACCAATGACATGCCGGTGCCGAGCAGGTCGGCGAGTTTTTTCGCGAAGTGGGTCTTGCCGATGCCCGGTGCGCCGAGCAGCAGCATGGGCGTCACTTCGAGGCCGTCGCGGCTGTCCTGTGCCAAAGCGACATGGCGGCGCACGTCGTCGAGCACTTCAGTGAAATTGGGAAGCTGCGCATAGAGCGAGGCCATCTCTGGCACGCCGCTGGGCTTGACCTGAAAGCGGTCGGGTCCGCGCTCGAGCATGCGCTCGTAGGTGGTGCGAAGGTTCTCGTGATCGCGTTCCGGGAGCTTGGCGAGCTTGCGTTCGACGTCGTGCGTCTGGAACACGCTGCGCAGATTGGCCACCGGCAACTGGAAGGACTGGCTCGCGGGAACCAGATCTCGAGACGTACGGGAATCCATGGACACCTCCGGTTTCGAACACTCGAACATTCGGAGACAGCATAAGCCGTGCCCGACAACCGGAGGCGCTAATTACTTCACGGACGCTGCATGTTGCAGGCGGTCGGCAGCATCGCGTCCTTGGCCGAGATCAGCAGCGCGGTCTTGGTGCCGACACCGGTGTTCTCCAGGTCGTACTTGATGTCCTTGCCGTTCACCTTGGCGAACGTCGACACGTACAGCGGCTGCTGCAGTTGATGATCGTCCTTGCGCATCCACACTTCACCCATGTCGCTCTGGAACTTCATGTCTTCGAGCTTGCGCGCCACGTCGAGCGCCTTGACCGACTTGGCCTGCGTCATGGCTTCGGCCAGCATGTCCATCGCGGTGTTCACGCGCAGCAGCAGGAAGTCGTTCTTGAACTTCTTCTTGTATTCGGCGGCATACGCCTCGGTCTTGTTGTTGGCCACGTTGCCATGCCATTCGGAGAGACTGAACACGGTGTCGATGCCGGTGTCCTGCAGCACGGTCGGCACGCCGATGGTGTTGGCATAGAGCGTGTAGACGTTGGCCTTGGAGCCCGATTCCTTGATCGCCTTGATGAGCAGCGTGAGGTCGTTGCCCCAGTTGGTCGTCATCACCGTGTCGGCGCCCGAGGCCTTGATCTTCTGGGCGTAGGGCGAGAAGTCCTTCACCTTGCCGAGCGGCACCAGGTCGTCGCCGACCAGCTCGATGTCCGGCCGCTTTTTCGGCAGCATTTCGCGGAAGGCCTTTTGCGCCTGGTAGCCGGCCACGTAATCCTGGTTGAGCTGGTGCACCTTCTTGATTTCGGGGCGCGCCGCGATCGCCGAGGTGACCGCGTTCATGCTCATGTCGACATTCTGGATAAAGCGGAAGTGCCAGAAGTTGCACTTGATGCCCGTCATGTCCGGATCGAAGGCGGAGTAGTTCATCACGATCATCGGCTCATCGCCGCGGCTGATGCCCTTGTTCACGCCGTCGACCAGCGCCGCCGTCACGTTCGATCCGTTGCCCTGGAACACGTAGCGCGCGCCCTTGTCGTACGCAGAGCGCAGGGCGCTGGCGCTGTCTTGCGGGCTTCCCTTGCCGTCCAGCGGCATGATCTCGAGCTTTTGGCCCAGCACGCCGCCGCGCGCATTGATGCGCTCGGCCGCCATGTAGAAGTGCTGGAGTTGCTGCTCGCCGACGTTGGCGAAGGGCCCGGACAACGGGTCGATGTAGGCGATCTTGATCTGCGCCGCGGCGGGCACCGACGCCGCCGAAGCGAGCGCGACCACAAGCGCGGCGCGCCTGAAATTCCTGAACATGTTGTGTCTCCTGCTTTTTTCTGGAGCGCAACGACATTGCTGCGCCAGCGGGACTACAACAGGAGACAGGCGCGCGGTCGATCACCTGCGCGACTGGTTTGCTATAACAAATATGCGGGTCTAGACGGCGCCACCGGGATGGGTCGGGTCGACCCACAGCACCGATTCGGGCTTTTCCACCGGCTCGATGTCGAGATTGACGGCGACTGCCTCGCCGTCGCTGCGGCACAGCACGCACTGGAGCGGTTCGGTGGCGCTGGCGTTGATTTCCTGGTGCGGCACGTAGGGCGGCACATAGATGAAGTCGCCCGGCCCGGCCTCGGCCGTGAACTGCAACTGGTCCCCCCAGCGCATGCGTGCACGGCCACTGACCACGTAGATCACCGATTCGAGATGGCCGTGGTGATGGGCGCCGGTCTTGGCATCGGCGTGGATCGTGACCGTGCCGGCCCACAGCTTCTGCGCGCCCATGCGCGCGAAGTTGACGGCCGCCGCGCGGTTCATGCCCGGCGTCTGCGCCGTGTTCGTGTCGAGCTGGCCGGCCTTGACGACGCGGACGCCGTCGTGTTTCCATGGTGCGTCACTCTCATGCGCAGGGTCGTGGTCGGCGTGGTCGTGGCTCATGTTGAAAGGCTCAGGCGGCGGGCGCGCCGTTCACCATTTGCTGCAGCTCGCCGGATTCGTACATCTCCATCAGGATGTCCGAGCCGCCGACGAATTCGCCCTTGACGTAGAGCTGCGGGATCGTCGGCCAGTTGCTGTATTCCTTGATGCCCTGGCGGACTTCCGGGTCGTCCAGCACGTTCACGGTCTTGAGCGATTTGGTGTCGACACCGATCGCCTTGAGGATCTGGATCGCGCGGCCGGAGAAGCCGCACATCGGGAAACTGGCGTTGCCCTTCATGAAGAGCACGAGCTCGTTGGATTTGACGAGGTCGGCGATGCGTTGTTGTGCGTCGGACATGGAGTCTCCTTTGGGAAAAACGTGATTGGCGCGATTATTTCACCGCGCGCCAGATTCCGCCGGAGCAGCGCGCGATGCCGGCCAGGTCGTTGCGGCTTTGCACTTCAGCGAAGCCGCGGGCGATGAGCAGGTCGCGCACCGCATCGGCCTGGTCGTGACCGTGCTCCAGCAGCAGCCAGCCACCGTCCGCAAGGTGCAGTGGCGCATCGCGCGCGATGCGGCGGAGGTCGTCCAGGCCGTCGGGTCCGGCAGCCAGCGCGGCCAACGGCTCGTGGCGCAGTGCGTCGAGGTGGCGGTCGCCGGCGGCGATGTAAGGCGGATTCGAGATGATCAGTGCATAGCCTGCGGCCGCGCCATCCAGCCAATCGGCCTGGACGAACCGCACCGGCAGGTCGAGGCGCCTCGCGTTGGCGGTGGCAACGGCCAGGGCGTCGGCGCTCGCATCGACCGCATCGACCTGTGCATCGGGCCGCGCCCGTTGCAACGCCAGCGCGATCGCGCCGCTGCCCGTGCCGAGGTCAAGCGCACGTGGTGCCTCCAGGCGGGCGAGGCGTTCCAGCGCCCAGTCGACCAGCGTTTCGGTGTCCGGCCGCGGCACCAGCACGCGGGCATCGACCTGCAACGTGAGCCCGTGGAATTCCTTTTCTCCGACCAGATACGCCACCGGCTCGCCCGAGCGCCGCCGCGCAAACAGGGCCGTGAGTGCCGGCCAGGCGGCTTCCGGAAACGCGTCGGTGTCGTGCGCCAGCAGCCAGGCGCGGTCGTGCAGCGGGCGGTTGAGCGCACGCAGCGTGAGCAGTTGCGCGTCGAGCCGATCGATGTCCAGCGCAGCGGCTGCGGCCAGCGCGTTCGCCACGGTGGCAGGCACCTGGCTCATGCCGGCAGCGCCGATTCGAGGTCGGCGAGTTGCTCAGCTTCGCGCGCGGCCTGCAGCGCGTCGAGCACGTCGCCGAGGTCGCCTTCCATCACCGACAGCAGCTTGTAGAGCGTGAGGTTGATGCGGTGGTCCGTGAGCCGGCCCTGCGGAAAGTTGTAGGTGCGGATGCGGTCGGAGCGGTCGCCGCTGCCCACCAGCCCCTTGCGCAGCGCCGCCTCTTTCGCGGCACGCTCGCTGCGCTCCTTTTCCTGGATGCGCGCCTGCAGCACCTGCAGCGCCTTCGCCTTGTTGGCGTGCTGGCTGCGGCCGTCCTGGCACTCGGCCACGATGCCGGTCGGCAAGTGCACCACGCGCACGGCCGAGTCGGTCTTGTTGATGTGCTGGCCGCCGGCGCCGCTGGCGCGGAAGGTGTCGATGCGCAGATCGGCCGGGTTGAGCTTGACGGCCAGCGCCTCGTCCGGCTCCGGCATGACCGCCACGGTGCAGGCGCTGGTATGGATGCGGCCCTGCGTTTCGGTCGCTGGCACGCGCTGCACGCGGTGGCCGCCCGATTCGAAACGCAGGCGGCCGAAGGCGGCATCACCCACGACGCGCACGACCACTTCCTTGTAACCGCCGAGTTCGCTCTGCGATTCGCTCACGATCTCGCAGCGCCAGCCCGCGCGCTCGCAGTAACGCGTGTACATGCGCAACAGGTCGCCGGCGAAAAGCGCCGACTCGTCGCCACCGGTGCCTGCGCGGATTTCGAGAAACGCATTGCGTTCGTCGTCCGGGTCGCGCGGCAGCAACAGGCGCTGCAGCCCGTCTTCGATCTGCACCAACTCGGCCTCGCCCTCCGCGATTTCCTCCTGGGCCATCTCGCCCATGTCGGGATCGTTCAGCATTTCGCGCGCGGCGGCAACGTCGGCCTCGCGCTGCTGGTAGCGCGCATAGCGCACGGCAAGCTGCGTAACCTCGGCGTGCTCCCTGGAAATGGTGCGGTACTGCGCCATGTCGCCCATGATGTCTTCGCGCGACAGCAGGAAGTCGAGTTCGCCGAGGCGTTGCGTATAGCGCTCGAGTTGGTGACGGAGGAAGGGTTTCACGGCAAGGTCAACGGAAAAGAGGGGAGGCCGCTGCAGCGCGCAACGGAAAGCGAAAAAGCCGCGAGGTGCAGCCCGAGCGACCACCGTCGCTAACGCTCTTTGCGCAGGAACAGTCGCGAGATGGTTTGCGCCGTTTGCGCCCGCGCCGTGGCGTCGCCGGCGTGTAGCTCGGCCATCGCGCCGTGCAGCATCTTCTGGGTCAGGCCGCGCGACAGCGCTTCGAGCACCGCGTCGACCGGCTCGCCCCGGGCGAGCAGCTTGCGTGCACGCGCCAACTCGGCGCTGCGCCAGTCGTCGGCCTGCGCGTTGAGCTGCTGGATCAGCGGCACGGTGCCGCGCTGGTCGAGCCAGTGCATGAAGCTCTGCACACCGGCGTCGATGATCACTTCGGCCTGGGCCACCGCAGCCTGGCGGCTGGCATGGCCCTGTTGCACCACCTGCGCGAGGTCGTCGACGGTGTAGAGATAGACGTCTTCGAGCGCCTTCACTTCGGGCTCGATGTCGCGCGGCACCGCGAGGTCGACCATGAACATCGGGCGATGCCGGCGCACCTTGAGCGCGCGTTCCACGGCGCCGAGGCCGATGAGCGGCAGCGTGCTCGCGGTGCAGCTCACGACGATGTCGAATTCGGCGAGCCGCGCCGGCAGATCGGCCAGTCGCATCGCCTCGCCGCCGAAGCGCGAGGCGAGCTTTTCGCCGCGCTCCAGCGTGCGGTTGGCGATGGTGATGCTCTTCGGCTCTTTGGCCGCGAAGTGGGTCACCGCGAGATCGATCATTTCGCCGGCGCCGACGAACAGCACCCGCGTCTCCTTCAGGTCTTCGAACAGCTGGCCGGCCAGGCGCACCGCGGCGGCGGCCATGCTGATGGAATGCGCGCCGATTTCGGTCGCGGTGCGCACTTCCTTCGCGACCGCGAAAGAGCGCTGGAACAACTGGTTGAGCGTGCTGCCGAGCGCGCCGGCGGTTTCGGCGGCGCGCACGGCGTCTTTCATCTGGCCGAGGATCTGCGCCTCACCGAGCACCATCGAATCCAGCCCGCTGGCCACGCGAAAGGCGTGACGTGCCGCCGCGTCGTCGTGCAGCGTGTAGGCATGCGAGCGCAGCAGGTTGGGCGCGACACCGCCGCTCTCGGCGAGCCAGCCGACGGTGTGCTCCAGCGCGATGTGGTCCGCGGCGCAGTAGATCTCGGTACGATTGCAGGTGGAGATGATCGCGGCCTCCACTTGCGGATGGCGTCCAGCGGGGAAGGAACTGCGCAAACTCTGCAGGGTCGGGGCCAGCTGATCGAGCGCGAACGCGAAACGACCGCGCAGATCGAGCGGCGCGGTCGTGTGGTTCAACCCGAGGGCCCAGACTGACATAGACCACGATTATAAAATTTATGGCGCACCTTGGCCTTCTTCGTCTGGATGGCCGGGACAATGGCGGCGATACGCACCTTTTCCACGGCTCCCTCCATGTCTCCGCTCGACCTGACGACTCACCTGCTCAATTTCGTGGCACCGGCCTTTTTCGTGGCGATTGTGCTTGCGTTGGCCGCGCGGTTGTTGGTTAAGAAGCAGGCTGGCGCGCCCGCGCTATGGACTCAGGCCGCGGTCAATTTCGCAGCGGGCGTCGCGGTGCTCGCGGCTGGCCTCGCGTTCTACGGACGCGACGGAATGATGAACACCTATGCCGCGCTGGTGGCCGTTTGCGGTACCGGCCAGTGGTTGCTGGCAAAGGCCTGGCGCCGCTGAGCGTCACGCGGTGCGCGGTCCGGGATCGGGTCCCGGCACCGTGGAAGGCTCCGGCGCCGGTCCCGGCATCGGTGCCGCCGCGTAGGCGGCGAGCGGTAACTGGGCCGAGTTCAGCCCGTCGAGGATGGTGAACAGCAGGTCGCTCCGCACGCCGCCCGCCAGCCGCGGGCTCTGCACATACGCGATCAGCTGGAAGATCAGAAAGCCGCTCTCGATGCCGTCGAGCATCACCGAAGGTTCGGGCGAGGGCAGCACTTTGGCGTGGTCGCCGCAGGCGGCCAGCATCACGTCGCGGGCGCGGTGCGCGTCGGTGGTCAGCGGCATCGGCAAGCGAATGAGCACGCGGCCTTCGGCGTTGGCCAGCGTCATGTTGCGCACGGTCTTGGTGATGAATTCCGAGTTGGGCACGATCAGCGTGGAGCGGTCGCCCAACTGGATTTCCGTGGCGCGCACGTTGATGCGCTTCACGTCGCCCTCGGCGGTGCCGAGCACGACCCAGTCGCCCACCTTCACCGGCCGCTCAGCCAGGAGGATCAGTCCGGAGATGAAGTTCTGCACGATCGCCTGCAGACCGAACCCGATGCCCACCGACAACGCGCTCGCCACCCACGCGATGCGGTTGACCCCGATGCCCAACGCAGACATGGCAAAGGCCACCACCAAGATCGTGCCGACGTAGCCCAGCAGCGTGGTGATCGAACTGCGCATGCCGGGCTCGAGCGCGGTCTCGGGCAAATAACTGTTTTCGAGCCATCTTTTGAACACGCGCAGCAGCACGAAGCCCGCCAGCAGCACCACGATCGCACTGACGATCGCGCCGGGCACCACCTGGAATTCGCCGATCTTCAGCCCGCTGCTCACCTTGCCGCTGCGCTGGAACACTTCGGCCGGGCTGGTGCCCAGCGGCGTGATCAGCGCGACCATCATGTAGAAGAAAAGGGCGGTCCGCGCGACCCCCGACAGCACCACCGCCGACTGGTCGAGCGTGGTCGATGCCAGCCCGAAACTCCTTTCGAGGCGCTGACCGAACGCACTCTTCGACGAGACCGTCGCCATGAAGACGTCGTCGACGAACTTGAAGAGCACGTAGAACGCCGCCGCGACGATGCCGCTCCAGGTCAGCTGCGATGCGAGAAAACTCGCCATCGCCACATAGCCTGCCGCCACCAGCACCCAGATCGCCACCATCAAGACGGCGACGCAGGCCAGCAGGATGCCGACCCACATCGGCCGCTCGGCCGGTTTCTCGGTGCCGTCTTCGGTGACCGCTTCGGCCCGCAGCGGTCTCAAACGCTGCAGCACGATGCCAGTGAGCGCGGTCAGCGAAAGCGCGGTCAGCACGTGCGTCGCGACCACGGCGGCGAAGCTGGCGTCGACCAACGCATTGATCTGCGCCGGTGCCCATACCAACGCCGCCACGAGTGCGACCAGCCACGGCATCGGTGCAAGACGCACAGCCACGGCCTCGGACATCGGTGGCAGCCGCCATGACGGCCGCCCCGCCGAAAGCAGCGCACGCCCGAGCCCTACCACGAAGGCGATGAAGATCAGCGACTGCACCACGGCCAGCATCGCCTTGCGCGCCTGCGGCCCCCAGACGCCGTGCTGGTCGAGCACGTAGAACGCCCAGTGCGCAGCCGCCGCGACCAGCAGCACGTTCGTCGCGACGATCGCGATCACCAGCAGCGAGCGGCGCAGCCGGCCAGCGGGCAGGAAGCGCGCCGCCAGCCGCGCCAGCCCGTGTTCGGCCAGCCGGTTGCCAAGCAGCGCAACGAGGAGGGCGACGACCAGCGCGCCGAGCACGGCGGTACGGTGTGCCGGTTGGCGCGCGACCGCCACGCTGGTTTTCAGTTCGCTCGCGAGGGCACGGATGCGCTGCGTGTCGTCGCTCCAGGCGACGCGCAGGTCGCTCCAGAACTCGGCACCGAGCGGCGATGCAGCGCGTTCCGTGAGCTGGGCCTCGAACAGCGCACGGCGCTGCGAAAGCAGGTCGCTGCCGCGCTGCTGGGCGTCGATCGTGAGCAGCTTGGCAAGGCGGACATCGGCGTCGAGCGCGTTGCGCTGCCTGGTCAACGTGGCGCGCTGCCGCGTGATGTCGGGGTCTTCGGTCGCGCCGGCGGCCGGCGGATTGCCGAGCTCGCCGAGGCGCGCATTGAGATCGGCCAACTGTCCGCTGCGCGAGGCGACGAACTTGTCGACCTCGGCGCCGATGTCGTTGATCTGCGCGAGCAGACTGCGCACGCCGGCATTGGTCTTCACGGTCGCCGGGATCTTGTCGAGTTGCGCGCGCAATTCGGCGACGTTCCGTTCGGGCTCGGGGGCGGGAGGGTTGTTGTCCTGCGCGAAGGCAGCGCTGCTCAGTGCGACCGCCAGCAGCACGGTCGCGAGGCGTTGTGTCCAGGTCATGGCACGGTCATGGAAGCCGGGCACCGATCAGGAGGGCGTGAACAGGTCGACCCTGTCCGTGATGATGCCGTCGGTGCCGAGGTCGATCAGGCGTTGCGCGGCCCCGTCGTCGTTGACCGTGTAACTCAGCGTGCGCAGACCTGCGGCCTTGGCCCCTGCCACGGTGCCGATGTCCCACAGCGCGTGGTTGCACACGATGGCCGCGCAGCCGAGCCGCTGCGCCGTGGCGAGCCAGCCGTCGCGCAGCGCGTCGAGGAGCAAGCCGCGCGGAAGTTCAGGTTGTGCGGCCGCGGCGCTTTCCAGCGCTTCGACCTGGAAAGAGGTGAGCAGCGGCGCGATGGCCGCGCCGTGCCAGAGGCGCGCCGCATGCTGCGCCACCACTTCGCCGGTCTGGCGCTCGGTGCCCGGCGTGGGCTTGATCTCGATGTTGAGCAGATAGCCGTTGGCGCGGCAGAAGCGGGCCGCGTGTTCCAGCGTGCAGAGCGGCTCGCCGGCGAAAACGCGCGAATGCCAGCTGCCCGCGTCGAACTGCGACAGCGCGTGCCACGGCAGTTCGCCTCCGACCCCTTGGCCGCCGTTGGTGGTGCGGGCCAGCGTCGCATCGTGCATGAGGAACGGCACGCCGTCGGCGCTCAGCTTGGCATCGCACTCGAACATGCGATAACCGTGCGCCGCGCCGAGCCTGAAAGCCGCCAGCGTGTTCTCGGGCGCCAGCTTGCCGGCGCCCCGATGCGCGATCCAGCGCGGGTAGGGCCAGGGCGCCAGCGTGGTCATCGGTCAGTCGGCCCGTTTTCCGGAGCCGGCGTCGAACCAGTGCAGCTTGTCGGGGCGTGCGGCGATCTTCACCGTGTCGCCGGTCACCGGCGGATGGTCGCTCGCATCGGCGCGCATGATGATCTGCTCGTCGCCGATGCGGCCGTAGACCAGGCGCTCGGCGCCCAGCAGTTCGACCTGTTCGACCTGCACGGTCCAGCCGCTTTCGTCGAGCGCCATGTGTTCGGGGCGGATGCCGAGAATCTGGCCGGGCCGCACGCCCGGCGCGTGCTTGAGCAGGTTCATCGGCGGCGACCCGATGAAGCTCGCCACGAAGGTCGTGGCGGGGCGGTTGTAAACCTCTTCGGGCGTGGCGAACTGGTCCATCACGCCGCCGTTCATCACGATGATGCGTTGCGCCAGCGTCATCGCCTCGACCTGGTCGTGCGTGACGAACAACGAGGTGATACCGAGCTCGCGGTGCAGCTTCTGGATTTCGAGACGCGTTTGCGCGCGCAGCTTGGCGTCGAGGTTCGACAGCGGTTCGTCGAACAGGAACACCTGCGGCTGACGCACGATCGCGCGGCCCATGGCGACGCGCTGACGCTGGCCGCCCGACAACTCGCGCGGCTTGCGCTCGAGCAGGTGGCCCAGTTCAAGGATCTTTGCGGCCTTGTCGACGCGCGTCTTGATCTCGGGCACCGGCACCTTGGCGATCTTCAGGCCATAGGCCATGTTGTCGAACACGCTCATGTGCGGGTAGAGCGCGTAGTTCTGGAACACCATGGCGATATCGCGTTCGGACGGTTCGAGCTCGTTCACCACGCGATTGCCGATGAGGATCTCGCCGGCCGACACCTCTTCGAGGCCCGCGACCATGCGCAGCAGGGTCGACTTGCCGCAGCCCGAAGGCCCGACGATGACGATGAATTCGTGGTCGGCGATCTCGGCGCTCACGCCGTGGATCACCTGGTTGGCCTTGGGGCCGACGCCGTAGCGCTTGATGACGTTGCGAAGGGAAAGAGCAGCCATTTTTTATTTCTCTGTATCAACCAGGCCCTTGACGAACCATTTTTGCATCAGCACCACGACCAGTGCGGGCGGCAGCATCGCCAGGATCGCTGTGGCCATGATGACGTTCCATTCCTGTTGGCCGTCGCCGCCGGCCATCATCCGTTTGATGCCGATCACCACGGGGTACATGTCTTCGTTGGTGGTTGCGAGCAAAGGCCAAAGATACTGATTCCATCCGTAGATGAACTGGATCACGAAGAGCGCCGCGATCGAGGTCTTCGAGAGCGGCAGCAGCACGTCGATGAAGAAGCGCATGGGGCTCGCGCCGTCCATGCGCGAGGCTTCGGTCAGTTCGTCCGGCACCGTCATGAAGAACTGCCGAAACAGGAACGTCGCGGTGGCCGACGCGATCAGCGGGATCGTGAGGCCCGCGTAGGTGTTGAGCATGTTCAGATCCGACAGCACCTTGTAGGTGGGCAGGATGCGCACCTCCACGGGGAGCATCAGCGTGACGAAGATCATCCAGAACACCGTCTTGCGAAACGGAAACTTGAAGTACACGATCGCGAAGGCCGATAAGAGCGAGATCGAGATCTTGCCGATGGCGATGACCATGGCGGTCACGAAGCTCACCCACATCATGTGGGCGACCGGTGCATTGGAGCCGACGGCGTTCTCGCTGCCGAACAAGGCAGCCTTGTAGCTCGCCCAGAAGTTGCTGCCGGGCAGCAGCGGCATGGGGGCCTGGACGATTTCCTGCGCCGTGTGGGTGGACGCTACGAAGGCGAGATAGAGTGGGAAAGCGACGACGAAGACGCCGAGCACCATCACCACGTGCGCCAGAATCCCATGGGTTCCGCGTTTTTCGACCATGTCAATAGTTCACTTTCTTTTCGACGTAGCGGAACTGCACCACGGTCAGCAGCACCACGATGAGCATCAACACCACGGATTGCGCCGCAGAGCCGCCCAGGTCCATGGCCTTGAAGCCGTCGTGGTAGACCTTGTAGACCAGGATGGTGGTGTCCCTGCCAGGTCCGCCCTGTGTGGCGGCGTCGACGATCGCGAAGGTATCGAAAAACGCGTAGACGACATTGATCACCAGCAGGAAGAACGTGGTGGGCGTGAGCAGCGGAAACTGCACCGTCCAGAAGCGGCGCCAGGGCTTGGCACCGTCGATGGCGGCCGCTTCGATCAGTGACTTGGGAATCGACTGCAGACCCGCGAGGAAGAACAGGAAGTTGTAGGAGATCTGTTTCCACACCGCCGCCATCACGATCAGCGTCATGGCGTGCGTCGAATTGAGCAGGTGGTTCCAGTCGACGCCGAACTTGCCGAGTGCATACGAGACCACGCCGAGCGACGGCGAGAACATGAAGACCCAGAGCACGGCGGCCACGGCCGGCGCCACGGCATAGGGCAGGATCAGCATGGTCTTGTAGAACATGCCACCGGTCAGGATGCGGTCCGCGAACACCGCCAGCATCAACGACAGGCTGATGCCGATGACCGCGACCAGCACCGAGAACAGCGCGGTGGTCTTGAACGAATCCAGGTAGGACGGATCGTCGATCAGCTGCCTGAAATTGTCGAGTCCCACGAATTCCACCGAGGTGCCGAACGCGTCCTGCTGCTGCAGCGACTGCAGGATGGCCTGCGCGGCCGGCCAGAAGAAAAACACGAGGATCACCGTCATCTGCGGAACGATCAGGAGCCAGGGCAGCCAGCTCGATTTGAATACGACGCGTTTTTCCATGTGTCCCTTATAAGAAAAATCCCGCCCGGCCACCCTCGTCAGGAGGGCAAGCGGGCGGGGCGGATATTAGCCGGACACGAAGGCCCGGTGCGCCGATCGTCTGGCGATCAGCCTTTGTTGGCCTTCTGGAAGCGTTCGAGCTGCTCGTTCCCGCGCTTGACGATCTCGTCCAGCGCTTCCTTCGCAGTCTTCTTGCCGTTCCACACGTTCTCCAGCTCTTCGTCCTCGATCGCGCGAATCTGCACGTAGTTGCCCAGGCGAATACCGCGGCTCTTGTCGGTGACCTTGCGGATCATCTGCGTCACGGCGACGTCGGTGCCGGGGTTCTGCTTGTAGAAGCCGGAGTCCTCGGTCAGCTTGTACGCGGCCAGGGTCACGGGCAGGTAGCCCGTGCGTTTGTGGCTGGCCGACTGGACTTCAGGGCTGGAGATGAAGGTGAAGAACTTGGCCACGCCCTTGTATTCCTCGGGCTTCTTGCCGGCCATGACCCAGAGGCTGGCGCCGCCGATCACGGTGTTCTGCGGCGCGCCCGGCACGTCCGGGTAATACGGCAGCGGGGCAACGGCGTATGCGAACTTGGCATTCTTGGCCACGTTGCCGTAGAAGCCCGACGACGTGTTGATCATGGCGCACTCGCCCGACACGAAGCTCGCTTCGGGCACGTTGCCGCGGCCCTTGTAGATGAAGAGGCCCTGCTTGGCCATGTTGGCCAGGTTTTCGATGTGACGAACATGCAGCGGCGAGTTGATCTTCATGCGCGCGTCGAGGCCGGCCAGGCCGTTGCTCTTGGTCGCGAACTCGACGTTGTGCCACGCCGAGAAGCTCTCAAGTTGGGTCCAACCCTGCCAGGCGGTCGTGAAGGGGCACTTGTGGCCGGCGGCCTTGAGCTTGGCGGCGGCCGCAGTCACTTCGGGCCAGGTCGCGGGCAGCTTGTCGGTCGGGATGCCCGCCGCCTTGAAGGCGTCCTTGTTGATGTAGAAAACGGTGGTGGAGCTGTTGAACGGGAAGCTCAACATCTGGCCGTTTGGCGCCGTGTAATACCCCGCCACCGCCGGGATGTAGGCAGCCGGGTCGAACTTTTCACTGGCGTCCTTCATTACCTTGCCGACCGGAACGATTGCATTCTTG
Organism: Variovorax sp. PAMC 28711; assembly: GCF_001577265.1. Lineage (NCBI taxonomy): Bacteria > Pseudomonadati > Pseudomonadota > Betaproteobacteria > Burkholderiales > Comamonadaceae > Variovorax > Variovorax sp. PAMC 28711. Next base: position 1,008,812 of record NZ_CP014517.1, on the reverse strand, counting down.
CTCGCCATCATGGTGGCAGTGCCGACTTCGAACACCTGCAAGATGTTCGGCGCGTTGCCGGCGCGAAAAGCAGCGATCGATGCAGTCATCGATTCGTCATAGGTGCCCTTGAACGTCGGCACGACCTTGTATTCCTTCTGGCTTTCGTTGAACTGCCTGGCCAGGTCGTTGACCCATTCGCCGTTGACGGCGGTCATCGAATGCCACCACTGGATTTCGGTTTGGGCCTGCGCCGTGGTGCACAGCGTGGCGGCCAGCGCCGAGGCCATGGCGAGCGTTTTGAATCGCATGAAGACTCCTGAAGGGGAAAACAAAAGGGCGGATGCTAGGTCATTTGCATGACGGTTCTGCGTCTTCCCTTGTCGCACGGAGTCACCGCGGCGACCAACCGGGGAAACCCTTTTGGGTGCCCGACCTTGGTGCGCGGCGTCCGCTTGCTGCGGTGCACCATGCTAGCCTTCCCCGCATGACGAAGACCTCTCTGGACAAAAGCAAGATCAAGTTCCTGTTGCTGGAAAACATCCACCCGTCGGCGCTGGAGACCATCCGGGGAGCGGGCTACACGCAGATTGAAACCATGACCACGGCGCTACAGGGCGAAGAACTGAAGGCCAAGCTGGCCGATGTTCATTTCCTGGGCATCCGGTCGCAGAGCAAGCTGACCGCCGACGTGCTGTCGGCCGCGCCCAAGCTGGTCGCCGTCGGCTGTTTTTGCATCGGCACCAACCAGGTCGACCTGAACGCGGCGCGCGAGCGCGGTGTGGCCGTGTTCAACGCGCCGTATTCCAACACGCGCTCGGTGGCCGAACTGGTGCTGGCCGAGGCGATCCTGCTGTTGCGCGGCATCCCGGCCAAGAACGCGCTGGTGCACCGCGGCGGCTGGATGAAGTCCGCGGCCAACTCCCACGAAATTCGCGGCAAGACGCTCGGCATCGTCGGCTACGGCTCCATCGGCACGCAGTTGTCGGTGCTGGCCGAAGGGCTCGGCATGCACGTGGCGTTCTACGACGTGGTCAGCAAGCTGCCGCTGGGCAACGCGCGGCAGGTGCCGCAGCTGCACGACCTGCTGGCGCAGAGCGACATCGTGAGCCTGCACGTGCCCGAGCTGCCGTCGACGCAGTGGATGATCGGTCCGGCCGAGATCGCGGCGATGAAGCAGGGCGGCATCCTGATCAACGCGGCGCGCGGCACGGTGGTCGATATCGATGCACTCGCCGACGCCGTGAAGGGCGGCAAGCTTTGGGGCGCTGCCATCGACGTGTTCCCGGTCGAGCCCGGCAGCAACAATGAAGAATTCCAGTCGCCGTTGCGCGGGCTGGACAACGTGATCCTCACGCCGCACGTGGGCGGCTCGACGATGGAGGCGCAGGCCAACATCGGCGGCGAGGTGGCGGAAAAGCTGGTGAAGTACAGCGACAACGGCACCTCGACCTCGTCGGTCAACTTTCCCGAGGTCGCGCTGCCGGCGCACCCGGGCAAGCACCGTTTACTCCATATCCATCACAACGTGCCGGGCGTGTTGTCGCAGATCAACCAGATCTTCGCGGACAACCACATCAACATTTCCTCGCAGTTCCTGCAGACGAACGAGAAGGTCGGTTACGTGGTGATGGACATCGACGCAGCGTCGTCCGATCTGGCGCTGGAAAAGCTGGCGCTGGTGCCGGGGACGATCCGGAGTCGGGTGTTGTTCTGAGCGCCGGGCGCGGATTCGGGGCCTGACCTAAAATCGCCACCCCGGCAAGAGGGTGCGCAGCGCCCGACCGAGGCCCCACTTCCCGATGAATGCTCCGACCGCGTTGACCGCGTTGTTGTCGCAGGCCGAAGAGCCCGCGCGACTTCGCGAGATCCCCTACAACTACACCAGCTTTTCCGATCGAGAAATCGCGATTCGCCTCCTGGGCGAGCGCGGCTGGGAACTGCTGCAGGTGCTCCGCGGCGAGCGCCGCACCGGGCGCTCCGCCCGCATGCTCTACGAGGTGCTGGGCGACATCTGGGTGGTCCAGCGCAACCCCTATCTCGTCGACGACCTGCTCGACAACCCGCGCCGTCGCGGCCAGTTGGTCGATGCGCTGAACCACCGGCTGACCGAGGTCGGCAAGCGCCGCACGCCCGATGTCGATGCCGAGCGCGATGTGCTGGTGGGCGAGCTCGCGGCGCTGGTGTCCCGGGCCATCGCCGGCTTCGACACGATGTTCCGCGACGTCGCTGCGCTGCGCCGCAAAGCCACTCGTGTCCTCGGCCGGTTGACGGCCAAGGACAACATCAAGTTCGACGGCCTGTCGCGCGTGTCGCACGTGACCGACGCGACCGACTGGCGGGTGGAATACCCGTTCGTCGTGCTGTGCCCCGACACCGAAACCGAGATGGCCGGCCTGGTCAAGGGCTGCATCGAACTCGGCTTGACCATCATTCCGCGCGGCGGCGGCACCGGCTACACGGGCGGCGCGATTCCCCTGACCTGGGACAGCGTGGTGATCAACACCGAAAAGCTGGAAGCAATGACCGAGGTCGAGATGCGCGCGCTGCCGGGGCTCGACGCACCGGTGCCGACGATCTGGACCGAGGCCGGCGTGGTGACGCAGCGCGTGGCCGATGCGGCCGAGCGCGGCGGCTACGTGTTCGCGGTCGACCCGACCTCGGCCGAAGCGTCGTGCGTCGGCGGCAACGTCGCGATGAACGCGGGCGGCAAGAAGGCCGTGCTGTGGGGCACCGCGCTCGACAACCTCGCGTCGTGGCGGATGGTGACGCCGCAGGCCGAATGGCTCGAGGTCACGCGCATCGGCCACAACCTCGGCAAGATCCACGACGCCGAGCGCGCGGTGTTCGAACTGAACTATTTCGCGGCGGACGGCAAGACGCATCTGCGCACCGAGCGCCTCGACATCGAAGGCAAGACCTTTCGCAAGGAAGGCCTCGGCAAGGACGTGACCGACAAGTTCCTGTCGGGCCTCCCTGGCATCCAGAAAGAGGGCTGCGACGGCCTCATCACCAGTTGTCGCTGGGTGGTGCACAAGATGCCGGCACACACGCGCACCGTGTGCCTCGAGTTCTTCGGCAACGCGAAGGACGCGGTGCCCAGCATCGTCGAGATCAAGGACTTCATGTTCGCCGAGCAAAAGCGCTCGGGCGTGTTGCTGGCGGGCCTCGAACACCTCGACGATCGCTACCTGAAGGCGGTCGGTTACGCGACCAAATCGAAGAAGCACGGTGGCCTGCCGAAGATGGTGCTGTTCGGCGACATCGCGGGCGACGATGCCGACGACGTGGCCCGTGCGACGTCGGAAGTGGTGCGCATCGCGAACTCGCGCAGTGGCGAAGGCTTCATCGCCATCAGCCCCGAGGCGCGCAAGAAATTCTGGCTGGACCGCAAGCGCACGGCCGCCATCAGCCGCCACACCAACGCCTTCAAGATCAACGAAGACGTGGTGATCCCGCTGCCGCGCATGGCCGAGTACACCGACGGCATCGAGCGCATCAACATCGAGCTGTCGCTGCAGAACAAGGCGGCGCTCGCCGATGCGCTCGAAGCGTTCCTTGCGCGCGGCAACCTGCCGTTGGGCAAGACCGACGACGCCAACGACATCCCGAGCGCAGAACTGCTCGAGAGCAGGGTGCAGCAGGCGATCGCGCTGGTGCGTCAGGTTCGCGCGCGCTGGCTGAGCTGGCTCGGCGACATCGATGCGCTGTTCCCGCAACTGCAGGACCATTCGCTGCGCGCGAGCTGGAAGACCGAGCTGAAGGCGCCGCTCGCCAAGATTTTCACCGGCGACGAGTTCGTGCCGATCCTCGCCGAATGCAATGCCATCCACCAGCGCGTGCTCAAGGGCCGCGTGTGGGTCGCGCTGCACATGCACGCGGGCGACGGCAACGTGCACACCAACCTGCCGGTCAACAGCGACAACTACGAGATGCTGCAGACCGCGCATGCCGCCGTGGTGCGCATCATGGCGCTGGCGCGCAGCCTGGACGGCGTGATCTCCGGCGAGCACGGCATCGGCATCACCAAGCTGGAATTCCTGACGGATGCCGAGCTGCAGCCTTTCACCGATTACAAGCAGCGCGTTGACCCGGAAGGGCGCTTCAACAAGGGCAAGCTGCTGCGTGCAGATACGCCGGCGTCACACGGTCTGCATGCCGATCTGACCAACGCCTACACGCCGAGCTTCGGCCTCATGGGCCACGAGTCGCTGATCATGCAGCAGAGCGACATCGGCGCCATCGCCGATTCGGTCAAGGACTGCCTGCGCTGCGGCAAGTGCAAGCCGGTGTGCGCAACGCACGTGCCGCGTGCCAACCTGCTCTACAGCCCGCGCAACAAGATCCTGGCGACCTCGCTGCTGGTCGAGGCCTTTTTGTACGAGGAGCAGACGCGCCGCGGCGTCAGCATCAAGCATTGGGAAGAGTTCGAGGACGTGGCCGACCACTGCACGGTGTGCCACAAGTGCCTGTCGCCCTGCCCGGTGAAGATCGACTTCGGCGACGTGTCGATGAACATGCGCAACCTGTTGCGCAAGATGGGGCAGAAGTCGTTCCGGCCCGGCAACGCGGTCGCGATGCTGTTCTTGAACGCCACCAACCCGCAGACCATCAAGGCGATGCGCGTCGGCATGGTCGGCATCGGCTTCAAGGCGCAGCGACTGGCCAACGATCTTTTGCGTCGGGTCGCGCGCAAGCAGACGGCAGCGCCGCCGGCCACGCTGGGTGCGGCGCCGATCAAGGAACAGATCGTTCACTTCATCAACAAGAAGATGCCCGGCGGTCTGCCCAAGCAGACGGCACGCGCGCTGCTCGACATCGAAGATGCCGACTACGTGCCGATCATCCGCAACCCGAAGGCGACCACGGCCGAAACCGAGGCCGTCTTCTACTTCCCCGGCTGCGGCTCGGAGCGCCTGTTCTCGCAGGTCGGCCTGGCCACGCAGGCGATGTTGTGGCACGCCGGCGTGCAGACGGTGCTGCCGCCCGGCTATCTGTGCTGCGGCTACCCCCAGCGCGGCAGCGGCCAGTTCGACAAGGCCGAGAAGATGATCACCGACAACCGCGTGCTCTTCCACCGTGTCGCCAACACCCTCAACTACCTCGACATCAAGACCGTGGTGGTGAGCTGCGGCACCTGCTACGACCAGTTGCAGGGTTACCAGTTCGACAAGATCTTCCCGGGTTGCCGGATCATCGACATCCACGAATATTTGCTGGAGAAGGGCATCACGCTGGGCGCGGCCAGCGGTGGTGGCTACCTGTACCACGACCCCTGCCACAGCCCCATGAAGCTGCAGGACCCGATGAAGACGGTGAAGGCGCTGGTCGGCGACAACGTGCTCAAGAACGACCGCTGCTGCGGCGAATCGGGCACGCTGGGCGTTACGCGGCCCGACATCTCGACGCAGATCCGATTTCGCAAGGAAGAAGAGCTGAAAAAGGGCGAAGCGCAGCTGCGCGAGAGCGGCAAGGTCGAGGCGAAGGGCAACGTGAAGATCCTCACCAGCTGTCCGAGCTGCCTGCAGGGTCTCTCCCGCTACGGCAACGATTTGAACAACGGCCTGCTCGAAGCCGACTACATCGTGGTCGAAATGGCCAACCAGATCCTCGGCGAAAAGTGGTTGCCCGAGTACGTCGCCGCGGCCAACAGCGGCGGCATCGAGCGGGTGCTGGTGTGATGGCCGGCCGCGTTGAGCGCTGCGGCGTGAGGAGCATTTGATGGCAGGCTTGCAAGCTGGCGCACCAACGCCGCGTTCGATCACCGTGCATGGCGCCTCGCGCGTGCTGGAAGTCGGATTTTCGGATGGCGCGAACTTCCGCATTCCGTTCGAGCTTTTGCGCATCTACTCGCCCTCCGCGGAAGTGCAGGGCCATGGCCCGGGTCAGGAAGTGCTGCAGACAGGCAAGCGGAACGTCAGCCTCGTCGAGCTCGAACCGGTCGGCAACTATGCCGTGAAGCCGGTGTTCAGCGACGGGCACGAAAGCGGCATCTATTCGTGGGATCTGCTGTACGAGCTGGGGTCAAAGGAGGCCGAACTCTGGGCCGCGTATGCGACGCGGCTCGCCGAAGCCGGCATCGATCGCGATGCGCCGATGCCGCTCGGCGGCGGACATGGCTGCGCCTCGCACTGAGAAAGCCCGCTGTTCGGCGGGGTCACCCTCTTGACGCCGGTGCTTACGCCCTAACATCGGGCGCATGAGCACCACCCACTTCGGCTTCGAATCGGTCGACGAAAAAGACAAGGCGCAACGCGTGCGCGGCGTCTTCGATTCGGTCGCTACCCGTTACGACCTCATGAACGACCTCATGTCGATGGGGTTGCACCGTGCCTGGAAGGCGTACACCGTCATGGTCGCCAATGTCGGCGAAGGTTCGAAGGTGCTGGACATCGCGGGCGGCACCGGCGACCTGGCACTGGCCTTCGCCAAGAAGGTCGGCGCGACCGGCGAGGTGGTGCACACCGACATCAACGAAGCGATGCTGCGCACCGGGCGCGACCGGCTGCTGGACGCCGGCGTCTCGCTGCCGACGATGGTCTGCGACGCCGAGAAGCTGCCCTTTCCGGACAACCACTTCGACGTGGTGACCGTGGCCTTCGGCCTGCGCAACATGACGCACAAGGATCTTGCGCTCAAAGAAATGAACCGCGTGCTCAAGCCGCGCGGCAAGCTGCTCGTGCTGGAGTTTTCCAAGGTGGCCAAGCCGCTCGCGAAAGCTTACGACTGGTATTCCTTCAAGGTGCTGCCGCGCCTGGGCAAGGTGGTCGCGGGCGACGACGCCAGCTACCGCTACCTGGCCGAATCCATCCGGATGCACCCCGGCCAGGACGAGCTCAAGACCCTCATGAAAGAGGGCGGATTCGGACATGTGGACTATCACAACATGACGGGTGGCGTGGTCGCCCTGCATGTTGGAATCAAATGTTGAACGTAGGACTGACAAGATTGAAAGAGGAGACAGTATGTCGAAATTGATGGTTTCCCTGCTCACCGTGGCGTTGCTGCTGGGCGGTGTTTCTGCCGAGGCCAAGCGCATGGGCGGCGGCGGCTCGTTCGGGCGCCAGTCGCCCAACGTGACGCAACGCCAGGCCACCCCGCCGGCTGCTCCCAACCAAGTGGCGCCGCAGAACGCGGCGGCTGCCAAGCCGGGCGCTGCTGCACCGGCTGCTGCGGCCGCACCCAAGCGACCGTGGGGCGCGATGCTCGGCGGCCTGGCCGCGGGCCTCGGTCTCGCCTGGCTCGCGCATTCGCTCGGTCTCGGCGCCGCCTTCGGCAACATCCTGCTGATCGGGCTCCTCGTGCTGGCTGCGGTCGTGGCATGGCGCATGTTCGCCGCCCGCCGTTCAGGGGGCACGAACAACGGCAGCCGTCAGGGCGGCTTCGCCTTCGAAGGTGCAGGCAACGCCGGCAATGCGAGCGCGCCGGCCCAGTACAGCCCGGCCAACGTCGGTAACGACGCGTCGGCGCGACCCTGGGAACGTTCGTCCACGGCCTTTGACGCAACGCCCGCGCAGCCCGGTGCAGAGCTTGACCGCCACGGCAGCAGCCTCTCGGCGGCAGGTGCGGCGGCTGGCGGCAGCATGATCGGTTCGGCGTTGGCCGGTTCGCAGTCCTGGGGTATTCCGGCAGGCTTCGACGTCGACGGCTTCCTTGGCGCCGCCAAGCGCAATTTCGTGACCTTGCAAGATGCCTGGGACCGCGCCGACGTCACCCTGCTGCGCTCCATGATGACCGACGGCATGGTCGACGAAATCCAGAGCCAGCTCGCGGACCGTGCAGGCCACACCGGCGGCATTTCGAACAAGACCGATGTCGTCATGCTGGACGCCAAGCTGCTCGGCATCGAGGAATTGCCGGACGCTTACATGGCGAGCGTCGAGTTCTCCGGAATGATCCGCGAAGACGCATCGGCCGGCCCGAGCCCGTTCCGCGAGGTGTGGAACATGACCAAGCCGACCAGCGGCGCGGGCGGCTGGGTAGTGGCTGGCGTGCAAGCACTGCAGTAAACGACCCGCGGCAGCCCTCGGGCTGGGCGCATTCGGGATAATGGGGACATGGCCACACCATCGTCCCCATTTGCTTTTCTAGGCGACCTGTTCAACAAGCTCGGCGCGCGCCTGCAGCCGCCGCCCTGGGCGGTGCACGAAGTGCAGCACCGAACCGTGTTGTTCCTCAACCATGTGCTCCAGCAGGAGCCCGAAGCCCAGCAGCGCCTCTTGCGCCAGCAGGGCAAGGTGGTGCAGTTCCAGTGGCGCTTCGTCACGATGGCTCTGGTCGCCACGCCGGCGGGTCTGCTCGATCTGGCGCCCGACGGTGCGATGCCCGACCTGACGCTCACCGTCACAGAAGAATCCCCGCTCGGCCTGGTGCGCGCGACGGTGCGTGGCGACAAGCCTGCGGTGCAGATCGTCGGCGACGTCCAGCTGGCGGCCGAAGTCAACTGGCTGGTCGACCATGTGCGCTGGGACGTCGAAGACGACCTCGCCCGCGTGATCGGCGACGTGCCCGCCCATGCCGCTGGCAACGGTGCACGCCGCGCGGTGGACGCGTTGCGCAAGTTCGTCGGTGGCCGCGCCGCTGCGGATCCGCAAGGCCCCGGATCCGGGTCTGCGGGCGACGCCGCATGAGTCGTTTCTACCGCGGCGTCTTCATCGTCTGGATCGCCCTGCGGTACGGTCTCGACGAGCTCGTGCTCACGAGCTTCCAGAAGCCGTGGCTGCGCGTGCTGGCGCGGATCATGTCGGTCGGGCGCAACCTCGATGCGCCGCGCGGGCAGCGTTTGCGTGAAGCGCTGGAGCGGCTCGGCCCCATCTTCGTGAAGTTCGGGCAGGTGCTCTCGACCCGGCGCGACCTGCTGCCGCCCGACATCGCCGACGAACTGGCGTTCCTGCAGGACCGCGTGCCGCCGTTCGCCTCGTCGATCGCGGTCGCCACCATCGAACGCGCGTTTCGCCGCCCGGTCAGCGACATCTTCGTGCAGTTCGACGAGAGGCCGATTGCCAGTGCTTCGATCGCGCAGGTGCATTTCGGCAAGGTTCGGCTGCGCGATGGCACGCTGCGCGACGTGGCGGTCAAGGTGCTGCGGCCCAACATGCGCGGCGTCATCGAGAAAGACCTCGCGCTGATGGCGATGATGGCCGGCTGGGTCGAGCGCCTTTCGCCCGACGGCAAGCGCCTGAAGCCGCGCGAAGTGGTGGGCGAATTCGACAAATACCTCCATGACGAGCTCGACCTCGTGCGCGAGGCCGCCAACGCCGCGCAACTCCGGCGCAACATGGCCAAGCTCGAACTGGTGCTGATCCCCGAGATGTACTGGGACTTCTGCCATCCGGAGGTCATCGTCATGGAGCGCATGACCGGCGTGCCGATCGCGCAGCTCGACAAGCTCAAGGCGGCCGGTGTCGACATCCCGAAGCTGGCGACCGACGGCGTCACGATCTTCTTCACGCAGGTGTTCCGCGACGGCTTCTTTCACGCCGACATGCACCCGGGCAATATTCAGGTGAGCCTGCAGCCCGAGACCTTCGGGCGCTACATCTCGCTGGATTTCGGCATCGTCGGCACGCTGACCGAATCCGACAAGGAATACCTGGCGCAAAACTTCGTGGCGTTCTTCCGGCGCGACTACAAGCGCGTCGCCGAACTGCATCTGGAGAGCGGCTGGGTGCCCGAAGGCACACGCATCGACGAGCTCGAAGCAGCGATCCGCACCGTGTGCGAGCCGTACTTCGACCGGCCGCTGAAAGAAATTTCGCTCGGCATGGTGCTGATGCGCCTGTTCCAGACCTCGCGACGCTTCCACGTCGAGATCCAGCCGCAATTGGTGCTGCTGCAGAAGACGCTGCTCAACATCGAGGGGCTCGGGCGCCAGCTCGATCCCGAGCTCGATCTCTGGGCGACCGCCAAGCCGTTCCTCGAAAAGTGGATGACCGACCAGATCGGCCCGCGCAAGTTGTTGGAAGAACTGAAGGCCGAAGCGCCGCGCTATGCCAAGTTGTTGCCGCAACTGCCCCGCCTGTTGCACGACTTTCTGCAAAATCGCCCGGCGGACCACCGGCGCGAACTGCTGGAACTTCTGGCCGCGCAGAAGCGCACCAACAAGCTGCTCCAGGCGATCGTCTACGGTGGCATGGGTTTTGTATTGGGTCTGCTCGCCATGCAGCTGCTGCTGCGCGTCAGGATTTTCTAGAGGAGAGCCCCTGTGCTGCTAACCCTGGTCGTCGTCTATCTGTTGATCACCATCGCCATCGGCCTCGTGGCTGCTCGTCGGGTGAAGAACACCACCGACTTCGCGATCGCCGGACGGCACCTGCCGCTCTTCATGATCGTGACCACCACTTTCGCGACCTGGTTCGGCTCGGAAACCGTGCTCGGCATCCCGGCCAAGTTCATCGAGGGCGGGTTGCACGGCGTGATCGAAGACCCGTTCGGCGCCGGCACGTGCCTGATCCTCGTCGGGCTCTTTTTCGCTGGCAAGCTGTACCGCATGACGCTGTTGACCATCAGCGACTACTACCGCGAGCGCTATGGTCGCGTGGTCGAGGTGGCGTGTTCGCTCATCATCATGCTGAGCTACCTGGGCTGGGTGTCGGCGCAGGTCACCGCGTTGGGGCTGGTGTTCAACGTGCTGTCGGCAGGCACCATCAGCATCGCTGTCGGCATGGTGATCGGCGTGGTGTCGATCCTGGCATACACGCTGTTTGGCGGCATGTGGTCGGTGGCCGTGACCGACTTCATCCAGATGATCATCCTGGTCGTCGGCCTGACGGTGATCGCCGTCTTCGCCGGACAAATGGCTGGCGGTGCCGACAAGGTGGTGGCTTTCGCGGTCAGCAAGGACCTCTTCAAGTTCTGGCCCGAGCCCAACTTCAAGGACATGGTGTTCTTCTTCGCCGCGGCGATCACGATCATGCTGGGCTCGATCCCGCAGCAGGATGTGTTCCAGCGCGTGATGTCGGCCCACAGCGTCAAGGCCGCCACGCGCGGCCCGGTCATCGGTGGCATCGCGTACATCCTGTTCGCGTTCGTGCCGATGTTTCTGGTGGCGAGCGCGCTGCTGATCATGCCGGAGCAGACCGCGCAGCTGCTCAAGGACGATCCGCAAAAGGTGCTGCCCACGCTGGTGCTGGAGAAGATGCCGTTTGCGATTCAGGTGCTGTTTTTCGGTGCGCTGCTGTCGGCCATCAAATCGACCGCATCGGCCACTTTGCTGGCGCCCAGCGTGACCTTCACCGAGAACATCTGGCGGCAGTTCCGCCCGGCCGGGACCGACCGCGAAAACCTGCTGACGATGCGCATCACTGTGCTGGTGTTCAGCGCGGCGGTGCTCGCCTATGCGATCCGCATGCAGGGCACGCCGATCTACGAGCTGGTGTCGGGCGCCTACCAGGTGCCGCTGGTGGGCGCTTTCGTCCCGCTGGTGAGCGGCTTGTATTGGCAGCGGGCGACCACGCAAGGGGCTGTGGCGTCGATCGTGTGCGGCATCGGGGTGTGGCTGCTGTTTTTGGCGATGCCTTGGGGCGCTGAATTCCCGGCGCAGTTGGCGGGCGTGCTGGCGTCCGCGGCCGGGATGCTGGCCGGATCGCTGACGCCGCAATGGGTCGGCAACGTGCGCACGCCGCATCGGCCCCTGGCGACCGGCTCTGTCTGAGAGGGGAGTGCCGGCGCGGGCCGACCCTTATAATCGAGAGCTTTGCAAGCGGCGCCCTGCCGCGTTTTGCTTCCCCTTATCCATGCCCATCTACGCCTACAAGTGCAGTTCCTGCGGCTTTGCCAAGGACGCTCTGCAAAAAATGTCCGACGCACCGCTCACGGTGTGTCCGAACTGCGGCGCAAGCACGTTCGAGAAGCAGGTCACGGCCGCCGGTTTCCAGCTCAAGGGCTCGGGCTGGTACGTGACCGACTTCCGCGACGGCGGGGGCAAGAAAGCCGCCGAAAGCAAGCCCGCTGAAAGTACGGCGGGCGACAAGCCTGCCGATGCTTCGAGTGGCAAGTCGGACGCACCGGCCGCTCCACCTGCTTCGGCACCCGCACCCACGAGCGCGCCCGCTGCCGCCCCGGCCGCCGCCCCGGCGCCTGCTTCCAAGAGCGACTGAGACGTTCATGTTCGCGCTGCGCAAATGGCTGTTGTCCGGCTTGCTGGTGATCGTGCCGCTGGTGATCACGCTGGGCGTGCTCAACTGGATCATCGGTACGCTCGACCAGACGCTGTGGCTGCTGCCCGAAGACTGGCAAAAGTGGCTGTTCGACCACAAGGTGCGCGGCCTGGGTGTGCTGCTCACGCTGGCCATCCTGCTGGTGGTGGGGGCGGTCGCCAGCAATTTCGTCGGCAAGCGGCTGCTCGGTTGGGGCGACGCCGTGGTGCGCCGCATCCCGGTGGTGCGCTCGATCTATTCGAGCGTCAAACAGGTCTCCGACACGCTGTTCTCCGAGAACGGCAACGCATTCCGGACCGCAGTGCTGATCCAGTGGCCGCGTGAAGACGTCTGGACGATCGCTTTCGTGACCGGCGCACCCGGCCGCGAAGTGCTCCGCCACCTGGGTGGCGGCGAGTTCCTGAGTGTCTATGTGCCGACCACGCCGAACCCGACGGGCGGCTATTTCGTGATGCTCAAGCGCAGCGACTGCATCGAACTGAAGATGAGCGTGGACGACGCGCTCAAGTACATCGTGTCGATGGGGGTGGTCGTTCCGGGCGGCCCTTCCACGATCGCGATCAAGCAATAAATCGCGCCCTCGCGGCGCCGGAAATCATCATGGCCATGCGTTCTTCCTATTGCGGTCTCGTGACCGAAGCCCAGATGGGCCAAACCGTCACCCTTTGCGGTTGGGTCAACCGTCGCCGCGACCACGGCGGCGTGATCTTCATCGATCTTCGCGATCGCGAAGGCTATGTGCAGATCGTCTGCGATCCGGACCGCGCCTCCACCTTCGCCATCGCCGAAGGCCTGCGCAACGAGTTCTGCGTGCAGGTCACGGGCCTGGTGCGCGCGCGCCCTGCAGGCACGGTCAACGAGGGCTTGAAGAGCGGCAAGATCGAGGTGCTGTGCCATGAACTGAAGGTGCTCAACCCGTCGGTCACGCCGCCGTTCCTGCTCGACGACGACAACCTGAGCGAAACCACGCGCCTCACGCACCGCGTGCTCGACCTGCGCCGCCCTGCGATGCAGCGCAACATGATGCTGCGCTACAAGGTCACGATGGAAACGCGCAAGTTCCTCGACGCCAATGGCTTCATCGACATCGAGACGCCGATGCTCGGCAAGTCGACGCCCGAAGGCGCGCGCGACTACCTCGTGCCCAGCCGCGTGCACGACGGCAGCTTCTTCGCGTTGCCGCAGTCGCCCCAGCTCTTCAAGCAACTGCTGATGGTGGCCGGCTACGACCGCTACTACCAGATCGTCAAGTGCTTCCGCGACGAAGACCTGCGCGCCGACCGCCAGCCCGAATTCACCCAGATCGACATCGAGACCTCCTTCCTTTCCGAAGAAGAAATCCGTGAGATGTTCGAAGGCATGGTGCGTACCATGTTCCGCAACGCGGCGGGCATCGACCTGCCGGTGTTCCCCACCATGACGTACGGCGACGCCATGTTCAGGTACGGCTCCGACAAGCCCGACCTGCGCGTCAAGCTCGAGTTCACCGAACTGACCGAACTGATGAAGCGGGTCGAGTTCAAGGTGTTCTCGAACGCGGCACTCATGCAGGACGGTCGCGTCGTCGCGTTGCGCGTGCCGGGCGGCGGTGCCGAAGGCGGCCTCTCGCGTGGCGAGATCGATGCGTACCAGGAATTCGTCAAGATCTACGGCGCCAAGGGCTTGGCCTACATCAAGGTCAACGACGCCGCTGCGGGCCGCGAAGGCCTGCAGAGCCCGATCGTGAAGAACCTCGACGACGCGACGCTGGCCGAGATCATCGCGCGCACGGGCGCCCGCAACGGCGACATCCTGTTCTTCGGGGCCGACAAGGAAAAGATCGTCAACGACGCCATGGGCGCGTTGCGCGTGAAGATCGGCCACAGCGCCTTTGGCAAAAAGAATGGTTTGTTCGAGGATCGCTGGGCGCCGCTTTGGGTCGTCGACTTCCCGATGTTCGAGTTCGACGAGGAAGGCCAGCGCTGGTCCGCCGTGCACCACCCGTTCACCGCGCCCAAGGACGGTCATGAAGACCTGATGGACACGGCTCCGGAGAAGTGCATCGCCAAGGCCTACGACATGGTGCTGAACGGCATCGAGATGGGGGGCGGCTCGGTCCGTATCCACCGCGAAGAAGTGCAGAGCAAGGTGTTCCGCGCACTCAAGATCAGCGCCGAGGATGCGCAGCTCAAGTTCGGCTTCTTGCTCGATGCGCTGCAGTACGGCGCACCGCCGCACGGCGGCATCGCGATCGGCCTCGACCGCCTGGTGATGCTCATGACCGGCGCCGAGTCGATCCGCGACGTGATCGCCTTCCCCAAGACCCAACGCGCGCAGGATTTGCTGACGCTGGCGCCGAGCCCCGTCGACGAAAAGCAGCTGCGCGAACTGCACATCCGCCTGCGCAACGTCGAAGCCGCCTGAGCGAGGCGCCAATGACCACCCGGCCCTGGAAGATTCCGGAGTCGGTGCTGGTCGTCATCCACACGCCGGCGCTCGATGTGCTGCTGATCCGGCGGGCCGATGCGGTCGACTTCTGGCAATCGGTCACCGGCAGCAAGGATGCGGCCGACGAACCGTTCGCCCTGACGGCCGCCCGCGAAGTGGCTGAAGAAACCGGCATCGATTGCAGCGAAGGCAGCGTGCTGGCCCCGCATCTGGTCGACTGGCAGGTGCGCAACGTCTACGAGATCTACCCGCAGTGGCGCGCGCGCTATGCGCCGGGCGTCACGCGCAACACCGAGCACCTCTTCGGCCTGTGCGTGCCTGAACGGTTGACGCCGACGCTCGCGCCGCGCGAGCACACCGAATGGAAATGGTTGCCTTACCGCGAGGCGGCCGACGCCTGCTTTTCCCCGTCCAACGCCGAAGCTATTCTCTTGCTGCCACAATTTCGGCAATGAATTCTCCCGCCCACACGCTCCGCGTGGCAACGTACAACATCCACAAGGGTGTGCAGGGCATCGGGCCGGCGCGACGCCTCGAAATCCACAACCTCGGCCACGCCATCGAGCAGCTCGACGCCGACATCGTGTGCCTGCAGGAAGTGCGCAAGATGAACCGGCAAGCTGCGGCGCAATTCACGCGCTGGCCCGCATTGCCGCAGGCCGACTTTCTGTGCCCCGAGGGCTACACGGCGGTTTATGAAACCAATGCCGTCACACGCCATGGCGAACATGGCAACGCGCTCTTGACGCGCTGGCCCGTGCTGCGGCAGGGCCACCAAGACATTTCGGACCACCGCTTCGAACAGCGCGGCCTGCTGCACGTCGTGATCGAGGTTGAAGGTCGGCCGGTGCACGCGATCGTCGTGCACCTGGGCCTCATCAAAGGCAGTCGCGTGCGGCAGGTGGCGTTGCTCAATGCATTCATTGCGCGCGAAATCCCGCCGGGCGAAGCGGTGGTGGTTGCGGGCGACTTCAACGATTGGGGCGCGCGCATGCGCTACGCGATGAACGCGGCCGGCCTGCGCGATTCGGGCGACCTGCGGGGCCCGCGCACGCTGACCTATCCGTCGCGGCTGCCGGTCGCGCAACTCGACTTCATTTACGGTCGGCATCTGACGCCGGTGTCCTGCACGGTGCCGCGCGGTCCAATCTGGTCGCGCATGTCCGATCACCTGCCGCTCGTGACCGATTTTTTGCTATCGAATTCATAGCGTTGTAAGCCCGAATCATGGGCATTTCAGGCCCGATGGGCTTGCAAATATTTCACTGTTAGGATGCCCGGATGCTGAAGAAAATCGACGCTGCAGAGCGCCCCGAACCAAGCGACGACCACGAAGGAACGCCTGTTTCCGTCAAGATCCGCGAGCGCCTGCAAGCGGCGCGCAAACGCTTCAACGCCAACGACAACATCGCCGAGTTCATCGAACCCGGAGAACTCGAGGCCCTGCTCGATGAAGTCGAAGTCAAGATGAAGGGCGTGCTCACCAGTCTGGTGATTGACGTGGAGCACGACCACAACACCGACAACACCGCTCGGCGCGTGGCTAAGATGTACCTTAACGAGGTGTTCCGCGGCCGCTACGTGCCCCCGCCCGCGCTCACCGAATTCCCGAATGCAGAGCATCTGAACGAGCTCATGATCGTCGGCCCGATCACCGTGCGAAGCGCGTGTTCGCATCACTTCTGCCCGATCATCGGCAAATTGTGGATCGGCGTGATGCCCAACGAGCACACCAACGTGATCGGTCTCTCAAAGTACGCGCGCCTGGCCGAGTGGGTCATGGGCCGCCCGCAGATCCAGGAGGAAGCGGTGGTGCAGCTCGCCGACTTGATCCAGGAAAAAACCCAGCCCGACGGTCTGGCGCTGGTGATGGAGGCGGAGCATTTCTGCATGGCATGGCGCGGCGTGAAGGAAATGGACAGCAAGATGATCAACTCGGTGATGCGCGGCGTGTTTCTGAAAGATGCGAATCTGCGCCGCGAATTTCTTTCACTCCTCCCCCGAAAGAGCTGAGCCATGCTGGTTCGTCTTCTCTATGCCAGCCGCGCGGTCGACACCAGTCCCGCCGCGATCGACGCGATCCTTGCGCAATCTCGTGCGCACAACATGCCGTCCGGCATCACCGGCATCCTCTGCTACGGCTCGGGCATCTTCCTGCAGGCGATCGAGGGCGGACGCATGGCAATCAGCCAGCTCTATGGGCACATCCAGCGGGACGCGCGTCACAAGGACGTGGTGTTGCTGCACTACGAAGAGATCTTCGAGCGCCGCTTCGGTGGCTGGACGATGGGCCAGGTCAACCTTTCGCGGCTCAACGCATCGACCCTGTTGAAGTATTCGGACAAGCCGGAGCTCGATCCCTATGCCGTCTCCGGCAAGGTGTCGCTCGCGCTGCTGGAAGAGCTGATCGCGACGGCTGCGATCGTCGGCCGGCACTAGGCTTCGGTTTCGCGGGGTGCCGCTTTCCGCCTTCGCGTTGATCCTGCTCGCAGGCTTCATTCACGCCAGCTGGAACATCGCCGCCAAGAAGGCCAACGGCGATGCCCGCTTCGCGTTCCAGAGCGGTGTGTTCCTCATGGTCGTGTGGGCCCCGGTCGGCCTCTGGTTCGGCTGGGACGTGGTGCCGCAGTGGGGTGCGATCGAATGGGGCTTCGTCACGCTGAGCGGCGTGCTCCATGTTTTCTACCTGGTGATCCTGCTGCAGGGCTACCGCAAGTCTGACCTGACTGTCGTGTACCCGCTGGCGCGCGGCTCGGGCCCGCTGTTGTCCTCGGCTTTCGCCATCCTGTTCCTCGGCGAACGCATCAGCCTCGTCGGCATGGCCGGCATCGTGGGCGTGGTGCTCGGCGTGTTCCTCGTGGCGGGCGGTCCCGGCCTCTGGCGCAAGACAGAAGACCCGGCGCAGCGCGAGCGCGTGCACATGGGCCTGCGCTCCGGCGTGCTCACCGGCGCCTTCATCGCGGCCTACACCGTGGCCGACAGTTATGCGGTCAAGTTCCTCGCCATGTCGCCGATCTTGCTCGACTATTTCGGCAATTTCATCCGTACCGGCTTGCTGCTGCCCGCCGCGCTGCGTGACCGCGCCACCACCGCACGCATGTGGCGGGAGCAATGGAAGTACGCGCTGTTGATCGCCGTGATCAGCCCGGTGTCGTACGTGCTGGTGCTTTACGCCGTGAAGCAGGCCCCGATCTCGCACGTGGCGCCGGCGCGCGAAGTGTCGATGCTGTTCGCCGCGCTGATCGGCGGACATCTGCTGCGGGAAGGGGATCGGCTGCTTCGCTTGCTGGGTGCGCTCTTCATTGCGGCCGGCGTGGTGGCGCTCGCGCTGGGCTGACGGGCGGCGACATGGCCCTGCTGCTCGGTTGCGACTTTTCCAGCGCACCCACCGCGCGCAAACCGATCGTGGTGGCCATCGGGGCGACGGACGGCCCCCGTGTCGTGCTGCATCGCCTCGAACCTTTCGCGTCGCTTCAGGCGTGGAGCGATTGGCTCGCTGCGACGCCGGCATGGGTCGGCGGCTTCGATCTTCCGTTCGGGCTCCCGCGCGAACTGGTCGCGCAACTGGGCTGGCCGCTCGCGTGGCCGGCTCTCATGGCGCACTACGCGAGCCTGAGTCGGGCGGAGATTCGCGAGACGTTCGCGGCGTTCTGCGCCGCGCGCCCGGTCGGAGGAAAGTTCGCCCACCGGGCTGCGGATGGGCCCGCGCGCGCCAGCCCTTCGATGAAATGGGTCAATCCGCCGGTGGCTTTCATGCTGCACGCGGGCGTGCCCCGGCTCATCGCCGCCGGTGCCGCGTTCCCCGGATTGCACATGCCTCCGGGCGCACCTTCAAAAAAGATCGCGCTGGAGGCCTATCCCGGCTTGCTGGCGCGCGAGATGATCGGCCGACGCAGCTACAAGAGCGACGACCGCAGGAAGCAGACCGCCGAGCGCCTCGCCGCGCGCGTCGACCTGGTGGCGGCGCTCGAGGCGGGCGCCACGCGCCTTGGTTTGGCGCTCGCACTGAATGCCGACCAGCGTCGGCATCTCATCGAAGACGCAAGCGGCGACCGCGTCGACGCCGTACTTTGCCTGGTGCAGGCGGCATGGGCCGCGGCACGCGCGGACAGCCCGGGCGCCGGCTATGGATTGCCAGCCGCGATCGACCCGCTGGAAGGCTGGATCGTCACCGCCTGAGCCTTCTTGTCCTACATGGATTCGGGGAGGTTTCAGCGTCGCCGTTTGCGCCCCTTTGGCTAAATTAACGGCAGTGGTTCGAACCCGAATCACGCAACGCACATCGGAAGGAAACGACATGAACAAGGATCAAGTAGCAGGCCGCGTCGACGAAGCCAAGGGCAAGATCAAGGAAGTCGCCGGCAAGGTGGTGGGCAACGAAAAGCTGCAGGGCGAAGGCCTCGCCGACCAGGCATCGGGCAAGGTGCAAAGCACCTACGGCGACACGAAGGAAAAGGCCAAGGACGCCATTAAGTCGGGCGCCGACAAGCTGTAAACAAGCTTTGCGAATCCGCCGCGCCAGGCGCGGCAGATTCCGCACAACGATCAAGGAGGCGAAAAATGAATGTAAAGATACAAACCACCGGAAAGTCACGCGTGTGGCTCGCCGCGGTGTTGGCATGCGGTGCCGTGACACTGGCAGCGTGCGACAAGAGCGACAACCGCACGGTCGGCGAGAAGGTTGATGCGGGGCTTGCGAAAACAGAGCAGGCGGCCGACACGGCAGCGGCGAAGACCAAGGACGCACTGGCTGAAGCCAAGGCCAAGGTCGAGAGTTCCTCTGCGTCGGGCGAAGCGTCCGCCAAGCAGGGCGCGGCCGACGCCGGGGAAGCCGCGAGGAATGCGGGCGCATCGATCTCTGTGACGGTAGACGATGCCTCCATCACGGCTGCAGTGTCAGCAGGCCTCGCCAAGGATGCCGACCTGAGCGCGATCAAGATCGATGTCGACACCAAGGGTGGTGCCGTGATGCTGAAGGGCCCGGCGCCGAGCAGTGCCGCCAAGCTTCGCGCCACCGAGATCGCGAAGGCGGTGAACGGTGTCACCTCTGTCGACAACCAACTCGACGTGAAGATGTAATTGATTTCGGCGAGGCCCCTAATAAGGCCCAGCAAAAAGCCCCGCAACGCGGGGCTTTTTAGTGGACCTCTTGGACGACGTCGCGATCAGTACTCGTCGCGACGGCGGCTTGCCAGCGCGATCAGCGCTGCGATCGCCGCACCGGCGGCTGCAGCCACCAGGACCGAGCGCATTGGCTGGCCCGAAATGTACTTGCCGGTGACGTCGGCAGCCGCTTCGATTCGGCGCTGTGCGCGTGCGCTCGTGGTTGACGCAGCATCCAGACCGCGCTGCACGGCCTGCTGCACGCGCGCTGCAATCTGCTCGACGGTCGGCTCTGCATCACGCTTGAAATCACGAACCTTTTCGCCCGCTGCATTCACGGCGTTCTGCGCGTAGGCGCGCGTTGAATCGATCGCGTCGCTGGCGGTCTGACGTGCGTCGTCTGCAAGTTGCGAGGAGGATTTTGTGCTCATGTTCATTGGGGTTCCTTCAAGTTGATTGTGATGACAGCAGGCTCATGGTAGCGGTGCTTACCGCGTCGCCGCAAGCCTGCCATGAAGCTGGCAAATGCCAGAACGGCAAAGATCGCCAAAGGGATCTCGAACGGAAAATCAGCTTAGCGCCACCGCCGTAAAACACCTGTCAGCAGCCGCGGGCGCGAGGCGTAGGAGATCGGCGAATCGCCTGGGATCAGTTCAGCTTGGCGGGAAGCATGGCGCTGAGTTTCGTGCCCTGGCCCGGCTGCGAGGTCACGATGAGCTTGCCGCGCGCGGCCTCCACACGATGGCGCATGCCCGCCAATCCGTGTGTCGACGGTCGCGGAATGCGCGTGTCGAATCCCTTGCCGTTGTCGCCTAGTTCGGCGATCACATGGTTCTCGTAGTTCTTCAGGACGATCGTCGCCTCTGTCGCTTCGGCATATTTGCCGACGTTGGTCAGGCCTTCTTGAATCATGCGGTAGACCGTGAGTTGGTTCGCCTCGTCCAGCTTCACCGGCTCCAGCGCCATCTCGACCCCGATGCCGGAGCGTTCCGCAAATTCGCGACCGAGAATTTCAAGGGACGCGATGAGTCCGAGATTCGAGAGTGACGAAGGCCGCAAGTCTTCGATGATCCGGCGCTTCAGAGCGATGCCGCTGTTGAGCAGTTCGGTCAGGTGCTGGAGCCGCTGAATCGCGTCCGGCGAGTCGGCCAGCCTCGACTTGAGGCGCGCCACGTCGAGCTTGGCCGCGGTGAGCAACGACCCCAGTTCGTCGTGCAGTTCGCGTGCGAGAAAACCGCGTTCGGTTTCACGCACGTTCTGCAAATGCGTGGCGAGCTCGGCGAGGGTCGTGGTGCGCTCCGTGACCTCGTCTTCAAGCGCGTTGCGCTCCCGCTGGAGCGTTTCCTGTTGGCGCTCGCCGACGATGCGCAGCGCGTGCGTCTGCCGCAGATAAAGATAGAAGGCAAGCAGCGCGGCCAGGGCAGTCACCGAAATGCCGATGCGCGCGGTTTGCAGCGAGCTGCCGATCTGCATCTGGCTGCGTTCCAATGCCGCGTTGCTCGTCTCGATCAACGCGCCGGTCTCGGTGCGGATGGCTTCCATTTCCTCGCGCCCGACATCGGTGGTCATGACGAACTTCCATGCCTCGTCGGCGCCGGTGGTGCGGAGCCGCACGCTCGTGTCCATCTCGCCTAGCTTGCGCGTCACGTGGCCAACGAGGCCGATCATGCGCTCCGACTGTGCGGGCTGGTCGCGGTAAAGGCGCTGCAACGCCTGTAGTTGGCCGTCGATTTTTTTGACTGCGGCGTCGTACGGTTCGCGGTAGCGCGCTTCGCCGGTCAGCAGATAGCCGCGCTGCCCGGTCTCGGCGTCCAGGACGGTTTGCAGGAGTTGGTTGAGAACCAGTCGCACCTGCTCCGCCTCGCCGATTTCGAACAGCGCCTTGTTCGACTGTCGGAAGCCGACTTCATTGATGCCGACCAGCACGCAGGCGGCAAGGGTTGCGAGTGTAAGACTCAACGCCATCTTCGGGAAAGCTGACCAACGCATGGGTTCTGTACGGAGTGATCCGGGGTTGATTTCGTCAATAATTGGTGCTGAACAGGGTTCGACACGCGGGGCGCATGGGCGCCGCGCTCTCAGCAAGAAAGTACAAGATGATCAAGATCGGGATTGTGGACGACCACGCCATCGTGCGCTCGGGTTTGCGCCAGTTCTTCTCGGAGCATGTCGATTTGCGGGTGGCCGGCGAAGCGGCCAGCGGTCGCGAAGCGATCGAGCTCGTGCGGACCACTGAGCTCGATGTGCTCGTGATGGATCTCTCCATGCCAGGGCAAAGCGGCATCGATGCCCTTGCGATGATTCGGGCCAAGGCACCCGATGTCGGCATCCTGATTTTGAGCGGCTACCCGGAAGAGCATTACGCGATGAATCTCATCCGTCAGGGCGCCAGCGGCTATCTCAACAAGGAATGCGATCCGATCGAGATCGTCAATGCGATCCGCACGGTCTCGCTTGGGCGCCGATACATCACGCCGGCTGTGGCCGAACTGCTCGCGCGCCAGCTCGACCGCAAGGACGACGCCGCCCCGCACGAGCAACTGTCCGAGCGCGAGTTCCAGGTGTTCTTGAAGCTTGCCAAGGGCGAGACGGCCGGCGACATCGCCAAGACGCTGTCGTTGTCGGTGAAGACGGTGAGCACCTATCGGACCCGCCTGATGGAAAAAATGAATCTGTCGTCCAACAGCGACCTCACGTACTACGCACTGAAGAACAAGCTCATCGATTGAACAAACGCGCTTGCTGGGCGGCGACCAGCGCGAGGCAGTAGTCGACAAGGCCTTCGATCTCGTTGGACTTGTCGAACACCACGTCTGCGCCCAGTCGCGCGCAGCGTTTGCGGATGTCGGGCGTGGCGTAGTTGGTCAGCACCACCACTTTTTGCGCCGGCTTCCGCGAAGACAGTGCCTGCACCACGCCCAGCCCGCTGCCTTGTCGCAGGAACAGGTCGA
This sequence comes from Variovorax sp. PAMC 28711, assembly GCF_001577265.1. Lineage (NCBI taxonomy): Bacteria > Pseudomonadati > Pseudomonadota > Betaproteobacteria > Burkholderiales > Comamonadaceae > Variovorax > Variovorax sp. PAMC 28711. Next base: position 986,194 of record NZ_CP014517.1, on the reverse strand, counting down.
CGATCGCGAGTTCCCATCCGTCGGGGTTTTTCGCGAACCAGGTGCGAGCGTCATCTTCGGTTTCTGCATGGCCGATGGCTGAAATGCGGGTGAGTTCTTCCAATGTCCCGACCAGGTTTTCGCGGATCGTGAGGTTGTCCTCGACGATGAAAGTCTTCAATCTGGCATCCATAGAAAAACTGCAGCTCCCTGCCGCCGAACTCTTCGGCGTCGGAGCGATGCTATTGGGCATGCAGCATTTTGTTTGCCAGCGTCGCGGGCGAACGGTCGTAGGCGTGCTCCCACGCGCCTCGGGCGTAGGCCTTGCCCCACGCAGACAGCGCCCGGCTGCCGACCTCCGCAACCTGTCGCGTTGCACTAACCTTTCGCATGATCAGTCGCCCCTCAGTCACAACGACCAGACGCCGTTCTCTATGGACGAAGTTGGGCATCGCACTCGCCGCGATGCTCGTGGTGCTGGTTCTCGTCGTCGTTCTCTTCCCGTGGGACGTCCTGCGCGAGCCGATCAATCGCTACGTCAGCGAAAAGACCGGGCGAAAGTTTGAAATCACCCGCCGGCTCGATGTCGGTCTGGGCCTGCGGACCGCCACCGTCAAGCTCGACGGCATCGAGTTCGCCAATCCGTCCTGGGCGCGCGACCCCTACCTGGTGAAAGCCGAGCGGGCCGAGTTCGATATTCGTCTCTGGCCATTGCTCACCAGCAAGATCGTGATTCCGCGCATCGCGCTGGTGTCACCGATCGTCGGCTTGCAGATGGAGGGCGATGGCCGCCGCACCTGGGCACTCGGCAAGGATTCCTCGGACGCCGGCACGGTGCCGACAATCGGCTCGGTGCAAATCGACAACGGGGCCATCGACTTCCTGGCGAGTTCTCTGGGCATCGACTTGCATGCCGACCTGACGTTCGACACGGCACGCGGCGACATGCCGCTCAGCTACAAGATCAAGGGCAAATACCAGAAGCAGCCGCTGGCCGCCGACGGGCGCGCCGGCAATGTGCTGCAGATCAACGCCGAGGGCCAACCGCCGTTCCCGCTTGAAATCAACGCGACCGCCGGCAACACGAAATTGACCGCGGCCGGCAGCGTCGCCGAACTCTCGACGCTCGACGGCGTCGATGCCAAGTTCAGCTTGAAAGGCCAGAACCTTGGCGACCTGTTTCCGTTGCTGGGCATCGCGCTGCCACAAACATCGCCCTATGCCCTGAGCGGCGAACTGCGCAAGAAATCCACGGTGTGGGAAGTGGCAGGCCTGAAAGGCAAGCTGGGTCTGTCGGACATCGGCGGCGACATGAAGTTCGACCAGGGCCAGAAAGTCCCGTTTCTCTCGGGCAGCCTGCGCTCGCGCGTGATGGACATGGACGACCTGGGTCCGTTGATCGGCCTGCCGCCCACGGCCCGCTCGGCCAATGCGGTGGAGGGCGTGGCACCGCCGCCGACCATCACCCAGGTCAAGAAGGCGAAGCGCGACCCGGGTACCAAGGTGTTGCCGACCGCGACGCTCGACTTCGAGCGTCTGCGCGCCATGAACGCCGACGTGACCTACGTTGCCGATCGCATCACCAACGTGCGCGAGCTGCCACTCGACCGGGGCAGCGTGCACGTGGTGCTGAAGGACAGCGTGCTGACGCTCGATCCGCTCGACCTCGGGATTGCGAGTGGCAAGGTTGCCGGCGCGATTCGCATCGATGCGGCGAGCAATCCCGCGGACATTCGCGCATCGCTCACCGTGCGTGCGATGCAGTTGAACCGACTCATTCCGAAGGTCGAAACCCTCAAGACCAGCTTCGGCAAGCTGGACGGGCGCGTGAATCTTTCCGGTCGCGGCAATTCGGTCGCGAGCTGGCTGGCAACGTCTTCCGGGGATGTCGCGGCCATGACGGGCCGCGGCGAATTCAGCAACCTGCTGCTCGAGTTCCTCGGGCTCGACGGCGGCGAGGTCATCAAGTTTCTCTTGAAGGGGGACCACAACGTGGTCTTGCGCTGCGGCGCCGTGGCCTTCGATGTGAACAAGGGACTGATGACGGGGCGCAGCGTGGTGTTCGACACCACGGACACGGTGTTCAATGCCACGGGCAACGCGAATCTGGCGAACGAGACACTCGACTTCGTGATCCGTGCGCAGCCCAAGGACGTGAGCATCCTGTCCTTGCGCACGCCACTCCTCGTGCGTGGCACATTCGGGTCGCCGTCGGCCGGCGTCGAAGTGGCCCCGCTCGCCACACGCGGCCTGGCGGCGTTGGCACTGAGCGCCATCAATCCGCTGCTCGCATTGGCCGCGACCATCGAAACCGGCCCGGGTCAGGATGCCGACTGCCGCGATGTGCTGGCGCAGGCAGAGAAGCCCAGCGCCGGTGCCGCGGCCGTCGGTGCAGCCAAGGCGAAAACGGCCAAGCAGCCGGTCACGAGGTAGTCAGTCGTCGCGACGACTGCACACAGGGCACTGCGGATCGCGCGCGATGTGCACGCGCTCGAAGCGCGTGTGTCGACCATCGAACATCAGCAACGTTCCGATGAGCGATGGTGAAATCCCCGAGAGCAGCTTGAGCGACTCGTGAGCCTGCAGCGTGCCGATGGTGCCGACCACGGGCGCGAAAACGCCCATCACCGCACAACGCGTTTCTTCGAAGACGGCGTTGGGCGGGAACACGCAGGCATAGCAAGGTGAATCGGCGTCGCGGGTGTCGTACACACTGAGCTGGCCGTCGAAGCGTATCGCCGCGCCCGCGACCAGCGGCTTGCGATGCGCCACGCAGGCGCGATTGACGGCTTGGCGCGTGGCGAAGTTGTCGCAGCAATCGATCACCAGATCCACGCCCGCGACCAGTTCCTGAAGCCGCGTACCGTCCAGCCGGAGACGGATCGGCTCGACGGTGACATCGGGGTTGATATCGCGCATCGCGATAGCTGCGGAATCGACTTTGAGTTGGCCGACGCGCGCCGTCGTGTGCGCGATTTGCCGGTGCAGGTTGGTGAGATCGACCTCGTCGTCGTCCACCAGCGTGAGGTGGCCGACACCGGCGGCGGCCAGGTACAGCGCCACTGGCGAGCCGAGACCGCCGACGCCGACTACGAGCACGCGGGCCGCGCTGACCCGCTCCTGCCCGTCGATGCCGAATTCTTCCAGCAGGATGTGCCGGGAATAGCGCAGCAGGTCGCCGTCGTCCATGGGCTGCGCAGACAAAAAGCCGGACCGCGTGTCGGTCAGTTTTCCTTCTTCTCTTCCTTGCGCTCGACCTGCGTCTTGCTCACCAGCACCGGCGTGCCTTTGAGCTGCGCCAGCGCCTGCATCAGCGGGAAGTCGTCGGCCGCACCGAACTCCGGCACCTTGCGGTCCTGCGGCGGCTTCTTTGCTTCTTCTTCGAGGCGCTTGCGGGCTTCGTCGCGGGCCTTCTCGCGTTCCGGATTCTTCGACTCGGGCCCTTGGCCGCTGGCCAGATGCTTCTCGAGGTCGGCTTCGCGGGTGCGCAGCGCGGCGTACGGGCTGCCTTCGGCGGTCTCGTCGACCAGCACGTTGGGCACGATGCCCTTGGCCTGAATCGACGTACCGCTCGGCGTGTAGTAGCGCGCAGTGGTGATCTTGAGGCCGGTGTCGGGGCCGAGCGGACGCACCGTTTGCACCGAACCCTTGCCGAAGGTCTGGCTGCCCATGATCGTGCCGCGCTTGTGGTCCTGCAAAGCGCCGGCCACAATTTCGCTGGCCGAGGCCGAGCCTTCGTTCACCAGCACCACCAGCGGGATCGACTTGAGGCTCGCGGGCAGGCCCTTGAGCGGGTCGCTGCCGGCACGGCGCTGGTAGAACTCCGGCGCCGCCTTGTAGATCGACTTGCTTTCGGCCAGTTGGCCGTCGGTCGTGACCACGGTGACGTTTTCAGGAAGGAAGGCGGCGGAGATCGCCACGGCCGCGTCGAGCAGGCCACCCGGGTCGTTGCGCAGGTCGAGCACCAGGCCCTTCATGTTCGGATCGGCCTTGTAGAGCTCTTCGACCTTCTTGACGAAATCGTCGACCGTGCGTTCCTGGAATTGCGACACGCGAATCCAGCCGTAGCCCGGATCGATGATCTTGCCGCGGACCGATTGCGTGCGGATTTCTTCGCGCGTGATCGTGACCGGGAAGGTGCGGTTCTCATCCTTGCGGAAGATGGTGAGCAGCACCTTGGTGCTGGCTTCTCCGCGCATGCGCTTCACGGCCTCGTTGAGACTCAGGCCGCGCACGGCGGTGTCGTCGATTTTGGTGATCAGGTCGTTGGGCTTCAGGCCCGCACGGAAAGCCGGGGAGCCTTCGATCGGCGAGACCACCTTGATGAGCCCGTCTTCCTGCGAGATCTCGATGCCGACACCGACGAAGCGACCCGTCGTGCCTTCGCGGAATTCCTTGAAAGACTTCTTGTCGAAGTACTGCGAATGCGGATCGAGCCCGGCGACCATGCCGGAGATCGCGTCGGAGATGAGTTTCTTCTCGTCGACAGGTTCGACGTAGTCGCTCTTCACCATGCCGAAAACGGCAGCGAGCTGTTGCAATTCTTCAAGCGGCAACGGGGCGAGAGAGCCCCGTGCGACCGTCTGCAGCGAGACGGTGGTCAAGACGCCGGCAACGGCGCCGGCGGCGACCCAGCCTGTGATCTTCAATTTGTGGCCCATGTGTTGTCCTTGTGGCTGGCTCAAACCAATATACACAGCTTGGAAGCAATTTGCCTGCCGGGGTTCCGCCCGTTTCGCAGTAAAGGGTTACTGATTCAACCCTTGCCCTGCGAGGCCACCGCAGCTGCTGCTTTGGCGGCCGCTTCGGGGTCGCCGAGGTAGTAGTGACGCAGCGGCTTCAGCGCGTCGTCCAGCTCGTAGACCAGCGGGATGCCGTTGGGGATGTTCAGCCCGACGATGTCGGAATCGGAAATGCCGTCGAGGTACTTGACCAGCGCCCGGATCGAGTTGCCGTGCGCCGCCACCACCAGGCGGCGGCCCGAGCGGATGGCCGGTGCCATCGACTCGTTCCAGAACGGCAGCACGCGAGCGACCGTGTCCTTCAGGCATTCGGTCAGCGGAATCTGCTCGGCGGCCAGCTTGGCGTAGCGCACGTCGCCGCGCTCGCTGCGCGGGTCGGTCGCTTCGAGCGGCGGCGGCGGCGTGTCGTAGCTGCGGCGCCAGACGAGCACCTGTTCATCGCCGTACTTCTTGGCGGTCTCCGCCTTGTTCAGGCCCTGCAAGCCGCCGTAGTGGCGTTCGTTCAGACGCCAGGAATGCACGACGGGCAGCCAGGTGCGGTCGAGCTCGTCGAGCGTGTGCCAGAGCGTGCGCGTCGCGCGCTTCAGCACGCTGGTGTAGGCCACGTCGAATTCGTAGCCTTCGGCCTTCAGTAGTCGGCCTGCCTGCTTGGCCTGTTCGACGCCGGTCGGCGTCAGGTCGACGTCGGTCCAGCCGGTGAAACGGTTTTCGAGATTCCAGGTTGATTCACCGTGGCGAATCAGTACCAGCTTGTGCATTTGGGGCCTTTGACGATCACTGCGAAACCCGACATTCTAAAATCCGGGGTTTGCCATTCAAGGAATACCGTGAAATTCATCGTCGACAACTGGATGCTGATCCTGATCGTGCTCAGCTCGGGTGCCATGCTCGCCTGGCCGTTGTTGCGCGGAGGCGGCGGTGGCGCGCTCACGGCGCAGGGCGCGGTGCAGCTCATCAACCGCCAGCGCGCGGTGGTGCTGGACGTGCGGGAACCCGAGGAGTTCGCGGCCGGCCACGCCACCGGTTCGCGCAACGTGCCGCTCGACCAGCTCGAGGCGAAGCTGCAGAGCACCATCAAGAACAAGACGCTGCCGGTGCTGATCATGTGCGCCACCGGCGCGCGCGCGCAGCGCGCCGTGGCCATCGCCAAGAAACTCGGTTACGAGCAGGCCCAAGCCGTGGCCGGCGGGCTCAAAGGCTGGAAAGACGCTAATCTGCCCATTGAAAAGGCCTGATCGGGTCTTCAGCTGGGAGCACCATGCAAGCCGTCAAGATGTACACCACTGCCGTTTGCCCTTACTGCATTCGCGCGAAGCAAATCCTCAAATCCAAGGGCGTCGAGCAGATCGAAGAGATCCGCATCGACACCGATCCGGCCGCCCGCGCGGCGATGATGGAAACAACGCAGCGCCGCACGGTGCCGCAGATCTTCATCGGCGACACCCATGTCGGTGGTTGCGACGAGCTGATGGCGCTCGACAGCCGCGGCGGTCTCGTGCCGCTGCTGCAAGCCGCCTGAGCGCCTGCAGGCCGACCCGCTTCACCGGCGATAATCGCCGGCTCCCTGAAGCCCGCCGCGGGACATCCTCCCTGGCGGGCATTGTTTTGATTTCCCCGAAAGTTCAGCCATGGCAGACATCCAAGAACCCGTGTTCCAGATCCAGCGCGTCTATCTCAAGGACCTGTCGCTCGAACAGCCCAATTCGCCCGGCATCCTGCTTGAGCAGGAGCAGCCGACCGTGGACATCCAGCTCGGCGTGGACGCCCAGCCCGTGACCGAAGGCATCTACGAGATCACCGTGTCGGCGACCGTGCAGACCAAGATCCAGGACAAGACCGTGTTCCTGGTCGAAGCCAAGCAGGCCGGCATCTTCGAGATCCGCAACCTGCCGGAAGACCAGATGGGTCCGATCCTCGGCATTGCCTGCCCGCAAATCGTGTATCCGTACCTGCGCGGCAACGTCGCCGACGTGATCCAGCGCGGCGGCTTCCCGCCGGTGCACCTCGCCGAAATCAATTTCCAGGCGATGTACGAGCAGCAGCAGGCGCAAGCCGCCGGCACTGCTGCACCGACCCTCGCGCAATAAGCGCAACCTCGCCGGGCTGCAGTTGATGAAGATCTGCGTGCTCGGCGCCGGTGCCTGGGGCACCGCGCTGGCCGTCAATGCGGCCGGGCGCCACAGCGTCACGCTGTGGGCGCGCGACGCCACCCAGGCGGCCGCCATGGCCGGTGCGCGTGAAAATGCGCGCTATCTCCCGGGCACTCCTTTCCCTCCCGCACTGACGATCGCCGATGGCAACGCGCAAGCGGCCGTCCATGGGGCCGATCTCGTCATCGTCGCGACGCCGATGGCCGCGCTGCGCCATCAACTCGAAGCGTTGCGCGGCACCACCGTCCCGGTGGCCTGGCTCTGCAAGGGCGTCGAGTCCGTGCAGCCGGGGAGCGCGGATGCGTTCGGACTGCTCGCACATGAAATCCAGGCCCACGTCGCGCCCGACCTCGTCTCGGGTGTGCTGAGCGGCCCCAGCTTTGCGCAGGAAGTCGCGCATCGGCAACCCACGGCGCTGGTCGCGGCCAGCACGCATCCGGTGGTGCGCGAAACTTTGGTCGATGCGTTCCATGGCCCGGCACTTCGCGTGTACGCCAATGACGACATCGTCGGCGTCGAGGTCGGCGGTGCGGTCAAGAACGTGCTGGCGATCGCGAACGGCCTGTGCGATGGCCTCGCGCTCGGCCTCAACGCGCGCGCGGCGCTCATCACGCGCGGACTCGCCGAGATGACGCGCTTCGGCCTGGCGCTGGGCGCACGCGCCGACACCTTCATGGGGCTGTCGGGCCTCGGCGACCTCGTGCTGACGGCCACCGGCGACCTGTCGCGCAACCGGAAGATCGGCTTGCTGCTCGCGCAAGGCCGCACGCTCGCGCAGGCCGTCGATTCGCTGGGCCACGTGGCCGAGGGCGTGTACTGCGCCCGCACAGTCGTCCAACGGGCGCGCCATCTCGGGATCGACATGCCGATCTCCGAAGGCGTGGTCGCACTGCTCGACGGGCAGCACAGCCCGGCCGAAGCCGTCGCCGCGCTGATGGAGCGCGAGCCGTCGGCCGAAACGGGCTGAACCGGATTGAAAAGCCTCGAGCGCCGGGTTACGGTAATGCTCCTTTTCTCATGCAGGAGCATTCCATGGCCCGTCGTCTCGTGTTCACCCTTGCCGCGGTGGCTGCCGCCACCCTCCTGATGACAGCCTGCAGCGCGATGGGTTCGTCCACGCCCGCGCGCGGCATGGGCTTCTTCGTGACCAGTGCGAATCCGGGCAAGGGCGCCGATTTCGGCGGTCTGGCCGGCGCTGATCGGTATTGCCAGGCGCTCGGCACCGCGGCCGGCGCCGGCGTGCGCAGCTGGCGCGCCTACCTGAGCACGACCGCTGCGGCCGGCCAGCCGGCGGTCAATGCGCGCGACCGCATCGGCAGCGGCCCGTGGACCAATTCGAAGGGCGTGATCGTCGCCAACAGCGTCGACCAGCTGCATGGCGCCAACATGCTCACCAAGCAGACCGCGCTCACCGAAAAAGGCGATGGCATCATGGGCCGCGGCGACGCGACCAACCTGCACGACATCCTGACCGGGTCGTCGCCCGACGGCCGCGCGGTGACGTCCGCGGACGGCAAGGACACCACCTGCGGCAACTGGACGAAGAGCGGCGACGGTTCTGCCATCGTCGGGCACCACGACAAGACGGGGCTCGACGAGTCGGCGCCCGCGAAGTCGTGGAATTCGTCGCACGCCACGCAGGGCTGCAGCCTGGAAGCGCTCAAGAAGACGGGTGGCGGCGGCTTGCTCTACTGCTTCGCCGCGAACTGATCAATCCGCTGGCGAATAGGCCAGCCGCACGTAGATCGGGGCAAACGCCTCGGCCTGCGTGATGTCGATCAGCGTTTCCTTGGCGAGCTCGAGCATCGCGATGAAGGTGACGATGAGCACCGGCGTGCCGCCCGTCACGTCGAACAGCTTCTCGAACTCGACGAAGCGCTGCCCCTGCAGGTGGCGCAGCACGATGCTCATGTGCTCCCGCACGCTCAATTCCTCGCGCGAGATCTTGTGGTGCTGCACGAGCTTGGCGCGCTTCAGGATGTCGGCCCACGCTTCGCGCAGGTCGACCACGTTCACGTCCGGAAAACGCGGCTTCAGCGACTGTTCGATGGCGACCTGCGCCCGCCAGAAATCGCGGCCGTACTGCGGCAGGGCGCTCAGGCTGGCAGCCTGCAACTTGGTCTGCTCGTATTCCATCAACCGGCGCACCAGCTCGGCGCGCGGGTCTTCGGCTTCCTCGCCGTCGGCCACCTTCTTGGGCGGCAGCAACATGCGCGACTTGATCTCGATCAGCATCGCGGCCATGAGCAAATACTCGGCCGCGAGCTCCAGGTTGGTCTGGCGGATTTCGTCGACGTAGGTGAGGTATTGCCGCGTCAGCCCCGCCATCGGGATGTCGAGGATGTTGAAGTTCTGCTTTCGGATCAGGTAAAGCAGCAGATCCAGCGGCCCCTCGAACGCTTCGAGGAACACCTGCAGCGCCTCGGGCGGGATGTACAGGTCCTTCGGCATCGCGAACAGCGGCTCGCCGTAGAGGCGAGCCAGTGCGACCTGGTCGACGACCTCCGGCATGGTCGCGACGAAATGCGCGCCTTCGTCGGGCGCTGAGGGCCGGATCTGCACTTACTTGACTTGCGTCTGGTACACGTAGGGTTGCTGCGGCGTGTGGCCTTCGGCGTACTCCACGGCCAGGCCGCGGTCGACGTTCTTGTCCCACAGCAAGGCGCGGCCGGCGCGTTGCTCGGCTTCGAGCGTGGGCTTCTTTGCCTTCAGCTCCTCGATGAAGTTCGTGACGTCGGAGGTGTAGTGGGGGCGATTGAAGATGGACATAGACTGGAACCTTGTTGGGCGAATTTTACGGGGGGATGCCATGCGCAAGCGAATTGGGGGCCAGCTTCTGGCCGCGGCCTGTCTCGGCACGCTGTTGTGGCTGACCGGTTGCGACAACCACGCCATCAGCGAGCTGGAAGAAGGCGTGTCGACCGAGGCCGATGTGCGGGCCCGTTTCGGCGAGCCTGAAAACGTGTGGGACGCGCCGAACGGGCGGGTGCTGGAGTTCAATCGGCAGCCCCAGGGACAGAAGAACTACATGATCACCATCGGCGCCGACGGCAAGATGAGCGCGTTGCGGCAGGTGCTCACGCCCGAGAACTTTGCCAGGGTGCAACCCGGCATGGCGATGGAAGACCTGCGCAAGCTGCTGGGCAAGCCCGCGAAAGTCACGCCCTACACGCTCAAGAACGAAACCGAATGGGACTGGCGCTGGATGCAGCCGCCGAATTCACCGATGGTGTTCACCGCCGTGCTGAACGACGACCAGCGCGTGGTGCGCAGCGGCTCGACGGCTGATCGCAGCGCTGAAAAGCAATAGTCCTCACCGGAGGTGCAGAGCCGTTGAGGTACAGCGGGTGCGACATCGGGTGTTATTCGGAAGGGCGCCGCGCCGGTGCGCGACAGGCGGTTGCCAGAAAAGCGATCTGCCATACCGACCAAAGCCCGATCCAGGCCCAGCCCGCGGCAAGCTCTCGCTGGAAAAACCGGACGCCTTGGCTGATCGTCGCGGCATAAAGTGCGAGATCAAGGCCGAGGGCCACGACCAGCATGAACAGGCTGCCGGCGCGCGCCCACTTTTTGCGGTTCGCCAGGTTGCAGAAGGCCAGCGGAAAGAGCGCCATTGACATGAGCCCAAAAGGCCATGCGGCCGTCCATCCTTCCCCAATCCCTCCCAGCACCAGACTTGCAATCGCGCACAAGGCGCCGAGACCCAGGCCGAGAACCACCAGAGCGATTTTGAGAAACATGCGGCCCCTCACGTTGTGGGACGCGCGCCGACAGCCAATGCAATCGTTGATGCGAACATGACGACTCCCTTTTCTTCAACGACTTTAACGCCGTCGCGCGGTGTGCCGTCGGCTGGCCCTGAGCGGGCCGAAAGGTGCTAATCGTTGCCCGGAAGCACCGCATCGGCCGCCGCGCCAACGGCCTTGCCGGTGATGCGTGCCGTGCCGATGACTGCGTCCGCGCCCAGGCCGACCACGCCGACCCCGACGCTCACGGCCGTGCTCGCCACACTGACCACGGCGCAGCCGCTGACGACGACGCTGGCGACCACGACGGCCGCCATGCGCGAGAGGGCCGTGGTTCGGACGCGACCCTTGGACCGATTTTTGTTCGGCATGGCGATGGCCGGCGCTCAGGCGAGCGGCAGCTTTTCCTTGACGTAGCTGCCACGGTCCATGTCGACCACTTCGACGCTGAGCTGCACCAGCATGCCGGCCGGGCGCGGCACGAACTGCCGCAGCACGACGGCGATGCGTTCGCTCAGGTCGTGCTTGGCCTCGGGCGTGCGGCCCGACAGCAGCCGCAACTGCGCATGCACGAAGCCGCGTGCACCGGCCTGATTGCCGACGCGAAACTGGTCGATCGTCACGAAGCGCGTTTTCAGGTCGGTCTCGTTCAGGATTTCCGGGCTGCCTGTCAGGCTTCGGTTGAGCGCCGGCAGCAGGTCGCCGAGCGGCAGCTCGCCCAGGTTGGCGGAATGTTCGACGATGAGATGGGGCATGAGGTGAGACTCCAGTGAAACGTGATCAACGCACCCGCATCCCCGGCGTCGCGCCCGGCCAGGGTTCGAGCACGTGGATGCCGGGGTTCGCCTTTTCATCGGCGTGGCTGGCCGCCAGCACCATGCCTTCGCTGATGCCGAACTTCATCTTGCGCGGCGCGAGGTTGGCGACCAGCACCGTGAGCTTGCCGACCAGTTGGTCCGGCTGGTAGGCCGAGGCGATGCCGCTGAAGACGTTGCGCTCGCGGCCTTCGCCGGCGTCGAGCGTCAGGCGCAGCAGCTTGGTCGAGCCTTCGACTTTTTCGCAGGCGACGATCTTCGCGAGGCGCAAATCGATCTTCACGAAATCATCGATCGTGATGGTGGGCGCGATCGCCTCGCCGCCAGGCAATGCGACGTCGGCAGTGGTCGGTTCGATGGCAGCTTGCGCAGCCAGTGCCGCCTCGCTCGGCTCGAACAATTGCGCGAGCACCTTGGGGTCGACGCGCTGCATCAGGTGCTTGTAGTCGCCGATCGTGTGGCCCGCGAAGAGGGCGGTGGCGGCATCGCTCCACTGGAGCGGCGCCACTTTCAGGAACGCCTCGACGTTCGCGGCCAGCACCGGCATCACCGGCTTCAGGTAGAGAGTGAGCAGGCGGAAGGCTTCGATGCACACGGTGCAGACATCGTGCAGCCGCGCTTCCATGCCCTCCTTCTTGGCGAGTTCCCACGGCTTGTTGGCATCGACGTACTCGTTCACGCGGTCGGCCAGCGCCATGGTTTCGCGCAGCGCGCGGGCGGTGTCGCGCGCTTCATACATCGCGCGAATGTTGTCGGCCTCGGCGCGCAGGTCGGCCAGCAGCGCAGCGCCGTCAGCCGTCACCGCACCGAGCTGGCCCGCGAAACGCTTGCCGATGAAGCCCGCTGCGCGGCTCGCGATGTTGATGTACTTGCCGACCAGGTCGCTGTTCACCCGCGCGACGAAATCGTCGGCGTTGAAGTCGATGTCCTCGTTCTTGCCGTTGAGCTTGGCGGCCAGGTAGTAGCGCAGCCATTCGGCATTGAGGCCGAGGCCGAGGTACTTGAGCGGGTCGAGGCCGGTGCCGCGGCTCTTGCTCATCTTCTCGCCATTGTTCACGGTGAGGAAGCCGTGCACGCAGATCTTGTCGGGCGTCTTTCGGCCGCTGAACTTGAGCATCGCGGGCCAGAACAGCGTGTGGAAGGTGACGATGTCCTTGCCGATGAAGTGCACCTGCTCCAATTCCGGGTCGGCCATGTACTCGGTGTACGAGATGCCATCGCCGCCCAGTTCGATGCAGCGCTTGTCCAGCAGGTTCTTGAGCGAGGCGAGGTAGCCCACCGGCGCATCGAGCCACACGTAGAAATACTTGCCCGGCGCATCGGGAATCTCGATGCCGAAGTAGGGCGCGTCACGGCTGATGTCCCAGTCGCCCAGGCCTTCGCTGGTGGTGCCGTCGGCGCTTTCGCGCGAGCCAAACCATTCCTTCACCTTGCGCGCCACCTCGGGCTGCACATGCTGGCCGTTCTGCGTCCACTCTTGCAGAAAACTCACGCAGCGCGGGTCCGACAGCTTGAAGAAAAAGTGCTCCGAGCTCTTCAGCACCGGCTGGGCGCCCGACAGCGCCGAGTAGGGGTTGATGAGGTCGGTCGGCGCGTAGACGGCGCCGCACACCTCGCAGTTGTCGCCGTACTGGTCCTTGCTGTGGCAGCGCGGGCACTGGCCCTTGATGAAGCGGTCGGGCAGGAACATCGACTTTTCAGGATCGAAGAACTGTTCGATCGTGCGCGTCTCGATCAGGTCGTTGGCCTTGAGGTCGCGGTAAATCTGCCGCGCCAGGTCGTGGTTCTCCGGTGCGTCGGTCGAATGCCAGTTGTCGAATGCGATGTGGAAGCCGTCGAGGTACGGCTTGCGGCCGGCGGCGATGTCCGCGACGAACTGCTGCGGCGTCTTGCCCGCTTTTTCGGCCGCGATCATGATCGGCGCGCCGTGCGCGTCGTCCGCGCCGACGAAGTTGACCTCCGCCCCGTTCATCCGCTGGAACCTCACCCAAATGTCGGCCTGGATGTATTCCATGATGTGGCCGATGTGGAAGTTGCCGTTGGCGTACGGCAGGGCGGTGGTGACGAAGAGCTTTCGCTGGGCGGACATGAGGAAGGGCGCTTTCAGGGAGAAGGGTCTCGCGGGCCGCGGGAAGGCGCGTGATCGGGCGAGCTGAAGGGCATTTTAGGTGGAGGAGGGCGCAGGCAACTGGCTGGGCGCAGGCCCGAATTCGATCCCTCTTGTGCATCCATCGCGGTTCGGCGCCGAAGAGAGGCTTGGCGAGCAGGCCATCTCGGCTTGCGGCGACTGCAGCAGTGACGGCACTGACTCGCGCGTCGACATGGGGTGCGGATGTAGGTGATGTCGGTCACCCAGTACGGATTGGGTCCGGCCACTGTGAACTGCTGCGGTAGGTGGTCGGGCGTGACGACGGCAGGCTTGCACACCCACGGGCGGTGTCGGTAGCGGGTCTGCGCACTCGTGTTGGGCCTCACCCGCCGCCAGCTTCTCTGCTGAGCGTTAGGCGCCCGGACCCCGCTCGACCTCTACATCCTTTGCCTTGACCGGCGCTAGGCATTCGGAGCAGACGGTGACGGGGTGGAAATGGTGGCCGCAGCCGACGTGCCTGTGCAGGAGCGGACGCCCCGACGTGCCCGCCATGTGAACGTCACCCCAGTGCACGACCGCCATCAAGATGGGGTGCAGGTCCATGCCCATCGGCGTCAAGCGGTACTCGTGGCGGGGCGGCGCATCCTGGTAGGCCACCTTCTTCAAAACACCGGCTTCGACCAGCTTGCGCAGCCGGTCTCCCAGCGTGGGCCGCGAGATGTCCAGCCGTTGCTGAAAGTCCTCGAAGCGCCGCACCCCGAGGAAGCAGTCGCGCAGCACCAGCAGCGTCCAACGGTCTCCGATGACTGACACGGTGCGTGCAACGGAGCAGCGCTCCTGATCCAGATCATTCCATTTCATACCGCGAATCTACTCTTGACGGGTTTAGATTTCAAACGTACTGTGGCGCCAGTCAGTTCAAATAATAAACTTAGGAGAGACCAGAATGCAGGCCCTTTCCGCAACCCTGGCCGATCGGATTCAATCCTTGCCGCCGCGCATGTCGCACGTGGTGCGCCCATGGGCGGATCGCACGCCGGACGCTCCCGCCCTGTTGGAAGGCGAACATTCCCTGACCTACGGAGAACTGGCGGAGGCGATCAGCGCCGTCGGTGAATGGCTGAGATCGCACGGCGTGCGCGCTGGCGACCGCGTCATGGTGGTCGGTGAGAACAGCATGGCGCTGGCCGTCCTGATCCTTTCGATCGGCGACATCGACGCCTGGCCCTTGGTGGCCAATGCACGGCTCAGCGCCCGCGAGGTCGATGCGATTCGTACGCACAGCGGTGCGCGCCTGCAGCTGTTCACCAGCGAGATCTCCGTCGAGGCCGCCGCGCATGCAGCGAGATGCGGCGCCTCAGTGCAGGGCCTGCCGTGGATCGGCACGCTGAGCGTCGGGCCGCTCGATGCCGATGCCAGCGTTGAGCCGGTATCCAGCGCCGGAACCCAACAGGTCGGCGCGCTGATCTACACCTCGGGCACGACCGGTGCACCGAAGGGGGTGATGCTGAGCCATCACAGCATCCTGTTCACGGCGGCCATCGGCGGCATGCTGCGAGATGTGCGTCCGGACGACCGGATCTATGGCGTGCTGCCCATGTCCCACATCGTCGGGTTCTCTTCCGTGCTGCTCGGCACCCTGATGTGCGGTGCCTCGCTGGATCTCGTTCCGCGGTTCGACGCGGCGGCCACACTGTCCGCGTTGAGCACGCGCGGCATCACCCGCCTGCAGGGGGTGCCCACGATGTACCAGCGCCTGCTGGAAGCATCGTCCGGGTCGGTGGCGTGCCCCGACCTGCGCACGATCGGCGTCGCCGGGGCGCCACTCGACGCCTCGTTGAAGACGGCGGTCGAAGCGGCCTTCGGCCTGCCGCTGGACAACGGTTATGGCATCACGGAATGCTCACCGACGATTGCCATCACGCGCTCCGACGATATTCGCCATGACACCACCGTGGGGCGGTGCATTCCAGGCGTCGAGGTTCGTCTTTGCGGACCCGATGGGACGCCGGTTGGCGACGATGGTGTCGGGGAGTTGCACGCGCGCGGACCGAACGTGATGCTGGGCTACTACAAAGCGCCGGAAATGACCGCCGCCGTGGTTGACGGCAGTGGCTGGTTCAACACCGGAGACCTGGCTCGCTTCGACGGACCCTACCTGCACATCGTCGGCCGGACGAAAGAACTGATCATCCGCTCCGGTTTCAACGTCTATCCCCCGGAGGTGGAAGCCGTCCTCACCTCGCACCCCGCCGTGGCCGTCTGTGCGGTCGTCGGCCGCAAGGTCCCCGGCAACGAGGAGGTCGTGGCCTTCGTGCAGTTGCGGGCGGGCGCAAGCGCGGGGGCGGACGACATCGCTGCCTTCGCCGCACAGCATCTGGCCCCCTACAAACGCCCCACCGAAGTCATCGTGCGGCAGACGCTGCCCGCGACATCGGCCGGAAAGATTCTCAAGCACCAACTCGCAAAGGAAGCCTCACACCATGAACAATGAAACAGGCGCTGCGGCGCACAAGGGCACCGTCGCCATCGTCGGCGCCGGCGACTACATCGGCGCGGCGATCGCACGCCGCTTCGCCGCAGGCGGCTACACGGTGGTCGCCGGGCGACGAAACGGCGAGAAGCTCGAGCCGCTGGTTCAGGAGATCGAGGCACGGGGCGGGCGCTGCATCGGCCGCTCGCTGGATGCTCGCAAGGAAGAAGATGTCACCGCCTTCCTGGCCGAGGCCGAGCGGATCGCCCCCCTGGCGGTCTGCGTCTTCAACATCGGTGCCAACGTCAACTTCCCGCTGCTCGAAACCAGCGAACGCGTGTTCCGCAAGGTCTGGGAGATGGCCTGCTACGCCGGATTCCTGACCACGCGAGAGGCGGCCCGGCTGATGGAGCCGCGGCAGCAGGGGGCCATCTTTCTCACTGGCGCGACGGCGGGACTGCGCGGCGGCGTGGGGTACTCGGCATTCGCCGCTGCCAAGTTCGGCCTGCGCGCCGTGGCCCAGAGCGCGGCCCGCGAACTGGGCCCGAAGAACATCCACGTCGCGCATCTGGTGATCGACTCCGGCGTCGATACCGAGTGGGTCCGGGCGCGTCGAAAGGAAAAAACCGGTGCCGAGGACTTCGCGCCCGACGACCTGATGCGGCCGGAGTCGATTGCCGAGACCTACTGGAATCTGCACTTGCAACCCCGCGACGCATGGACCCACGAGATGGACCTGCGCCCCTACGGCGAGAGGTGGTGACATGGCCCTGCGCGCAGAATTCCTTTTCGATTTCGGCAGCCCCAACGCCTATCTGAGCCACCGGGTGCTGCCACAGATCGAGCAAAGAACCGGCGTCCGCTTCGAGTACGTTCCCATCTTGCTGGGCGGACTCTTCAAGCTGGCCAACAACCGGTCCCCGGCCGAGGCCTTCGCCGGGATCGCCAACAAGCAGGCCTACGACGCGCTTGAAGTACGGCGCTTCATTGATCACCACGAACTGAGCCAGTTCCGTCGCAACCCGTACTTCCCGGTGAACACCTTGAAGATCATGCGCGGCGCCTGTGCCGCGCAGAAACTCGGTTGCTTCGCGCTCTATGTCGAAGCGGTTTACACGGGCATGTGGGAGCGCGAACTCGACATGGCCGACGACGCGGTCATTCACCACGTGCTGACCCAGGCGGGCCTTGATGCTGGGGGCTTGCTCGCTGCTTCCCAGGACGCGGAGATCAAGGCGCAACTGCTGACCCACACCCAGCACGCGTTTGAACGCGGTGCATTCGGGTCGCCAAGCTTCTTCATCGGGGATCAGTTGTTCTTCGGCAAGGACCGATTGGGCGCCGTCGAAGACGAGATCCTGCGTCAGCAAAAAGAAGGGCGCCAGGGATGACTCGCAACTTCGTTCGCAACCTTTTCTACGCCTCCAGAGACCCGCGCACATGACGCCATTCGACTTCTACTTTGACTACCGCAGTCCCTACAGCTACCTGGCCTTCACGCAGTTCCGTACTTTGGCGGGGCGCGCACGCTTCAAGCCATTCGACATCGTCGACGTGATGCAGCGCACAGGCAATGTGCCGACCTCGGTCGTCTGCGCCGCCAAGAACCGCTATGTGAGGACCGACCTGCTGCGCTGGGCGACACACTACCAAGTGCGGTTGGTACGCCATGCGCGGGCGGCCCACATCGACACGCGGCGCCTGCTGCGCGCCACCCTTGCAGCCGGTCTTGAGCGCGAACAAGGATCCGCGATCGCAGCTGAAGCCCTCTTCAACGCCTTCTGGCGCGACAACACGGCCCTTGAAGGGGTCGAGGATGTGGCAGCCGTGCTCGCGGCTGCAGGGCTCGACGGCCACGCCCTAGAGGGGCTGATGGACGACCCCGCCACCGATTCGGACTTGAATACACGCAGCGCCGAAGCGGCCGAGCTTGGCGTCTTCGGTGCACCTAGCTTCGTCGTTGGGGCAGCGATGTACTTCGGCAACGACCGGCTCGACTTCCTGCGTCAACACTTGGCGTCCAAGCCATGAGCAAGCCACTTGCAGTGATCACGGGCGTGGGCCCGGGAACAGGCACTGCGCTGGCGCACCGCTTCCACGCTGGGGGCTACAGGGTGGCCCTGCTCGCACGCAATGCCGAACGCCTGCGTGGCCTCGAAAAGGAGCTGCCGGCGTCTCTGGGCGTGCCGTGCGATGTGGCGGATCCGGCTGCGCTGGCTCAGGCGCTGGCAGACATCGAGGCGCGCGTGGGCATGCCTCAGGTGGTGATGCACAACGCCGTGGGCGGCGCATTCGGCAGTTTCCAGGACATAGACCCGACGGCTCTGCAACGCAACTTTCAGGTCAACGTCATGGCGTTCTTGCATCTGGCTAGGTGGGCCGCGCCGGGCATGGAGCGGGAAGGCAAGGGGACGATTCTGGCCACCGGCAACACGTCCGCGTTGCGCGGCAAGGCCAAGTTCGCGGGCTTCGCACCGACCAAGGCGGCGCAACGCATCCTGGCCGAGTCGATGGCGCGCGAGCTCGGCCCGAAGGGCGTGCACGTGGCCTATCTTCTGATCGACGCCGTCATCGATGTCCCTTGGACGCGTGAGCGCTATCCGCAAGCCAATGACAATTTCTTCATCCGCCCCCAGGACATCGCAGACGAGGCCTGGCACGTCGCCCATCAGCCGCGGTCGGCCTGGTCGTTCCTGACCGAGCTGCGCCCCTACGCCGAGAGCTGGTGAACGCCGCATGAAGCACGGTAGCGGCCGTCCTTTCCCCCTCGTTGCCGGACCGATCGGGTCATCAGCCTGAAGGAGAAGGCTCTGGACCTTCTCGAAGTCTTGGCCATCGATCCATTCCAGAATCCGCCCGCCTGCGAGAAACTCGAGGAGATCCCGCCAGAGGAAGAGCGACAAGGCGTTGCAGGCGCGGCGTATGCTTTCGGCTCCGGACGGCGCCACAAGCGCTGCGCCCCCTCGAAACCGACCACTCAAAGCTGCAGATGACCCCTCCCATTCCCGCAACCCTGATCCCCGGCGACGGCATCGGCCCCGAAATCGTCGACGCCACGCTGGCCGCGCTCGATGCACTGGAGGCGCCGTTCGAGTGGGATCGCAAGATCGCGGGGCTCGGCGGCGTGACGGCGTCGGGCGATCCGTTGCCGGCCGAAACGCTGGACAGCATTCGCCGCACGCGGCTCGCGCTGAAGGGTCCGCTCGAAACGCCATCGGGCGGAGGGTACCGGTCGTCGAACGTGCGGCTGCGCGAGGAATTCCAGCTCTACGCCAACCTGCGCCCGGCGCGCACGATCATTCCGGGCGGTCGCTTCGACAAGATCGACTTGATGATCGTGCGCGAGAACCTCGAAGGCCTCTACATCGGCCACGAGCACTACGTGCGCATCGACGACGATCCGCATGCCGTGGGCATGGCGACCGGCATCAACACGCGGCAGGGTTGCCGCCGCATCTGCGAATACGCGTTCGACACGGCGGTCGCGACCGGCCGCAAGAAGGTCACGCTGGTGCACAAGGCCAACATCATGAAGGTGCTGACCGGGCTGTTCCTGGAGACGGGCCTGCAGCTGTACGAAGAAAAGTACAAGGGCCAGTTCGAGCTGGACAGCATCATCGTGGACGCCTGCGCCATGAAGCTGGTGCTCAACCCCTGGCAGTTCGACATGCTGGTCACCACCAACCTGTTCGGCGACATCCTTTCGGACCTCGTGGCCGGCCTGGTCGGCGGGCTCGGCATGGCGCCCGGCGCCAACATCGGCACCGACGCCGCGATCTTCGAGGCCGTGCACGGCTCGGCGCCCGACATCGCGGGCAAGGGCATCGCCAACCCGATCGCGCTGATGCTCGCCGCGGCGCTGATGCTCGACCACGTCAAGCTGCAGGACAAGGCAACGCGCCTGCGCACCGCCATCGACCAGACGCTCAACCTCGACAAGGTGCGCACCGGCGATCTGGGCGGCACCGCGAACACCATGGCCTTCACCAAGGCACTGGTGAGCCGCATCCGGGGCGCCTGACCCGCATGAGCTTCGCCGCGCCGACGCTCCCCGCCCTGTCGCTGTTCGAAACCCGCGTGCTGGGCGTGCTGGCCGAAAAGCAGCGCACCGTGCCCGACAGCTATCCGCTGACGCTCAACGCGGTGGTGTCCGGCTGCAACCAGAAGACCAGCCGCTCGCCGGTGCTCGACGTGTCGGAGGCCGAGGCCCAGGCCGCGCTCGACAGCCTCAAGGGCTACAGCCTGGTCACCGAGAGCAGCGGCGGCCGTGCCTTTCGCTATGCGCACAACGCCGACCGCGTGCTGCATCTGCCCTCGCAATCGGTCATCCTGCTCACTGTGCTGATGCTGCGCGGCCCGCAAACCGCCGGCGAGCTGCGCATCGCCTGCGACCGCATGCACAACTTCGCGGACATCTCTTCGGTCGAAGGGTTCCTCAACGAAATGGCCGAGCGACCGGCGGGCGCGCTGGTGGTCCGTCTGGCGCGCCTTCCGGGCGCGCGCGAGAGCCGCTGGGCGCATCTGTTGAGCGGGGCGCCGGCCGAAGCGTTGGCGGGGCCCGACGCCGATGCACGCGGTGCCGACGTCTCGCTCGGCGAGGTGGCGGCGCTCAAGGCGAACTTGGCGCGACTCGAGGCGGAGGTTTCCGACCTGCGATCGCTGCTGGCGCGCGTGTGTTCGGAACTCGGCATCGTGCCCGCACAGGGCGGCTGAGAAGCTGGCAGCTCAGGCTGCAGGCCAACCGAAGAAGCGCAGCACCTCCGCGCGCCGGCTCAGCGTGTCGGCGCGTCCCAGTGCCATCAATTCGCGCGTGAAGCCGGTATCGAACAGCAGGTAGCTCGCGAACGCCGACGATTGCATCGCGCCCACCGCCGGCGCTGCGTGGCCGCCGAGCATGCGGCGCACCGCGCCCGGCAGCGCGCCGACGTGTCGCGACGCGATCACATCGATGCGCTCGGAGGGCGAAATCACCAGCAGCTCGACGGGCCGCAGATGCGTGTTGCGCAGCGCCTCGGGGGGTATCAGCGCCAGCGTCTGGTTGATGCGCCGCAGCCGCTCGACGTCGACGGCCAGCGCGTCCAGGAAGATGCTGGAGAGGGCGTGGCCGGCGATCTGCGCAAGGGTCGGGTAGCCCGTCAGCTTGTTCGGACCGGGCTCCGCGCGCGGTTCGCTCAGGCGCCCGGCGCCGACCACCAGCACCCGCGCAGCACCGAGATGGATGGCCGACGCGATCGGCGCGGACTGCCGCATCGAACCGTCGCCGAAGTATTCCGTGTGCGCGTTCATCGCGATGCCGGTCGCCGGGAACACGAAGGGAATGGCCGACGACGCGAGCAAATGGTCGTGGGTGATGCGGCCCGGCACCGCGATGCGTTGCGATCGCACCCACGGTTCCATCGGCAGGGCCGATTCGTAGAAAGTGAAGTGTTCGCCCGAGCTGTAGCTCGATGCGGTCACGGCCAAGGCCTGAACGTGGCCCGCGGCCATCAGGCCGGGCAGCCGGTCGAGCGGCACCAGGCGTTTCAGCAGGTCGGCGAGCGGGGCGTTGTCGAGCAGCGAGCGTGGCTGCTCGCGCCGCCATCGCGCAAAAAGGGATGCCAGGCCGAACAGCATGTGCCAGCGGCCGGGCGCGTCGAGGCGCGAGAGCGAATCGGCGCGGTAAACCTGATCGGTCCGGAAGCTTTGCCAGACGTCCGCGATGTCTCGCACGGTGGCATCGAAATCGTCGGCGCCGCAGGCCAGTGCGGCGGCGTTGATCGCGCCCGCCGAGGTGCCCGTGATGATGGGGAACGGATGGCCCTCGACGCCGGCGGCCCGTCGCAGATCGGCAATGGCTTCGAGCACGCCGACCTGGTAGGCGGCGCGGGCGCCACCGCCGGTGAGAAGCAGACCGGTCGGGCCTGTGGCGGGCAATGGGGCGGGGTCGACAGAGGACATGGGTGCCGCACTAGACTACCCGCGATTCAGGAGTTGTATCAATGGCAGTTACCCAAGAGGCCCTTCTCGCCGCGCTCGCGACGGTGCCGGACCCAAACACCGGCAAGGACTTCGTCGGCTCGAAGGCCATCCGGAACATCCACATCGCCGACGGCGACGTGGCCTTCGATCTCGAACTCGGCTACCCGGCGAAAAGCCAGCATCCGACGCTGCGCAAGGCGCTCGTCGCCGCCGCGAAAACGCTGCCGGGCGTGGAGAACGTGTCCGTCAACATCTCCACCAAGGTGGTGAGCCACGCGGTCCAGCGCGGCGTGCAATTGCTGCCCGGCGTGAAGAACATCGTGGCGATCGCTTCGGGCAAGGGCGGCGTGGGCAAGAGCACCACGGCCGTGAACCTGGCGCTCGCGCTGGCGTCGGAAGGCGCGACGGTCGGCATTCTCGACGCCGACATCTACGGCCCGAGCCAGCCCATGATGCTGGGCATCGAAGGCAAGCCGAAAAGCGCCGACGGCAAGACCATGGAGCCGATGGAAAACCACGGTGTGCAGGTGATGTCGATCGGCTTCCTGGTCGATGGCGATCAGGCCATGATCTGGCGCGGCCCGATGGTCACGCAGGCGCTCGAGCAGCTGCTGCGCCAGACCAACTGGCGTGAACTCGACTACCTCATCGTCGACATGCCGCCCGGCACCGGCGACATCCAGCTGACGCTGTCGCAGCGCGTGCCGGTCACCGGCGCGGTGATCGTCACCACGCCGCAGGACATCGCGCTGCTCGACGCGAAGAAGGGCATCAAGATGTTCGAGAAGGTCGGCGTGCCGATCCTCGGCATCGTCGAGAACATGGCGGTGCACATCTGCTCGAACTGCGGGCACGTGGAGCACATCTTCGGCGCCGACGGCGGCAAGAAGATGGCCGAGCAATACAACACGGACTACCTTGGGGCACTGCCGCTCGCGATGCAGATCCGCGAGCATGCCGACAGCGGCCAGCCGACCGTGGTCGCCGACCCGGACGGCGAGATCGCCGGCATCTACAAGGCGATCGCCCGGCGCGTGGCGGTGAGCATCGCCGAGAAGGCGAAGGACTTTTCCGCGAAGTTCCCGACCATCTCCATCAGCAAGAACACGTGACGCCGAGGCGCGCCGCATGAACCTGCTCGCGTCGATGCGCTACCTGGTCGCGCTCGACGAACACCGCCACTTCGGACGCGCCGCGCAGGCCTGCCACATCACGCAGCCGGCGCTCTCGAATGCGCTTCGTGCGCTGGAGCAGGAGTTCGGCGTCGTCATCGCCCGGCGCGGTCGTGCCTATGTAGGGCTCACGCAGGAAGGCGAGCGCGTGCTCGCAACTGCGCAGCGCATGCTGCGCGACAACGAGGTGCTGCAGCAGGACCTGCGCAGCGACATCGCCACCCCGCGCGGCAAGCTGCGCATGGCGGCGGTGCCGACGGCGATCCCGATGCTCGCGCGCTTCGCGGCCATGTTGCAGGAGCGGCATCCCGGCATCGTGCCGACCGTGCTGTCGATGAGTTCGCAGCAGCTCGAAACCGGGCTGGAGAACCTGTCGCTCGACCTCGCGCTGGGTTACACCGAGCGCATGGAACTGCGCGGCGTCAAGCTCACAGCCTGGCCGCAGAGCATCGAGCACTATTTCCTGCTGCGACGTGCGGCGCAGCCTGCCGATGCGTTGCAGATCGGCGCGCCGATGCGCTGGTCGCACGCCGGGGCGTTGCCGCTGTGTCTTCTCACGCCCGACATGCACAACCGCACGATCATCGATCAGGCCTTGGGCAGCGCCGGTGTGGCGGTCGCGCCCGCCATCGAAACCAATTCGGTGCTGGCGCTCGCACTCACAGTCATCGCAGGCCAGGTGTGCAGCGTGCTGCCTGGCGCCATGGTGGCTGCGGTGCGCGGGTACCGCGAGCTGGAAGCGCTGCCGCTCATCGAACCTGAAGTGCGAACCCCCATCGGCTTCATGACGCAGGCCGGCGTCCGGCCGTCGCGTGCACTGCAAGCGGGCCTCGACCTGCTGCAGACCTCCGAATGGACAACACAGGTCGACCTGCACAGCGGCGCGCTGGACGCCTAGCGCTTTCGATTTCATTTATTTTTTGAATCGATGCATGTGTCGATGCAATTGGACGCGTTTCTGAACAATTGTTCACACTCGCCGCGTTCAGGTGCCCATCAGGCCACCCCCGCTTTTTACTGAGGACTGAGGAGAAATATGTCGAACACCATCACCGGTACGCTGGAGGGCGTCGGTTCCGCGGGCGAGCGGCCAGGCTTCCTAGACAAGGAACGCATCATCGCGGGCCCCGGCTTCAATCGATGGCTCGTGCCACCGGCTGCGCTGGCCATTCACCTGTGCATCGGCATGGCCTACGGCTTTTCGGTGTTCTGGCTGCCGCTGTCGAAGATGCTGTCGGTCAACGGCACCGGCGCGCAGGCGTGTGCCAAGGACATGAGCTTTTTCGCCGAGCTGTTCGCGAGCGGCTGTGACTGGCGCATCGCCACGCTGGGCTGGATGTACACGCTCTTCTTCGTGTTCCTCGGCTGCTCGGCCGCGCTCTGGGGCGGCTGGCTCGAACGCGCCGGTCCGCGCAAGGCCGGCGTGGTCTCGGCCGTGTGCTGGTGTGGCGGCATGCTGATCTCGGCGCTGGGCATCTATCTGCACCAGTTCTGGCTGATGATCCTCGGTTCCGGCGTGATCGGCGGCATCGGCCTTGGGCTCGGCTACATCTCGCCGGTGTCGACGCTGATCAAGTGGTTCCCGGACCGCCGCGGCATGGCGACCGGCATGGCCATCATGGGCTTCGGTGGCGGCGCGCTGATCGGGTCGCCGCTGGCCGTCGAGCTCATGAAGAACTTCGCGACCCCCACGGATGTCGGCGTCATGCAGACCTTCGTCGTGATGGCGTTCGTCTATTTCGTCTTCATGATGGGCGGCGCACTCGGCTACCGCGTGCCGCCGACCGGCTGGAAGCCCGACGGCTGGACGCCCCTGGTGGCGAAAGCCGCCAACACCATGATCACGCAGCGCCACGTGCACGTGAAAAAGGTGTGGGGCATCCCGCAGTTCTGGCTCGTGTGGGTCGTGCTGTGCATGAACGTGTCGGCCGGCATCGGCGTGATCGGCATGGCCTCGCCCATGCTGCAGGAAGTGTTCGGCGGTGGCCTGATCGGCGTCGCCAAGAAGTTCGGCGAACTCGACAAGACCCAGCTGGCCGCCATCGCGGCCGTGGCCGGCGGTTTCACGGCGTTGCTGTCGCTCTTCAACATCGGTGGCCGCTTCGTGTGGGCCAGCCTGTCCGACAAGCTGGGCCGCAAGCTCACCTACACGATCTTCTTCGTGCTGGGTGGCCTGCTTTACGCGAGCCTGCCGGGCTCGGCCGCGGCCGGCAGCAAGCTGCTCTTCGTGGGTGCGGTCTGCCTCATCCTGTCGATGTACGGCGGCGGCTTCGCGACCGTGCCGGCCTACCTGGCCGACCTGTTCGGCACGCAGTTCGTCGGCGCCATCCACGGCCGCCTGCTCACCGCATGGGCCACGGCCGGTATCCTGGGTCCGGTCGTCGTGAACTACATGCGCGAATACCAGTTGGGCCTCGGCATCCCGCGTGAGCAGGTCTACAACCAGACGATGTACATCCTGGTCGGCATGCTGGTCATCGGCCTCATCGCCAACCTGATGGTGCGCCCGGTGGCCGACAAGCACTTCATGACCGATGCCGAACTGGCCGTCGAGAAGAAGCTGGCGCACGAGAAGGCCTCTGCGGCCGAAGTCGGCAGCGGTTCGGGCGGCGGCGGCACCGTGAGCCCGGCCGTGGTCGCCCTCGCGTGGCTGGCCGTCGGCCTGCCGCTGGCCTGGGGTGTCTACAAGACGCTGATCAGCGCGGCCAAGTTCTTCAACTGACGCACCGGGCTCGAGCCCGCGGACACGGCGCAGGTCCCCATGAAATTCATGGCGTCCTGCGCTTTTTCATTTCCGTTCCGAATCGGGCCATGCGCGAATGCAATTTGACCGCGGTGACCCGCACGACAACACTCACCCCATGA
Source organism: Variovorax sp. PAMC 28711 (assembly GCF_001577265.1). Lineage (NCBI taxonomy): Bacteria > Pseudomonadati > Pseudomonadota > Betaproteobacteria > Burkholderiales > Comamonadaceae > Variovorax > Variovorax sp. PAMC 28711. The sequence continues at coordinate 960,205 of NZ_CP014517.1, read as the reverse complement.
CTGACCACCAGAAGATCGAGTTCTACAACGGCCCGGCGGGCGGCTGGGGCGCACTGCGCAGCGTGACGAACGCCTTGCTCAAGCAGGACATCGCCATCAAGGGCGCCAAGACCATGCTCTCGGCCAACCAGCCCGACGGCTTCGATTGCCCCGGCTGCGCCTGGCCCGACCGCAACCATGCCTCGACCTTCGAGTTCTGCGAGAACGGCGTGAAGGCGGTGGCCGCCGAAGCCACGGCACGCCGCGCCGGCCCCGAACTGTTCGCGAAGCACACGGTGGCCGAACTCGCGCAGCAAAGCGACTTCTGGCTCGAAGACCAGGGGCGCCTCACGCACCCGATGGTCTATGACGCGGCCAGCGATAAATATGTGCCGATCGAATGGGACGCGGCTTTCGCGCTGGTGGCCAGACACCTCAACGCGCTGCCAGACCCGAACCAGGCGATCTTCTACACCTCGGGTCGCGCCAGCAACGAGGCAGCCTTCCTGTACCAGCTCTTCGTACGCGAGTACGGCACCAACAATTTCCCCGACTGCTCGAACATGTGCCACGAGCCGAGTGGCAGCGGCATGCGGCCTCAGATCGGTGTGGGCAAGGGTACGGTCACGCTGGAAGACTTCGAGCTGGCCGATGCCATCTTCATCTTCGGCCAGAACCCCGGCACGAATCACCCGCGCATGCTGGGCGAGCTGCGCCAGGCGCACAAGCGCGGCGCGAAGATCGTGAGCTTCAATCCGCTGCGCGAGCGCGGGCTGGAGCGCTTTGCCGATCCGCAGGACAAACTGGAGATGGCGACGCTCAGCTCCACGCAGATCAGCACGCACTACTACCAGCTGCGTGTGGGTGGGGACTTGGCCTTGGTCAAGGGAATGATGAAGCACCTGCTTGAACGGCAGGACGCGGGCGAATCGTTGCTCGACCAGGCCTTCATCGCCGAGCACACCACCGGCTTCGATGCGCTCGCTGCCGATGTGCGCGCCGAATCGTGGGCGCTGCTGGTCGAAGAATCGGGCCTGCCCGAAGCGCAGATCCGTGCGGCGGCCGACGTGTATTGCGCATCGGAGCGCGCGATCTTCTGCTGGGGCATGGGCATCACGCAGCACCAGAACTCGGTCGCGACGATTCAGATGATGGTCAACCTGCTGCTGATGCGCGGAAACATCGGCCGGCCCGGCGCCGGCCCGTGCCCGGTGCGTGGCCACAGCAACGTGCAGGGCGACCGCACCATGGGCATCTGGGAGAAGCCGCCTGCGGCATTGCTCGACAGCCTGCGCGAAGTGTTCGGCTTCGAGCCACCGCGTGCCAACGGCTGGGACACCGTCGAGGCCATCCAGGCCATGATCGACGGCAAGGGCAAAGTGTTCTTCGCGCTCGGCGGCAACTTTGCTGCCGCCACGCCCGACACCTACGAAACCTGGAAGGGCCTGCGCCGCTGCGACCTCACGGTCCACGTCACCACCAAGCTCAACCGCAGCCACATCGTGCATGGGCGCGAGGCATTGATCCTGCCGTGCCTGGGCCGCACCGAGATCGACATCCAGGCCGAAGGGCCACAGGGCGTGACGGTCGAAGACTCGATGAGCATGGTGCACCTGTCGCACGGCATGAACGCACCGGCGTCCGAGCACCTGCTGTCGGAGCCCGCCATCGTCGCGCGGCTGGCCGAGGCCACCATCGGCGCTTCGGGCCGTGGCAGCAGCAAGACGCCCTGGCGCTGGTTGCTCGCCGACTACAACCGCATCCGCGACAAGATCGCCGCGGTGTTCGTCGACTTCAAGGATTTCAATCAGCGCGTAGCGGTGCCCGGCGGCTTCCGATTGCGCAACACGGCGAGCGAACGCGTGTGGAACACTGCGGCAAAGAAGGCCAGCTTCTACACGCACGCGGTGCCGGTTGACACGCCGTCGCACCGCGCCCGCGCGCGCTTCTCGAAGAAGACCGACACGGTCGTCTTCACGCTGTTGACCACGCGCTCGCACGACCAGTACAACACCACCATCTACGGCCACGACGACCGCTACCGCGGCGTGTTCGGCCAGCGCCGCGTGGTCTTCATCAACGCCGAGGACATCAAGACGCTCGGAATGAAGGACGGCGACTGGGTCGACATCAAGACCGTGTGGGACGACGGGCACGAGCGCCGCGCCGACAAGTTCAAGCTGGTCGCATACAACATCCCGCGCGGCAACCTCGCGGCCTACTACCCCGAGACGAATCCGCTGGTGCCGCTGGCGTCGGTGGCGCTGAACGCGGGCACGCCGGCATCGAAGTCGATCCCGGTGGTGCTAGTGCCGCATGCGCAGCCCACGACGGGTGCCGCAACGGCCGCGCCGGCGGCAGCGCTGGTTTGATCTTCGGATGACCGACACGCTGGCCGCAGCCATCCTGCGCGCGCTCGCAGCGGCGCCGGGCGAGGGCGGTGTCTCGCTGCCGCGCCTGGGCAAGCAACTGGGGCAGGGCGCGAGCGTGTTGATGCGCCAGCTCACGCTGATGGGCGATGCCGCGGTGGGCGGTGTCGCCGGGCCCGGCTGGGTGCGCGTGGTGCAGCTCGAAGACCGCTGGCTGGTGCACCTGACCGACGCCGGCCGCGCGGTGCTGGAAGATACGCAGCGCTGATCGGCGCTACGCTTCGTGCGCATCACACTGGAGCGCACCGTCATGACCTCAACTTTGTCCTCGTCCCTTCCCGTCGCCGTCGTGACGGGCGCCGCGCGCGGCATCGGCCTGGCCATCACGCACTGGTTTCTGGCCCACGGGCACCGCGTGCTCATGCTCGACGTCGACGAGGCCACGTTGACGGCCGCCGCCGCCGCGTTGAACGACGAAGCGCGCGTGCTGGCCTTGCCCTGCGACGTCTCGCAACCGGCGCAGGTGCAGGCAGTCGTCGATCGCGTGGTGCAGCAGTTCGGGCGCATCGACTGTCTCGTCAACAACGCGGGCATCGCGTCCTTCATGCCCATCGGCGCCACATCGTTCGAAGAGTGGCGGGCCGTCATGGCCGTCAACCTCGACGGCGCATTCCTGTGTTCGCAAGCCTGCGTGCCGGTGATGCTGAAAGCGGGCGGCGGCGCCATCGTGAACATCGCGTCCATCTCCGGCCTGCGCGCCAGCACGCTGCGCGTGGCCTACGGCACCAGCAAGGCGGCGCTGATCCATCTGACGCGCCAACAGGCGGTCGAGCTCGGCACCGTCGGCATCCGCGTCAACGCCATCGCGCCCGGCCCGGTCGAAACCGAGATGGCGAAGAAGGTGCATTCGGCCGCCATCCGCGCCGACTACCACGACGCCATTCCGCTCGGCCGCTACGGCACCATGGACGAAATCGCTTCGGCCGTCGGTTTCCTGTGCACCCCGGCGGCGAGCTATGTGAACGGGCAGGTGCTGGCGGTGGATGGGGGCTTCGAGGCGACGGGTGTGGGGCTGCCGACTTTGCGTCGGGATGCGGCACGGGGGGCTTCGGCGTGATGAGACCTCTTGCGTCGGCGGGACGGGCGCTGCAGACCGATTTGATCCAGATCGCTGGGCTGCGCTCCAGACGAGCCGAATCACGGCCACCTCGCATTCAGCAGCGCCACGGCAGATCCTCCGTATGTGCTGTTGGGCACGCCAAGGCTGCATGGCTACACTGACCCGGATGGAAACAACCCAGCACAACGGCTCGTCCCGCAGCGGGCGCTACCCCGAACTTTTCACACTGCCGAGCGATGCGCAGCGGCGTGCATTTGCCGACATGCGCGAGTTCTATCCCACTCGCACCATTGCCCGCGGCCCGCAGGTGCGCGAACTTCGTCTTGGCCAGCCCGTCGATTTTCATTACGAGGCTGACGGTCACAGCCTGGGCATCGACGATTTCATGAGGCGCGGCGGCAGCACCGGCCTGCTGATCCTCAAGCGGGGCCAAGTCGTCTGCGAGCGCTATGCGCACGGCCACACCGCGCAGACGCGCTGGCTCTCTTTTTCCATGGCCAAGTCAATCACGTCGACCCTGATCGGCGTCGCGATGCACGACGGCGTGATCGCCAGTCTCGAAGACCCGGTCACGCTCACCGTCCCGCAATTGATCGGTTCGGCCTATGACGGCGTGACGATTCGCCAAGTGCTTCAGATGACCTCGGGCGTGCGCTGGGTCGAAACCTATCTCGACCCCGAATCAGACCGCCGCAAGCTGATGGCCATCCAACAGCATGAAGAACCGGGCGGCGTGCTGAACTACCTGCGGACACTGCCGCGCGTCGCCGAGCCGGGCAGTCTCTTCAACTACAACACCGCGGAGACTTTCCTGCTCGGTGCGATCCTTCGAGGCGCGATCCAGCAACCCGTGAGCGACTACCTGTCGGCCAAGATCTGGCAACCGTGTGGCATGGAGAGCGACGCTTACTGGCAGCTGGAGAGCGAAGGCGGTCAGGAGTTCACCGGCAGCGGGCTGAACGCCACGCTGCGCGACTACGCGCGCTTCGGCGCCTTCGTGCTCGCCGATGGGGTGCTGGATGGCCAGCGCGTACTGCCCGAAGGCTGGATGGCGCAATCCACGGCGGTGGTCCCCGGGTCGATGCTGGAGCCGGGCCGTCTGACGGGTTTCGAGCCGCTGGGTTACGGCTACCAGTGGTGGACCTTTCCGTCGCGCGCAGGATCGCATGTTTTCGGTGCGCTGGGCATCTTCGGCCAGCAGATCTATGTCGATGTCGACGAACAACTGGTGATCGTGTTGCACAGCGTGTGGCCCGAGCCGGTGCACCTCGCGAGCCGGCTGGAGAGCTACAGTTTCTTCGCTGCCGCGACGCGTGCGCTGCAGAACGCTTGAGGCCAAGCTCGCAGAACCTAGCGTGCCCGAAATTCGTCAGCCCGTACCAACCCTGCGAATTCAGCCGATGGCATGGGCGTGCAGGCAAGTCGCCAATTGCGCAGGGCGTCGAGGATGGGTTGCTGGTTGCGCTTGGCGGCGGGGCTGGAGTGGAGCTCGGTCATGCCGTCCGGTAGCAGCGCGCAACGCCGCGCACGACCGCGCACCATGGGTCGCGCCCTTTGATAATGGGCGCCATGAACCCCACGCCGATGAACCCGACGGCCGCGCGCGACTACGCCATCGCCATGCACGGCGCGCAGCGCTACGGCGATCACCCTTACGTTCACCACCTCGACGCCGTCGTCGCGGTGCTCGCGCCCTTCGGTGCCGAGGCGCAGACCATCGGTTACCTGCACGACGTGGTGGAAGACACCGATGCCACGGTCGACGACGTGCGGCAGCGCTTCGGCGACTTGGCGGCTGCCTGCGTCGCGCTGCTCAGCGATGCGCCCGGTGCCACGCGCGAGGAGCGCAAGGCCAAGACGTACGCGACGCTCGCTGTCGTGTCGGGCCCCGAGGAACTGGCGCTGCTCGTGAAGGTGGCCGACCGGCTGTCGAACGTGCGCTCGTGCGTGGCCGATGGCATGGGCGACCTGTGGGAAACGTATCGGGGTGAACAGCAGGCGTTCAAGTCCGCGGCGTTTCGCGCGGGACAGTGCGACGCGCTGTGGTCGGAGCTCGACGGGTTGCTCGACGAGGCGCGTCGGCCGACCGATCGCGGCAATGACCTGACGATTCCCTCGCTGCAGCAGCGCACGGTGCGCGTGCTGGGCGAGCCCGACGCGCCACCAGAAGGACGGCTTCGCACCGACACCATGGCCGCCGAGGTGCCGGTGTCGCTCGTCTTCAACGGCATCGCGCACGCCGTGATGATGGCGACCCCGCAAGACCTGGAAGCCTTCGCGCTCGGCTTCGCGCTGAGCGAAGGCATCCTCGACGACGCGCGCGAGTGCTTCGACATCGAAGCGCGCACGCTGCGCGCGGCCGAGGCCGGGCTGCCCGAGGGTGTGGACGCCACCGAGGTCTCGCTGACGATTTCCACGCGCAGCTTCGAGCGCCTGAAGGGCCGTCGCCGCAACCTGTCGGGCCGCACCGGCTGCGGCGTGTGCGGCGTCGAAAGTTTCGCCGGGCTCGACCTCGACACGCCGCCCGTGCCCGCACGCGAGTGGATCGATCGCGTCGACCTGCCGACCGTGCTGCGCGCCTTCGAAGCGCTGCCCGCCCGCCAGCTGCTCAACGCCGAAGCCGGCGCCATCCACGCGGCGGGCTGGGCCACGCTCGACGGCGCGCTCACCGATGTGTTCGAAGACGTCGGCCGCCACAACGCGCTCGACAAGTTGATCGGCGCCATGGCGCGCGCAGGCCGTCTGGGCGAGCCCGGCTTCGTCGTGCTGACCAGCCGCGGCAGCCATGAGCTGGTGCGCAAGTGCGCGCGCCTCGGCATCGCCGCGCTGGCGACGATCTCGGCGCCGACCGCGATGGGCGTGCGCATGGCCGAGCTGGCCGGTGTGCGTTTCTGGGGGCTGTGCCGCGCACCGCGAGCGGTGCTTTATGCGCCGGGTGCCGCGCCATTTGCGCCCTCGAAAGAAGAGCTTTTTGAGCCAGCTGGACGGGCGCTCTAGCCCGATCCGGCTTAAATCGCGGGCCTGTGCGGCAGTGCGCGCACGGCGTCCGCCACCGCCTCGATCCCCGCGGCCGTCAGGTCCGCAGTCGGCACCGGTCGGCGCTGCGTCCATCCCTCGAAATGCTGTGCCTGCGAGCGCCCGTAATGCGGGTCGTAGTGCAGTGACATGAGTTCGGCGAAGAGTTGCCGCAGGTCGCCTTCGCGCGCCCACTGCTGCCAGCGTTGCACCGTCTCCTTGCCCTGCAACTCCTTGAGCTTGCCGAGCAGTTCAGCCAGCGCCTCGCGGTCGTCACCGAGGTAGGCGTAGTCGCGCAGCAGGTAGGCCAGCCGCGCATCGGCGCTGGCCTCGACCTCGATGCAGGGCGCGGCGCGCATGCGGGCCACCAGCGACAGCGGCAACGACAGGCGGCCGATGCGCGCGCTCTCGCCTTCGACGTAAAGCGGACGCGAAAGGTCGAACGTCTCCAGTTGTGTGGCGATGCTGGTCTCGAAATGCTTTTGCGAGGGCTGTGGCACGCCGGGCCAGGCGCCGAGCAGCGAACCCTTGTGCCGGGCCAGTTCTTCCAGGTCGAGCACCTGTTCGCCGCGCGCGGCCAGCGCCTGCAGCACGCGCGTCTTCGCGCTGCCGGTGGCGCCGCAGATCACCTGCAGTTGCAGTTGCGGCACCAGCACCTCGATCTGCGCGAGCACGTGATGGCGAAAGCTCTTGTAGCCGCCGGCGAGCTGTTGCGCGTCCCAGCCGACCAGCCGAAACCACTGCACCATCGAGCCGCTGCGCATGCCGCCGCGCCAGCAATACACGAGCGGTTTCCACTTGATCGGCTTGTCGGCCAGCGGGCCCTGAAGATGCTTCGCGAGGTTGGCCGCCACCATCGCGCCCCCGACGCGCCGGGCCTCGAAAGCGCCGGTCTGCTTGTAGATGGTGCCGACGATGCGGCGCTCGTCGTCGTCGAGCACCGGACAGTTGATCGCGCCCGGAATGTGGTCGAGTGCGAACTCGGCGGGCGAACGCGCGTCGATGATCGCGTCGAACGCGTGGCGGTCGCGCACGCGCGTCGGCGGGCGGTGTTTGTTGTCATGCATAGGCGGGCCCCATTGCTCGGCGCAGGCGCGCACTCGTGAGATCGACGAGCGCGACGAGGCCGAACATGGCGATCAGCACCGTCATGGCCTGCTGCTGCTGGAAGATCGAAAGGTGAAAGTAAAGGAGCTGGCCCAACCCGCCGCCACCGACGAAGCCAAGCACTGCCGCCATGCGGATGTTCATCTCCCAGCGGTACAGCGTGTAGGCCACCCACTGCGGCAGGGCAAGCGGCAGACTCGCGTAGCTGAAGGCCGTGATCGCGCCCGCACCCTGCAGCCGCAGCGCCTGTTCAGGCTCGCGCGGCGCGTTTTCCAGGCTTTCGGCGAAGAGTCGGCCGAGCACGCCGGTGGTGTGAAGTGCCAGCGCGAGCGCGCCTGCGAAGGGGCCGATGCCGGCGGCCAGGACCATCAGCGCCGCCCACACCAGTTCGGGCACGCTGCGCAGGAAGTTGAGGGCGAAGCGCGAGGCCTCGCGTGCCCATCCGCCGGCCCGGCCCGATGCGGGCAACGCCAACACCGCGCCGGCGGCCGCCGCCAGCAACGTGCCGAGGGCAGACACCGCCAGCGTCTGCAACGCACCCCAACCGGTCTTCGCGACGAAGTCGGGCGACAGGTCGGGCGGAAAGAATTCGGCGATGAACTTCGCCATGAAGCCCAGCGATTCGCCGGTGAAGAGTGCGCGGTAATCGATGGCCAGGTAGACGAAGCTCGCGACCACGGCGGCCAGCACGGCGGCGACGACCACCCAGCAGCGCACGCAGATCGAAGGGGCTTGCACGCCGGTCATTCCAGGAGCTTTCGGAGGGCATTGCTCAGCGCGTCGGCCAGCAAAACCAGCGCGAGGAACACCAGCAGGATGCTGCTGGCTTCGCCGCCGTTGAGCATCTTCATCGACTGGTCCATCAGCTGGCCGAGCCCGCCGGCGCCGACGAAGCCCATCACGACCGACGCGCGCACCGCGCATTCCCAGCGATACACGGTGTACGACGTGAGTTCCTGCGCGCAGTTGGGCAGCAAGCCGTAGAAGAGGGCGGCGACGCGGCCGCTGCCGGCCTCCAGCAGCGCGCGCGCGGGGCGGGTGTCGGTGGATTCGAGCACCTCCGCATACACCTTGCCGAGCATGCCTCCGTAGGTGATCGCGATCGCCAGCACGCCGGCAGCCGGCCCGAGCCCGAGGGCGCGCACGAACAGCAGCGCCCACACGATCTCGGGAATGGCGCGCAGCACCATCAGCAGCGAGCGGCTGGCCTGCCGAACGACCGAGCCCCGCATGTGGCCGGGTCCGGGGCCGATGCGCGACACCGACAGCGCGCGGGTAGTGACGAAACCCAGCGGCGCGCCGATCAGGAAGGCGAGTGCCGTTCCGGCGGTCGCCATCGCCAGCGTTTCGAGCGTGGCCTTGCCCAGCAGTGCGAGAAAGAACGCATCGGTGGCGGGCGGCCAGAAGCCGGCCAGGAAGCCGCCGATGACCGACAGGTTGCCCGGGGCGAACAGTGCCCACGGTTTGAATTCGGCCAGCTGCAGTATCGGCCAGGCGATCGCCAGTGCCGCCAGCGTCCACACCAGCCGGGCACGCGCATGCGGGTCGCGCAGGGCGGGTGCGGTCAATTGCAGCCCGGCCGGCGAGTGGGCGTGGCGTCGACCGTGGGCGACGGCGCGGATGCCGGGCCCTGCATCGGAAGATTGCCCTCGCTCGCGTACAGCGCGCCCAGCATCGATTCGGTCACGTCGCCGACGGCGGCATCGAACATCACTTCGCCCTGGCGCATGCCCACGATGCGGGGAAACCAGCGCAGCGCCAGGTCGACCGCATGCAGCGACGCGACGAAGGTGGCGCCGGTGCGCTCGCTCTGCGCCACCAGTTCGCCGAGCGCGGCGTCGGCCAGCGTCGGGTCGAGTGCCGACACCGGCTCGTCAGCCAGCAACAGCGCTGGGCGCTGGTACAGCGTGCGGGCGATGCCGACGCGCTGCAGCTGGCCACCCGAGAGACGGTCGCAGCGATCGAAAAGGCGGTCTTCCAGCGACAGCCGTGCAAGCACCGCGTGGGCGCCGGCCGTGTCGACCGGGCGCAGCAGCGATGCCAGCGCCCGTCCGGTCGACCATTCGCCGAGGCGTCCCGCCAGCACTGCCGTGACCACGCGCAGCCGCGGCGCGATCGGCGGCGACTGGTGCACGGTGCCGATGCGCGCACGCAGCTTGCGCAGCTGCGGAGCCGTCAGGCGCCAGGGCGACGCGCCGAGCGTTTGAACGTCGCCTTCACTGGGCTTCAGCGCTGCGCCGAGCACGCGCAGCATCGTGGTCTTGCCGGCGCCGGAGGGGCCGATGATGGCCAGCCGCTCGCCATCGCGCGCCGCCAGCGACACGGTCTGGAGCGCACGCTGGCCGTTGGGGTGGACCAGCCCGACGCGGTCGAGCAGAAAGCTCACCCGGCGAAACCTGCCGGTCGCAGGAACGCACGCATCATTTGATCAGGCCGGCCGACTTGCCTGCGGCTTCGATGCCGTCGTAGTTCGACGACTGGGTCGGGATGAACTTGCTGGCCCGCTGCAGCGCCATGATTTCCTTGTGCGCCGGGTTGGCCGGATCGAGCTTGAGGAAGGCGGCGGTCAGTTTTTTCTGCAAGGCCGGGTCCATGCCGGGGCGCACCGTCCAGTTGTAGTCGTAGTAGGTCGGCGTGGTCGCCAGCACGCGCACCTTGGCCGCGTTCGGGTTCTTCGACTCGACCAGCTTGTCCCAGACCGACGTGTTGAGCACGCCGGCTTCGGCGCGCGAGGCGGCCACGAAAGCGACGGTGGCGTCGTGCGCGCCCGAGAACGCGACCGTCTTGAAGTCTTTTTCAGGGTTGATGCCCGCCTGCAGCAGGAAGTAGCGCGGCATCAGGCTGCCCGAGGTGGAAGAGGGCGCGCCGAAGGCGAAGGTCTTGCCCTTCAGGTCGGCCAGCGTCTTGGCGGTGCTGTCGGTGGGGACGATGAACTTGCTGGTGAAGACTTCGTCCTCGGCCCGCTGCACGATTGGCACGGCACCGCCGTTGGTGCGGATGCGCGCCTGCACATAGGTGAAGCCACCGAGCCAGGCCATGTCGATCTTGTTCGTCGCCAGGCCTTCGACTACGGCGGCGTAGTCGGTCACGGGCGTGAATTGCACGTCCATGCCGGTTTCCTTCTTCAGGTAGTCGCCCAGCGGGGTGAACTTGCGCTGCAGCTCGGTCGGTGCCTCGTCGGGAATCGCGGAGACGCGCAACACCCCCTGGGCCATCGCGCCAGCGGCCGTGAAAGTCAGCGTGAGGGCGGCGGCCAGACGGCCGAAACGCGAAAGACGGGGAAATTGCAGCATCGAATGAGCCTCGGAATGGGGGGCAGGGAGAGGCCGCTATTGTAGAAAGCCACCGCGATCGGGCCGCGTTGCGAGGGCTATGGCGCGGCGCAGGACCGGAATCCCGCGAACACGTCGTTGCGCTCTGCCGTGAAGAAGTTGCGATAGCACGGATGCTTCAGGTAGGGCGCGGTCGCGAACGAGCCGCCGCGCAGGACGCGCCGGCCATCGAACCACGGCTGGGAGTAGTCGCGGTACGGATGCGCCTGAAAGCCGGGGTAGGGCGCGAAGGGGCTCGACGTCCACTCCCAGACTTCGCCCCATCTGAAGACCGAGTCGCCACGGGCTTGCGCATGCGCTGCGAGGTCTGCTGCGGTCTCCCATTCCATTTCCGTCGGCAGCCGGCGTCCCGCCCACCGGCACCAGGCGTCCGCTTCGTGCGCGGTCAGGTTCACAGCCGCTGCTGACGGATCGATGGGTGTCCAGCGACCGAACGCCGATTGCTCCCACTTCCCGTTTTCTCGTCGCAGATGCATCGGCCGGGTGGCGCGTGTGCGCTGCAGCCACTCGCGACCGGCCGCCGTCCAGACCGCCTCGTTGTCGTAGCCGCCGGCATCGGCAAAGGCAAGGAAGGCGGCCCATGTGACCGGCGCCGGGTCGATGCTGAAAGCAGGCACCTCGACTTCGTGCGGGCCCAGTTCGTTGTCGAACGCGAAGCCCGGACCGTCGAAGCCGATGCGCCGCAGTGCGCCGGGCACCCGCCACGCCGCTGCCGCGGGTGCATCGGTGGCTGGTGGCGCGGGCCTGCGCATCGCCGGGCCCAGGTCGATGCCCAGGCCCCGCGCCATGAAGTGCCAGGCCTCGCGGTGCATCGCCTCGTGGAACAGCACCAGCCGGAAGAAGTAGAGGTCGTCGTCGGTCGTGCCCCCGGCGTGCAGCAGCGCCAGCGTGGCCTGCCGCACTTCGGTCAAATAGGCGCGCGTCGCGTCAGCGTCGGGCAGCGCGAGTTGCCAGCGGCTGGCGTGCGCAACATTCGACGAGTCGTAGAGCGCATCGGCCCGGGGCAGCACCGAGGGCGTTCGCGGCAGGAGCGGATCGCACGTCGCGCCCACCGTCCGCCCCGGATGGCGCGACACCCAGAACTCCTCGAACCAGCCGATGTGGCCGAGTTCCCAGAGCGGCAGGTTCACGGCGGCGTCCTGCGCAATGCGCAGGCCATCGGGCCCGAGCGCGCGCTGGAATCCGTCGAACAGGCCGAACAGTTCGGCGCGACCGTCCGTCAGCGCCGCCTCGATCTGTGCCGGTCCGGCACGCCGCATCGACTCTCCAGGGGTGGCCTTGCCCGCACGGGGATCGGCGGACCCGGATATAAGCTCGTGCATGAGACGCCCTTCGATATGCATCGTGACGCCGGCGTTGGAAGATGCCAACAACGGCAACTGGCAGACGGCCAGCCGATGGTCGCAGATGCTGGGTGAGGATTATCGGATCGACCTCGTCGGTCGCTGGAACGGCGACCCTGCCGACGCGATGATCGCGTTGCACGCGCGGCGTTCGGCCGATTCGATTGCGCGCTGGAAAGCCGCCGCCGGGAAGGCGCCCGATCGTCCGCTCGCGGTCGTGCTGACCGGCACCGATCTCTACCGCGACATCGCCAGCGACCCCAGCGCCGAACGTTCGCTTGAACTGGCCGACCGGCTGGTCGTGCTCCACGAGCGGGCCATCGACGACGTGCCGGCCCTCTACCGCCACAAAGCCATCGCGTGCTTCCAGTCGACGCCTGCGCGCGCGGCCCGGCCGAAGTCGCAGCGGGGCCTCTGCGCACTCATGGTCGGCCACTTGCGCGCCGAGAAGGCGCCGCAAACCTATTTCGATGCCGCCCGGCAGCTCGCGGCGCGTGCCGACATCCTGCTCGACCACATCGGCGCAGCGCTCGACCCTGTGCTGGGTGCCCAGGCCAGGTCGCTTATGCAAGACTGCCCGTCGTACCGCTGGCTCGGCGCGCTGCCGCATGAGGAGGTGCTCCGCCGGATCGGCGAGTCCCACGTGCTGGTGCATTCCAGCGTCATGGAGGGTGGCGCCCATGTGGTGATGGAGGCGATCTGCAGCGGCACACCGGTGCTGGCCAGCCGCATCCCGGGAAATGTCGGCATGCTGGGCGCCGATTACGACGGCTACTTTGAACCGGGCGATGCCCAGGGTCTCGCGCGCCTCATCGCGCGTTGCCGCGACGACTCGACGATACTTTTCGGCCTCGCTGCGCAGTGCGCTGCGCGCGCCCCCTTGTTCGACCCTGCCCGTGAGCGCGCAACCCTGCTCGCCCTGATGGCCGAAATGCTGGAGACCAACCCATGAACACCCCCGTGACCCCACCCAACACCCAGAACGGCCCCCGCCTCACATCGCTCTCGCATGGTGGCGGCTGCGGCTGCAAGATCGCGCCTGGCGTGCTGTCGGAGATCCTGAAGAACAGCAGCGGCGGTGTCATTCCGCCCGAACTGATGGTCGGCATCGAGACCGCCGACGACGCTGCGGTCTACAGGCTGAACGACACGCAGGCGCTCATTGCCACCACAGATTTTTTCACGCCGATCGTCGATGACCCCTACGACTTCGGCCGCATTGCCGCCACCAACGCGATCAGCGACGTCTACGCGATGGGCGGCAAGCCGATCATGGCGCTCGCGCTGGTCGCGATGCCGATTGCGCAACTTTCGGTGGAAGTCATCGGCGAGATCGTGCGCGGCGGGCAAGACGTGTGCCGCGCCGCCGGCATCCCCATCGCGGGCGGCCACACCATCGATTCGGTCGAGCCGATCTACGGCCTGGTCGTGATGGGCCTGGTGCACCCCGACCGCGTGCGCCGGAACGCCGGCGCGAAGGTTGGCGACGTGCTCATCCTCGGCAAGCCGCTCGGGGTCGGTGTGCTGTCCGCTGCATTGAAGAAGGAGCAGTTGAGCGAAGTGGGCTATCGGCAACTCATCGACACCACCACCAAGCTCAACACGCCGGGCATCGCGCTGGCGCAACTGGACGGCGTGCATGCACTCACCGACGTGACCGGCTTCGGCCTGGCCGGCCACACGCTCGAACTGGCGCGCGGCGCCGGGCTCACGGCGGTGATCGAATGGTCGAAGGTGCCTTTGCTCGACGGCGTGGAGGCCATGGCGGCAGAAGGTTTCGTCACTGGCGCGTCGGGGCGCAATTGGCAGGGTTATGGGGCCGATGTCGAATTGGCCGTGGGGCTGCCTTTTACCGCGCAGAGTCTGTTGAGCGACCCGCAAACGTCGGGCGGCCTGTTGGTGAGCTGTGCACCAGAAGCTGTAGAGGCGGTGCTCGGTGCGTTCACGGCCGAAGGCATGGCGCATGCAGCCATCGTCGGCCGAATCGAAGCAGGCCCGCCCGGTCTCAAGGTCGCGGTCTGAGCCGTCGTTGTGGTTTTCGAGCATCGACCATCGGCTGGGTAGGGTATTTGCTATGTCAACCAATGGATTCATCGCGACCGAGCGGGGCAGTCAGGCATGAGCTGATCGAAAAACCAAACGACTAATGGCAGTTAGATGCGAAATTTTGAGTACGAAAGACTCATATTTCGATGAACGACAAATATTTACGATGGTTTCGGATTCGTTGCTGAACGGTTCCGAAATGCATCGTTGCCCCACGCGGGAAGGAGTCGTTCATGTCTTTGGTGTTTCAAGTTGGTTCCCGCCTCACCACAGGCCGATCGAAGTTCGGATCGCTCCCGATCCTGTCTGTCGCGATGCTCGCGGCCGGCCTGCTGGGCTCGGGGAGTGCCAGTGCCGCCGGCTTTCTGAATCCATGCACCGGCATCAGCCTGCCGCGCAGTTCCATCTTCAACTACCTCAATCCGGTGCTCGGGCCGATCGTCGGCTCGCCGCTGTTGAGCATCCTGGGACTTGGGACGATCTACAGCGGCTTGGCGACCGGACAACCCCTTTCGCTGAGCCTTCTGGACAACGACGGCGCGCTCCTGTCGCCGAGTGACGATTGCAAGCTTTCGACCGACGGGTACTCCCTGAACGTGGACCAAGGGGTTTCCATCGGCGGCAACGGCATCACCGGGCTCGGCACCAAGGGCGGTGCAGCCGCCTTGGCCGGGGCAAAAAACGCCATTGCGATCGGCGACGGCGCGACCACCGGCGCGTTGGCGCCCAATGCGCTGGCGCTGGGCAGCGGTGCCACCGTTGCCAACGTGGCGGTCGCCGCCGGCGCCGTGGCGCTGGGCGCGGGTTCACAGGCGACGGGCGTGCTCGCGGCGCCCTATGTCCCCGTCGGCGGCACTTACGCAGTCGCTGGCAATGGCGTGAACGCCAATCGGGAGTTGTCGATCGGCTCGGCAGGCAACGAGAGAAGAATCACCCACGTCGCGGCGGGCGGTGCGGACACCGATGCCGTCAACGTGAGCCAGCTCAAATCGGTGGTGAGCGCCGTGGGCGTGACGGCGGCGAACGCAGTGCAGTACGACGGCGCCGGCAAGACCGTCGTGACGCTGCAGGGCGCGACCTCGACCGATGGCGGTGCCACCAACGGCACCCGGATCGGCAACGTGGCGCAAGGCGCGCTGTCGGCGACCAGTGCGGATGCGGTGAATGGAGCGCAGCTCTTCGCCACCAACCAGAACGTCGGCACCAACACCACCAACCTCAACGCGCTGACCACCAATATCAACAACGGCACGGTCGGGCTGGTTCAGCAGGCGGGCGGTTCGCCAGGTGCAGGCGTGATTGCCGTCGGCGCTTCGACAGCCGGTACGTCGGTGAGCATCGCCGGCACGGGCGGCAATCGAGTGCTCGGCGGCGTCGCTGCTGGCACGGTGGCCACTGATGCAGTGAACCTCGGCCAACTGAACGCCGTCGGCGCGACCGCCGCCAACGCAGTGCAGTACGACGGCGCTGGCAAAGCGATCGTGACCTTGCAAGGCACGACATCGACCGACGGCGGCCTCACCAACGGCACCCGGATCGCCAACCTTTCTCAGGGCATGCTTGCGGCCACGAGCACCGACGCCGTGAACGGCGCGCAGCTCTTCGCCACCAACCAGAACGTCGGCACCAACACCACCAACCTCAACGCGCTCACCACAAACATCAACAACGGCAGCGTTGGACTGGTTCAGCAGGCGGGCGGCGCACCGGGCGCCGGCATCATCGCGGTCGGTGCATCGACGGGCGGCACGTCGGTGAGTTTGACCGGCACGGCCGGCGATCGGGTGCTCGGGGGCGTCGCGCCGGGCGTGCTCGCCAACGATGCGGTGAACGTGGGCCAGCTGACCGCCTTGGGCGCCGGCATCGCGAATGCGGTTTCCTACGACAGCGCCGCCCGCACGCAGATCACGCTGGGCGGGCCGCTGTCCACCGACGGCGGCGTCACGGGCGGCACGCGCATGGCGAATCTCTCGCGCGGCATTGTGTCGGCCACCAGCAGCCAGGCGGTGAACGGCGCACAGCTGTTCGCCACCAACCAGAACATTGCGTCGGTGGTCAATGTGTTCGGCGGGAACGCGATGATCAATTTCGACGGCACTGTCGTGGGGCCGACCTACACACTCTCGACCATCACGGCCGGCGGCGGCACCACGGTGGGCAACTACAGCACGGTCGGCGATGCGCTGAGCGCGTTGGGCAGCTCCGTGATCAATCTGAGCCAGACGGTCAGCAGCAACGCACCGGCGGGCAACGGCAGCAAATATGTCCAGGTCACCTCCGCGCTCGGCGGTGCGACCGCGACAGGCAACGACAGCACGGCGATCGGGCCGCAGGCCCTGGCCGCCGGTGCGTCGTCGATCGCGATCGGCACGACTGCGCAAGCAACAAGCACCGGCGCCGTGGCCCTCGGTGCCGGCGCGGTGGCATCGAGGGCCGGCATGGCGGGCCAGATCGAGGCGTTGTCGGGCGTGGCGGTCGCCTCGACGCAGGGCGCACTGTCGATCGGTGCGCCCGGGGCAGAGCGGCAGATCACGAACGTGGCGGGTGGCACGCAGGCGACCGATGCCGTGAATCTGCGCCAGCTGCAAGCGGTGCAGGCCGGCGGCGTGAACTACGCAACCGGCGCAGACGGCGTCGTCAACTACAACCAGATCACGTTAGGCAACGGCCAAGCGCCCGGTGGCACAGTGATTTCCAATGTGGCGCCTGGCGTGTCGCCTGCCGACGCCGTCAACGTGCAGCAGTTGAATTCGAGTGTTCAGGCAGCGCGGCAATACACCGACCTGCGCACGAACCAGCTGGTGCAGGGCATGCAAAACGTGGCGAGAAAGGCCTATGCCGGCGTGGCAGCAGCCATGGCCATGGAAAGCCCCCCCGTGGTGCCCGGCAAGCTGAGCTATTCCGCTGGGATGGGCTACTACGAAAGCGAAAGTGCCGTCGGCATTGCACTGCGACGCACCACCGTCAGTGGTCGCTGGAGCCTGAGCGGCGGTGTGTCCGCGACCGGCGCCGGCAGCGTCGCGGCGCGTGTGGGCGTCTCGGGATTCTTCGAATAGAACGCCGAGCGCTGCATTGCGCTAGGCCAACGACCGGATGATCTTGTCCAGCGTCAGCGGATAGTCCCGCACCCGCACGCCGCAGGCGTTGTAAACCGCATTGGCGATCGCTGCCGCACTGCCGCACAGGCCGAGCTCGCCGACGCCTTTGGCCTTCATGGGCGACGACTTGTCGTCCACTTCGTCCATGAAGAAAACGTCCTGCTTCGGCACGTCGGCATGCACGGGCACGTGGTATTCGGCCAGGTCGTGGTTCACGAAATAGCCGAAGCGCGTGTCGACGATCGACTCTTCCATCAATGCGGCGCCGAGGCCCATCGTCATCGCGCCGATCACCTGGCTGCGCGCGGTCTTCGGGTTCAGGATGCGGCCCGCCGCGAAGGCGCCGCTCATGCGCCGCACGCGCACCTCGCCGGTGGCCGAATCCACGCCGACTTCTGCGAAGTGCGCGCCGAAGGTGCCCTGCGCATAGGTCTTCGTGAGATCGCCGAACTCGATGCTGTCTTCCACCGTGATCCCCTGTCGACCTGCGACTTCCGCGAGCGTGAAGCTGCGGCTGCCCGAGATGACCTTGCCTTCGTCGAAACGCGCATCGCCCGCCATCAGGCCGGCCTTGCGTGCGATGGCTTCGCGCAGCTTCATGCACGCGGCATAGACGCCTGCCGTCGAACTGTTGCCGCCCCATTGGCCACCCGATCCGGCCGACACCGGAAAGTCGGAATCGCCGAGCCGCACGACCACCTGTTCGAGCGGCACGCCGAGCAACTCCGCGGCGGTCTGCGCAATGATGGTGTAGCTGCCCGTGCCGATGTCGGTCATGTCGGTCGAAATGGTGACCACGCCCTTGCCGTCGATCGACGCGCGCGCGCCCGATTTCATGGTGAGGTTGCCGCGGAACGCGCTGGCCATGCCCATGCCGACAAGCCAGCGCCCGTCGCGCACCTGGCCGGGCGTGGCGCGCCGCTGGTCCCAGCCGAAGCGCTGCGCACCGATGCTCAGGCAGCCGACGAAGTCGCGCTGCGAGAACGCGCGGCTCGGCTTCTCGGGATCGACCTGCGTGTCGTTGGCGATGCGCAGTGCGACCGGGTCCATCTTCAGGCTCTCGGCCAGTTCGTCCATCGCGATTTCGAGCGCCATCAGGCCCGGTGCCTCGCCGGGCGCGCGCATGGCGTTGCCCTCGGGCAGGTCGAGCGTGGCGAGCCGGTGGGAGGTGATCCGGTTCGCGCCGGCATAGAGCAGGCGCGTCTGCATGGCGGCGGTCTCGGGCTGACCGCCCGGCAGGTCGCCGGACCAGGTCTCGTGCGAGATGGCAGTCAGCTTGCCGTCGCTGCCGGCGCCCAGCCGGATGCGCTGGATCGTTGCCGGCCGATGGGTCGTGTTGTTGGCGATCTGTGGCCGCGCGAGTGCGACTTTCACCGGGCGACCGGCCACGCGCGAGGCCAGTGCGGCCATGACGGCATCGCTGCGAATCCACAGCTTCGAGCCGAAGCCGCCGCCGACATAGCTCGACACCACGCGGATGTTCGCGGGCTCGACGCCCAGCACTTCCGACAGGTCGCGCCTGGCCCAGGCGATCATCTGGTTGGAGGTCCACACGGTGAGCTTGCCGCCCTCCCACGACGCGATGGTCGCGAAAGGTTCCATCGCCGAATGGCTCTGGTTGGGCGTGGTGTAGGTCTGGTCGAGCTTGACCGCGGCCTTGGCAAATGCGTCGTCGAAGCTGCCGACGGCGGTGTCCGCCGGACCGTCCATCTTCGGCTTCACCGCCGAGGCTTTTTCTTTCGCGAGATCGAAGCGACCCTCTGCGCGGTCGTAGTCGACCGCGATGAGTTGCGCAGCGGCGCGCGCCTGCTCGAATGTCGCGGCCACCACGATGGCCACCGCCTGGTCGAAGTGATCGATGTTCGGCCCCGCCATCAGCTTGGCGGTGATGGCCTTGGCCTTGTTGACCGTGCCGGCGTTCTCGTGCGTGACCACGGCGATCACGCCGGGCGCGGCGCGGGCGGCGCTGGTGTCGAGGCGACGAATGCGTCCCTTGGCGATCGATGCGCCGAGGATGACGCCGTAGGCCTGGTTCGGCACCACGTCGTAACGCTCGTAGGCATAGGGCGCCTTGCCGCTGGTCTTCAACGGGCCGTCGATGCGGTCGTAGGGCTTGCCGACGACCTTCATGCGGTCGACCGGATTGCGCGTTGCGGGTTGATCGAACTTCATGGTGTCAGCTTCTCGATTCCGCCAGCACCGAAGCCAGCGTGCGTTCCACCAAAAGCGGCTTGAACGCGTTGTGTTCACTGGTGCGTGCACCGGCCAGCGTGACGCGCGCAATGGCCGCCGCGTCGGTCTGCGATTCGGCCGCTTCCACGCGCCACGGCTTGGGGGCCAGGCCGCCGTAGGCGAAGCGCCCGCGCCCGTCGGGCTGGACCACGGCCGCCACCGAAATCAGCGCGAAGGCATACGAGGCGCGGTCGCGCACCTTGCGGTAGATGTGCTTGCCGCCGAGCGGCGCGGGCAGCGTGACCGAAGTGATCATTTCGTCGCGCGCGAGCGCGTTCTCGACCTGCGGCGTGGTGCCGGGCGGCCGATGGAAATCGGCGATCGGGATCGCACGCTGCGAGCCGTCGGCGCGCACCGTTTCGACCGACGCGTCGAGCAGGCGCATGGCCACAGCCATGTCGCTCGGATGCGTGGCGATGCACTGGTCGCTGGTCGCCAGGATCGCCAGGTTGCGATCGAAGCCGCCGATCGCCGAGCAGCCCGTGCCGGACTGCCGCTTGTTGCAGGGTTTGGTCGTGTCGTAGAAGTAGGGGCAGCGCGTGCGTTGCAGCAGGTTGCCCGCGGTCGTCGCCTTGTTGCGCAGCTGGCCCGAGGCGCCCGACATCAGGGCCCGGCTCAGCACGGCGTAGTCGCTGCGCACGCGCGGATGCGCAGCGAGGTCGGTGTTGCGCACGAGGGCGCCGATGCGCAAGCCGCCGCCTTGCACGTCTTCGACCTGATTCAGGTTCAGCCGGTTGATATCGATGAGGTGCGTCGGCGTTTCGATCTGCAGCTTCATCAGGTCCAGCAGGTTGGTGCCGCCTGCGATCAGCTTGGCGCCCGGCGTGTGGGCCAGTGCAGCGGCAGCACCGGCGGGCGTCGTGGCCCGCTCGAAGGTGAACTGCTTCATGCCCTGTCTCCCGGAACGCCAGCGACTTCCTGGATGGCGTCGAGGATGTTGGCATAGGCGCCGCAGCGGCAGATGTTGCCGCTCATGCGCTCGCGGATTTCGTCCGGCGTGGCGCGCTGGATGGCCGTCACGTCGACACTCACATGACTGGGAATTCCGGCCTTGATTTCCTGTAGCGCGCCAACGGCGGAACAGATTTGCCCCGGCGTGCAGTAGCCGCACTGAAAGCCATCGTGCTTGACGAACGCCGCCTGCATCGGATGCAGCTGGTCCGGCGTGCCGAGGCCTTCGATCGTCGTGATCTCGTCGCCGTCGTGCAGCACCGCCAATGTGAGGCAGCTGTTGATGCGCCGTCCGTTGACCAGCACGGTGCAAGCACCGCACTGGCCGTGGTCGCACCCCTTCTTGGAGCCAGTCAACTGGATGTGCTCGCGCAGCGCGTCAAGCAAGGTCGTGCGTGTGTCGAGGTTCAGCGCGTGGGTGCGACCGTTGACCTTGAGCGCGACCGGCAGCATCGGCGTGGGGCCGGTGCCGCCGTTCGCAGGCGCGGTGGCGCCGGATGCCTGTGCGTGGCTGGACGCCGCTGGCAGAACGGTGCCTGCCGCGGTGGCCAGGCCACCGGCGAGCACGCCGCGTCGGCGGACTTCGAAAAAATTTGGGGGTGTCGACATCGTGGTTCCAGCGGTGGGGTCTGGTGGCTTGTTCAAGGCGCCTCTTCGGGCGCCTGTTCGGGGATCACGTCTTCGGGGCTCGGCGAGTTCTGGGCGCCTTCGGAGTTCACGGTGCCTTCTTCGGCATGCAGGGCGGCGATCTTTTCCTGGGCCTCGTGGCGCGCCTGTTCGATCAGCGCTTCGCTTTCCGGCCCTTCGGGCGCGGTGGGGGTCGTGGGCACGCTGGACATCAGGTGCCCTCGCCCTTGTCGTCGGCAGCGTCGTCCGCCTTTTCGCCGGAATGCTTGAGCGCCGGCTTCATGCCGGGCTGCGGTGCGTGTTCTGCGTCGGGTGCGACTTCCTCGCCGCGGTGTTTCTTCTCTTGTTGCACTTTCTTGTCGTGCGCGACATTTCTTGGATCGGTCATGCGCTCAGGTTGCATCGCCGCATTCCCGTCCCGCGTCGGACTGGACGCCGAGCGACCTGCCCGCAAAGCGCTACTGAAAATCAGAAAAATGGCCACATCCACCTGCGGTGTTGCCACGTAAACAATGCGGGTCACTTCCGCATCCCATTCATTTGCAGAGTCGTTTTCATGAACCCACCTTCACGCTCCGGCACCGCCAGAGCACTCACCGAGCGCGAGGCGTTTGCCGGCGTGCTCGCATCGCTGGTGCACCAGCGATGCATCGCCACGCAAACCCAGAAGACGTCGCGCACCGGGCTGCAATTGACGGTGCCGGTGAATGAGAGGCCCTACGTGCGCCGCGGCCTCGATGCGTTGATCGACCAAGGTGTGCTCGTGATGACCGGCGAAGACATCGGCTTCACGCCACAGGGCCATGTGCTGATGACCTTCATCGCCAACGTGCACGACCACCCGAACACCGTCGCAGAGGACGTCGCCGGGCATCCGGTGCTGACGCCACTCTTCAAGGCGATCGCACTGGACGAGCGACTGGAACCGCCCCGATCGATGGACGAAATCCGCACGCTGCCCGCGCGCCTCGAAAACTACCGCGGACGGCGCAAGACGAGCGGCGTGAAGCGCCTGGTGATGGTGCTCGGCGGTGCGGGCGTGGTGGCCGTCGGGTTCATGCTGATGCGTTGATGCCCGCGATGCGCCCGATGTCCTCGGCGCGTTTGTGAAGTCGCGGCAACAGGTCGAACAGATCGTTGTCGGCGGTATCGGCGCCGCGAAGCGACGCGATGGTGAGCACCGCGCGCGTGTGACCGCGCGCATGGCCCCCCGGCACGCTGAGGTCGCGTCCGCCGACGAAACGCGCGTTTTCCGCATCGCCCCAACCGTCGTCGCGCATCTTGGCGAGCATCGCCAGGTACGCACTGCGCTCGGTGGCGCTCTTGCGCTGGAATTCGGCGCGGCGCGAGAGCAGGTCGTCTATGTGAGCGCGCCCGCCGCGAAAGGGCGGAAGGGAGAGGGAGTCGAACCCTCCCGGCGACGCGTGGCGCCACCCACCGGGTTTGAAGCCCGGCCGCCCCACCAGGGACGATTCCCTCCCATGCATGCGTGCAAATTCATGGGAACAACACCGTGTCCGGCCGCAGCAGATGCTGGTCTTTCACGCGCCGCGTGAACCCGATGCGGTCGAAAAATTCCAGCAGCTGGATCGCGCGCTTGCGGCCGAGGCCGGTGGCGTCGCGAAAGCTCGCAGCCTGCAGCCCCTCGGGCTGCGCGACGCATTCGCGGGCCAGCGCGGCCAGCCGCGCGATCGTCACTGACGGATAGTACAAGTCCTTGACCACCTGCCAGGTCTGGCCGCGTCGCGCCAGGCTCGCGAGCGTCTGCCGCACCACGGGTTCGGTGGCACCGCTGCCCACGGCGAGATCGCGCACCCACGGCGGGTCGAAGCCGCCGTCGGCGAGCTGCGGCAAGAGCTTTTGCGCGAGCCGTTCTTCGGCGGCGCTCAGCACCGCGGCGTGGGCCGGCAGGTGCAGCCAGTGACCGCTTCGCGCGAGGGCGCCGGTGGCGAGGAGCGCCTCGACGGCGTGCTGCCACAGCGCATCGCCGACGCGCGGGCCGGCCAGGCGCTTGAGTCGCCGCAGATCGGGGCCGACCTCTTCGGGCGCGCTGCGATGAAAGGCGGTGAGCCGATCGGTGATCGACTGCTGCAACGCTGCCAGGTGCTGGCGCGCCACGGCGGCGTTGGCGAGGTGCACGGCGTCGGACGGCAACGGCAGCGCGGCGTCGGCGCGCAGCGCGAGCGCGCGGCGCGTGCGGTCTGTATCGAGGCCCAGCGGCGCGCCCACGAGCAGCGCTTCGAGGCGCGCGCTGCGGTCTTCCAATGCCCACGCCGCGCGAGCCTGCAGGCGCTCCGGCGTGCGGCGGTAGCGCGTGGGCGCGAAGGGGTCGAGCACGCGCACGCCGGCCAGCGTGCGCATGGCCGATGCGTCGCGCAGCACGCCGCGGTCGCCGTGCCAGGCGCTCAAGGACTCGCGCAGCACGAGTTGCGCGGGTGCGGTGTCGCCGGGTGCGAGCACGTTGCGGTCGAGCAGCGCGACCGACGCCATCACGTCGCTCGCGCCCAGGTGCGCGTGCACGGTGGTGCCGGAGCGCAGGGCGTTCGCCTCGCCGGGCCACAGCGTGAGTTGCACGTCGATGCGCGCCGTCGTCAGCGCAATGGTGGGTGCGCACAGCCACTGGCCGCGGTGCACGTCTTCCCTGGCGATGCCGGCGAGCGCCAAGGCGCAACGCTGGCCGGCTTCTGCCGACTCGGCCTGCTCGTTCTGCGCGTGGATGCCGCGCACGCGCACCTTGCGTTCGCCGGGCATGACGAGCAGTTCGTCGCCGATGCGGACGCTGCCGGCCATGACCGAGCCGGTGACGACCGTGCCCACGCCGGACAGGGTGAAGGCGCGATCGACCGGCAGGCGGAAGGCGAGCGCATCGTCGTAAAAACGCGCGGTGCGCGCTTCGGCGACGAGGTGATCGCGCAGCGCATCGACGCCTTCGCCGGTGGTGGCGGACACCGGAAAGACCGGCGCACCCGCGAGCGGCGTGCTGGCCAGCAGCGCATCGATCTCGGCCCGCACCTGCGCAATGCGGGCCGCGCGCTCGACCGTGTCGATGCGATCGACCTTGGTGATCGCGACGCTGCCGCGCTGCAGGCCCAGCAGCGCGACCACGGCGAGATGTTCGCGCGTCTGCGGCATCACGCCGTCGTCGGCGGCCACCACCAGCAGCGCGTGGTCGACGCCGGTGGCGCCGGCCAGCATGGTGTGCAACAGGCGCTCGTGGCCGGGCACGTCGACGAAGCCGAGCGAGGTGGCATCGGCCGCGCGAAGGTACGCGTAACCGAGCTCGATCGAGATGCCGCGGCGCTTCTCTTCAGGCAGCCGGTCGGTGTCGACGCCGGTGAGCGCGCGCACCAGCGTGGTCTTGCCGTGGTCGATGTGGCCGGCGGTGCCGATGATCATGGTCGCGGCTCCGGCCTCACATGAAGTTGCGCGTGTGCATGTCGGCCAGCCGGTCGGCTTCGGCACGTTCGAAGCCGAGGCGTCCCAGCCGGGCGCGGCGGCCGGACGCCATGTCGCGCTTGAGCTGTTGCACCGCCTCGTGTCCGCGCTTCACGGCGGGCAGCGTGAGCTCACCCGCGGCCAGCAGCACCAGCGCGTCGAACACCTCCTCGTTCAGGCCGGCGGTGTTGGCGAGCGCGTCGTAGCGCTGCTCGATCGCGTTGCGCAGGCGGATCTGATAGTCGGGTTCTTCGGCCAGCCGGTACTCGAGGTGCGCCATGCCGAAGGCGACATGCCGCGCCTCGTCGCGTGCTGCGAGTCGCGCGATCTGCCGCGTCACCGGATCGGGCGCATGCGCGTGCAGGAAGTTCAGCAGGTTGATGAAGCTGCCTTCGCCGAGCACCGACAGCAGGAAGGTGGCGATGGAGAAGTCGGGCGCGTCGAACAGCGATTGCAGGCTGGCCTGGCCGCCGGCGGTCGAGAGCGCCGGGCTCGCACCCCGCAGCGTCGCGCGGCGCGTGAACACCTCGATATGCCGTGCCTCGTCGGCGCATTGCAGCGCCAGCAGTTGCAGCACCTCGCGGTAGTGCGGATGCACCTGGCCGAGGTGGCGCGCCGGCACCAGCAGCGCAGCGTTCTCGTTCTCGATGAGGTAGGTCATGACCTGGACCACGGCGGCCTCGACCGGCGGCGGCAGGTCGAAGGGCGCGTTCCAGTCGACGGCGGTCGCCGGGTCCCACTGCGCGGCCGCGGCCTGCGCATAGAGCTCGCCGGCGGTGGCGGCCCAGAGTTCGTTGCGACGGTGCAGCGCGAAGGCGAAGGGCGGGCTGCCGGCTTCGACGGTCGCGCCGCGCGCGGCAAGGCCCCAGCCGGCGAGCGCGTCTTCGGCCGGGCCTTGCGCCGCATCGCCTGTCGTTTGCGCACCGTGCCAGCGACCTTCGGCGTGCAGCGCGCGCGTCAGGTGGGCTTGTGTCACGCCGGCTTCGCTGGTCGTGAAGCGCACGCCGTGGCCCTGCTGCCGGCACCACGCTTCGAGATGCAGATCCCACGCAGGCGCCGAGCCCTGCACGCACAGCGCACCGCCCGCGGGCTGTTCGGCCAGCGCGCGGCGGATGAGCAGCAGGGCGCCTTCTTCGAGGCCCAGCGACTCAATATCGATAGTCGGCGTTGAGGATGCGGCCATCGGGGCTGTAGAAACGTTCGTCGTCGACCGCGCGCTCGAGCTGCGCGTAGCCGCTGGTGCGGCCGGTGCGCCACTCGCGCAGGCCTTCGAGTTCGAGCAGCGGTCGCACGGCGGGATCGTCCCAGCGCATCGACAGCAGCAGCGTCACGAAGCGGTCGATGAGCCCTTCGGGCGCGCCGGGGCTGGTCGTGAAGTTGCAGTGGTCGAAGGGCGCGGTACTCGCGATGACGCGCGTGCTGCCGGCGGGCAGCGTGCCGTCGAGGCCGAAGGCCAAGTGGTTGCCGGCGATGAGGCAGCAGGCGTCGATCTCGCCGGCCATCAGCGCGCGGGCCGCATCGCGCTCGCCGCCGATGTGGTCGCCATGCTTGCCGCCGAGCACGTCGAAGTACTTCAGCGTGAAGTCGTCGCGCTGCACCAGGCCTTCTTCGGTGCGCAGGTGGTCCAGCGGAATCAGCGTGGCCTGCGGCGAATCGAGCGCGCCCGCGCCGACGGTCTTGCCGCGCAGGTCGGTGGGGATCTGGATGCCGCTGTCGGCGCGCACGACGATCACCGAGCGCAGGTCGATGTCGGTGTCGCGCATCGCGACCGAGTGCACCTGGAGACCCTTGCTGCGTGCGATGCGATCGGCGCGCACCCAGGCCAGCGGCGAGTTCCACGCAACGTGGATCGCGCCTTCGAACTGCGCCTCCACCTGGCGTTCGTAGTTCGAATACAGCACGTAGTCGAAGGGCAGGCCGTGCGCCACGAAGAAGGCCTTGAAGCCTTCCCAGATGGTGACGACCTTGGGCGCGTAGGCGACGGCGCCCATGATCAGTGTCGGTGGGGTCATGTGGTTTCTTTCAGAACAACGGCAGGCCGGTGATGGCCTTGCCGATGAAGTCGTAAAGCACGTCGGACGTGGGCGCCATCACGCTCGAGGCGCGCGCATCGCGGAACAGGCGCTCGATGCCGGCCTCCTTGCGGAAGGCCGCGCCGCCGCACACGCGCATCGCGATGTCGGTGACTTCGAGGGCAGTCTCGGCGGCGGCCGCCTTCACTTCGAGCACGCGCAGCAGGGTGTCGGGTCGACCGGCGCCGATGGCGGCAATGGTGTCGCCCAGCAGCGCCTGCGCCATGTCGGTCTTGATGCGTGCGCGGGCCAGGTAGGCGCGGATGGTCGGCAGGTCGGCCAGCGAACTGTCGAGGTGCACATGGCGCGTCTGGCCCACATGGCCGATCGCGCGCGACAGGGCGCCTTCCATCAGGCCGACCGAGCAGGCCGCGCTGAGCGTGGTGAACCACGGCAGCACCGTGCCCATCATCGTGTCGAAGCCCTTGCCGTCTTCGCACAGGCGATCGCCGGCCGCGACGCGCACGCCCTCGGCCGTGATCGGCGTCGACGCGTTGCCGCGCAGGCCGAGGCCGTCGAACTTGAAGGGTTGGGCCAGGCCCGTTGCCTTGGCGTCGACGAACCACAGCGTGCTCGTGCCTTCGGCGGCGAGCGGCTTGCTCGACCACACGTAGCTGTCTGCTTCGAAGGCCGAGGTGACCCAGCTCTTGCGTGCGTCGAGCACGACGCCGTCGCCTTCCGCGCGTGCGGTGCCGGTCGGCGCCCAGAAGTGGCTGCGCGAATCGGCTTCGGAGAAGGCGAGGGTGCTCAGGTGCCGGCCGCTCGCGATGGCCGTGCGCACGGCCTCGCTGCCCGACTGTTCGAGCACGGCGGTCGCGCAGTAGTGCATGCACACCACCATCGCCGTCGACGGGCAGCTCTGCGCGATGCCCGAGACGACCTGCGCCGCTTCGGCCAAGCCGTGGCCCATGCCGCCGACCGACGTTGCGGACACGAGCCCGAGCAGGCCGGCGTCGCCGAGGGCCTGGATCACCTCGCGCGGAAAGCGGCCCTCGGTGTCGGTGCGCTGGGCCAAGGGCGCCAGCGTGTCGGTCAGGAGGGGGGCGAGCAGATCGAGGTGGCGCATGGGCGTTTCCGAAGGAGGTAAAGAGTTATTGCAGGCGAGCGCGCAGCGCAGGCAGCTGGTCGACAAACGGCGCGCTGGCTTCGAGGCAGCGCAGGTCGAGCAGCAGACGATCATCCGCGATGCGGCCGATGACGGGCAGCGGCAGTTGGCGCAGCGCCGTCGCCAGCGCATCGAGCGCAGTGCCCAGCCCCTTTTTCGACGTGCCGGCCGGCACCAGCGCGAGGCCGGCCGACGGCAGGCGCTCGACGGGCAGCGAGCCCGAGCCGATCTGCCCGAGCAGCTCGACCACCTCGACCGTGAAGCGCGGCGCGACGGCTGCGGCCACCACCGGTTGCAGCGTGCGCGCGAGGTCGCGGATGGCGTTGGCCGGCCGCGTCAGCAGGCGCAGCGTCGGCAGGTCCTGCGCCAGGCGTTCCGGCCGCAGGTACAGCATCAGCGTGGCTTCCAGCGCAGCCAGCGGCAGCTTGCTCATCCGCAGCGCCCGCTTCATCGGGAATTGGCGGATGCGGCCGACGGCCGCCTTGCTGCCGACGATGAGGCCGGCCTGGGGGCCGCCCAGCAGCTTGTCGCCGGAAAAAGTGACCACGTCGCAACCGGCCGCGAGCATCTCCTGCGGCAGCGGCTCGCGCGGCAGGCCGTAGTGCGCCAGGTCGACCAGCGAGCCGCTGCCCAGGTCGGTGGCCAGCGGCACGCCGCGCGCATGGGCGATGCCGGCCAGCGTCTTCTCGTCGACCGCGGCGGTGAAGCCCTGCACCGCGTAGTTGCTGGTGTGCACCTTCATCACGAGGCCGGTGCGCTCGGTGATCGCGCGCTCGTAGTCGGCCGGGTGCGTGCGGTTGGTGGTGCCGACTTCGACCATGTGCGCGCCGGCACTGGCCATCACGTCGGGCATGCGGAAGGCGCCGCCGATCTCGACCAGCTCGCCGCGCGAGACGATCACCTCGCGGTCGCGTGCCAGCGCGGCGATGGTCAGCAGCACGGCGGCGGCGTTGTTGTTGACCACGGTCGCTGCCTCGGCGCCGGTGATCGTGCAGAGCAGGTCTTCGATGAGCGAATCGCGGTCGCCGCGGCCACCCGACACGAGGTCGTATTCGAGATTGTTCGGCGAGGTCATCACCGTGAGCAAGCGCTGCAGCGCCGCATCGGCCAGCACCGCACGGCCGAGATTGGTGTGGATGACGGTGCCCGTCAGGTTGAGCACGCCGCGCATGCGGGGCGCGAGGCGCTGGTCGATGCGCGATGCGAGTCCCGAGACGAGTGCGGCAACGTCCACCTCGGCCAGCGGCAAGGTGCCGGCGATCGCCCGTTGGCGCAAGCCGTCGAGCAACGCGCGCGCTTCGGTGACGACCAGCGTGCGACCGTGGGCGATGAGCAGGGTGGAGGCTGCGTCGCCGCGCAGCAGTTGATCGACAGAAGGCAGATCGGAGGGCCTTGCCGTCGAGCCGTGGACCACGGACTCTTCGGGCGCGGCCATCAGCCGCCTCCGCCGTCGTTGTCGGGTTCGGGGTCGCCGAACAGCAGCATCAGGTTGTGGCCGCTGCGGTCCATGCCGGCATCGGACACCAGCAGGTCGAGCGCCACGCTGGCGAGGTCGTCCGCCACCGGTTCGACCTCGGAATCTTTTTCCATCGACACCTGCTTGAGATAGTGGCTGCAGACGTCGCAGCACTCGGCCTTGATGGCGCCGGGGCGGGCGGCCGTGGCACGCGCTTCGGCATTGGCGTCGACGGGTGCCAGTTCCTCGAAGTGAATGCCCTTGGTGCTTTCGCAGTGCGTGCACTTGATGCGCACGTAGTGCCACTGCGTGCTGCACAGCGAGCAGTGCAGGTAGCGGAATCCGGCGTCTTCGGCGCCGATGCGCGTGATGCTCGCCGTCGGCACGCTGCCGCAGCAGGGACAGAGGGTGCCGGGTTCGGTGTGGCCGAACACGCGCTCGCCGTGGGCCGCCGCCGTGTGGATGGCCAACTGCGTCCAGTACACCTGCAGGCCGGCCGCGATCAGCGGTGCGGTCGCCAGGTCGAGGCCCAGCGTGATGCGGCGCGACAGCCGGTCGGCCTGGCTGTCGATCCAGTCGTCCGGCGCGGCGCGCAGGCGGTCGACGGTGTCCTTGACGGGGCCCGCCGCGAGCGTCGCGCCGAAGGTGTCGAGCAGCCGGCGCAGCTCGGCACGCCACACCGGGTCGCGCGACCAGCCGAATGCCGGGGTCGGCGGCTTCAGCGCCTTGGCTGCAGCCATGCACGCAGTCGGATCGGGAATGGCGATGTCCGGACAGTCCTTCAGCACGAGGTGCTGCGCAGCGGCCAGGTCGGCGACGAACAGCAGGTAGTCGCGCATCGGATGCGATGCGGCGAGCTGCCGCAGACGCAGCTGTCGATCGGAGAAAACGGCGGCGCGCACCGGCAGCCGCACAAACGGCATCTGCCGCCCGGCCTGCATGGCAATTTCTTCTGCCGAAAGAACGCGTGTGGTGCGAAGCGGCGCGGTGGTGTCGGGGCTGGGTGTCATCGAGCGCGCATTATTCACCGCGCGTCATTTTTTTGTGCCACAGCGGGTGGTTGAGCTTGGCCCAGCCTTCGGTCACGGTGCCGCGCGTCATGGCGCGAATGCTGCCCTTGACCCACAGCGCCGCGTAGATGTGCGTGATGACCGAGAGGATCAGCACCACCGCCGACGCGGCATGCACCACCACCGCGATGCGGCGCAACAGGATCGGGAAGAAGCCCACGAACCACGGGCTCCAGAACATGAAGCCGGTCACGAGCAGCAGCACCAGGCTGATGGCGAAGGCCCAGAACACGAGTTTCTGACCGGCGTTGTACTTGCCGACCGGCGGCATGTGCGACTTGTCGCCCTTGAGCATGGCCGGCGCGTTCGCGATCCAGTCCCGGTCGCTGCGGTCGAGCACGTTCTCCCGCCACATCGTGAAGAACAGGAAGGCGAAGCCGAGCACCATCGCCACGCCGAGGAACGGGTGCAGGATGCGCGTCCACGGACCGCCGCCGAACAGCGCGCTGAAAAAGAACAGCGACGGGTGGAAGAACGCGAGGCCGGAAAGCGCCGCAGCGAAGAACAGGATCGCCACGAACCAGTGGTTCAGGCGGGTGCTGTCGCGGTAGCGTCGAAGCAGTCTGGCAGTCATCGCGGTGTCTCCTTCGGTGCCTCGTGGGTCTGCGGCGGTTCTTCGATGATCACGGTGTTGCCATCGCCGTCGCCGTGTTCTCGGGGGTCGACTTCTTCCTTGGCCTCGATCGGGCCGACCTTCATGTAGTGGAAGAAGCTGCCCACGACCGCGCCCACCATCGCAAGCACCGCCAGTGGTTTGGCCGCGCCCTTCCAGAGCGAGACCAGCGGACTGATGTGCGGGTCTTTCGGGAGGTTGCTGTAGAGGCCGGGACGATCGGCATGCTGCAGCACGTACATCACGTGCGTGCCGCCGACGCCGGCCGGGTCGTACACGCCGGCATTCGCGAAGCCGCGTTCCTTCAGGTCGACGATGCGCTCCGAGGCGTACTCGTGCATGTCTTCCTTGGTGCCGAAGTGGATGGCGCCGGTCGGGCAGGCCTTGACGCAGGCCGGCTCCAGGCCCACGCCCACGCGGTCGGAGCACAACGAGCACTTGTAGGCCTTGTTGTCGCCCTGGCTGATGCGTGGCACGTCGAACGGGCAGCCGGTCACGCAGTTGCCGCAACCGACGCAGTGCTCGCTGATGAAGTCGACGATGCCGTTGCTGTACTTGACGATGGCGCCCGGCGCCGGGCATGCCTTCAGGCAGCCGGGGTCCTCGCAGTGCATGCAGCCGTCCTTGCGGATCAGCCATTCGAGCTTGCCAGGCTCGGGTTCGACCTCGGCGAAACGCATCACGGTCCAGGAGTCGGGCGTGAGGTCGTTCGGGTTGTTGTAGCTTCCGCCCACGTCACCGATCTCGTCGCGCAGATCGTTCCATTGCATGCACGCCACCTGGCATGCCTTGCAGCCGATGCAGGTCGATACGTCGATGAGCTTGGCGACCTGCTGCACCTGCGGGCGGTGCCGGATGTCGGGCGACGGCGTGGTGGTGGCCGAACGCGCCGCGATGTCGAGTGTTTGAAGGGATGACATCGCTCAGGCCTTTTCGATGTTGACGGTGAACGACTTGTATTCGGGCGTCTGCGTATTCGCATCCCCGACGAAAGGCGTCAGCGTGTTGACCAGATAGCCCGGCTTCGCGAGACCGATGAAGCCCCAGTGGTTCGGCAGGCCGACCGTGTGCACCGTGCGACCGTCGACCTGCAGCGCGTTGATGCGCTTGCTCACCAGCGCCACCGCCTTGATGAAGCCGCGCTTGCTGCTCACCTTGACCCAGCCGCCGTTCTCGATGCCCTTTTCCTTCGCCAGCTCTTCGCCGATTTCGACGAACTGCTGCGGTTGGATGATGGCCGAGGTGCGCACGTTCTTGGTCCAGTAATGGAAGTGCTCGGTGAGACGGTAGCTGGTCGCCACGTACGGAAAGTCTTTGGGCACGCCGAGTCGTTCGAGGTCGCCCTTGAAGATGCGCGCCGCGGGGTTGGCGCGTGCCACCTCGCTCTTCGGGTGCATCAGGTTGTTGACCAGCGGCGACTCGAAAGGCTCGTAGTGCTCGGGCAGCGGCCCCTCGGCCATGCCGGTCGGCGCGAACAGGCGCGCAACGCCTTCGGCCGTCATGATGAACGGCCGCACCGCGTCGGGGTCCATCGGATTGGCGTCGGGCCGGATGTCCGGAACGTCGGAGCCGATCCATGCCTTGCCGTCCCACTTGACCAGCGTGCGCTTGGGGATCCACGGTTGCCCGGTGGTCGGATTGACCGAGGCGCCGTTGTAGATGATCCGGCGGTTCGCCGGCCATGCCCAACTCCAGTTCAGGGCCTGGCCGATGCCGTACGGATCGGCGTTGTCGCGCCGCGCCATCTGGTTGCCGGCCTGCGTCCAGGCGCCGCTGTAGATCCAGCAGCCCGAGGCGGTGCTGCCGTCGTCGCGCAAGAGGCCGAAGCCCGACAACTGCTCGCCCGCCTTGGCGAGCACTTTGGTCGGATCTTTCGGATCGACCAGGTCGGCGAGCGCTTTCCCGCTGTATTCCATCGCCAGCTCCTGGGCCGACGGTGCATGCGGAATCTTGTAGGGCCAGGTGAGCTGGGTGATCGGTTCGGGGAACGCACCGCCTTCCTTCAGGTAGGCCGCACGGATGCGCGAGAAGATGCCCGCGACGATCTCGATGTCGCCCATCGCCTCGCCCGGGGGCTCCGCGCCCTTCCAGTGCCACTGCAGCCAGCGGCTGGAGTTGGTCAGCGAGCCCTCTTCCTCGGCGAAGCAAGTCGACGGCAGGCGGAACACGGTGGTCTGGATGTCCGCCGTCTTCACGTCGTTGAAGGCGCCGTAGTTCTTCCAGAACTCGCTGGTTTCGGTGACGAGCGGATCGATGGTGACCAGAAACTTTAGCTTGGAGAGGCCGTCGACGATCTTCTTCTTGTCGGGGAAGGATCCGACCGGGTTGAAGCCCTGGCAGATGTAGCCGTTGATCGCGCCCTTGTTCATGAGCTCGAACGCCTGCAGCACGTCGTACAGCTTGTCGATCTTGGGCAGGTAGTGAAAGGCCCACTCGTTCTCTGCGGTGGCCGCATTGCCCCACCACGACTTCTGCATGCTGACGAAGAACTTCGGGTAGTTCTGCCAGTAGCTCATCTGGTTCGGACGCAGCGGCTTGAGCGCGCGGGTCTTGTAGTACACGTCGAGCGACTGCTCGCCATCGCGCGCCAGCGACATGTAGCCCGGCAGCGAATTCGAGAGCAGGCCGAGGTCGGTCAGGCCCTGGATGTTGCTGTGCCCGCGCAGCGCGTTCATGCCGCCGCCGGCCACGCCGATGTTGCCCAGCAGCAGCTGCATGATGGCTGCGGTCCGGATCATCTGCGAGCCCGTGCTGTGCTGCGTCCAGCCGAGCGCATACATCACCGTCATCGTGCGGTTCGGCACGCTGGTGCTGGCGATGTAGTCGCAGACCTTCAGGAACTTGTCCTGCGGCGTGCCGGTGATGCGGCTCACCAGTTCCGGCGTGTAGCGCGAGAAGTGCCGCTTCATGACCTGCAGCACGCACTGCGGATCCTGCATGGTCATGTCGACCTTGGCCATGCCGGCGTCGTCGAGTGCGTAGCCCCACGACTTGGGGTCGTAGTTGCGCTTCTCGGCGTTGTAGCCGCTGAAGAGACCGTCTTCGAACTTGTAGTCAGGCCCGACGATGAACGGCGCGTTGGTGTAGTGGCGCACGTACTCGGTCTGGATCTTGTCGTTGCTCAGCAGGTAATTGAGCACACCCGACAGGAACGCGATGTCCGACCCTGCACGCACCGGCGCGTAGTAGTCGGCCATGGCGGCCGAGCGCGTGAAGCGCGGGTCGACCACCACCAGGCGGGCCTTGTTCTGCTTCTTGGCCTCGATCACCCACTTGAAACCGCACGGATGCGCTTCCGCGGCGTTGCCTCCCATGATCAGCACGACATCCGCGTTCTGGATGTCCTGCCAATGGTTGGTCATTGCGCCTCTGCCGAACGTCGGGGCCAGACTGGCCACCGTCGGTCCGTGTCAAACGCGTGCCTGGTTGTCGAAGACCAGCATCCCCATCGAGCGGAATGCCTTGTGGGTGATGTAGCCGGTCTCGTTGGACGATGCCGACGCGCACAACATGCCCGTGCTGGTCCAGCGATTGACCGTGGCACCGGCCGCGTTCGTGCGCTGGAAGTTGGCGTCGCGGTCGGCCTTCATGAGCTTGGCGATGCGGTCGAGTGCGCTGTCCCAGCTGATGCGCTTCCACTCATCGGTGCCCGCTTCGCGGACTTCGGGGTACTTGAGCCGGTTGGGGCTGTGCACGAAGTCCAGCAGTCCTGCCCCCTTCGGGCACAGCGTACCGCGGTTGACCGGATGGTCCGCGTCGCCCTCGATGTGGAGGATGGACGACACCACGTTCTTCGCCTTGTCGCCGAGGCTGTACATGATGACGCCGCAGCCTACCGAGCAGTACGGGCAGGTGTTGCGCGTCTCGGTGGTGCGGGCCAGCTTGAAGTTGCGCGTTTCCGCCAGCGCAGCGGTCGGCGAGAAGCCGAGCACGACCATGCTGGAGCCGACCAGGCCGGCACCGCTCACGCGGAAGAACTGACGGCGGCTCACGTCCATGACGGAACCTCCTGCGCGGTAAGAGTGGATTGTTTCATCGTGGTGGTTTTTTTAAGGGAGAACGAAACGGGTGATGCAGCGACGCGCCGGTTGCGCCTACTGCGACTGCGACGACGTCTTGCCATCGCCAGCCGTCGGCGCCGCAGCCCCGCCTGCGGGCGGCGCGCCGCCGGACTGCCCGGCGCTCATGCCGCCCACGGCCGCGCCGCCTTCGGAGGGGCCGCTGCTCGGCGTGGCGGAAGTGATGACGGTGTCGCCGGAGGCGGCGGGCTTGATCCCGGCCGGATAGGCGGAGGAGGGCGGTCCGCCCGAAGCGGCGGTCGGGCCTTCGCTGGACCCTGCCTTCGGTGTGGGCATCGACGGCTTGGCGTCGCACCCGAGCAGCACGGCCGAGACGAACAGCAGGCCTGCGAGGGGCACCGCGAGGAAGCGTGGGGATCGCGGGATCATGCTCGACTCCTTTGTGCGAAACAGTCTAGCAACGGAATGTGGGGCGTGCATCGGTGGCTGTCCTACGTGGAGGCGAATCGTCGGCTATCGTTTGCCCCATGAACGCATCCATTCGCCTCGGTTGGCGCACCCTCTGGCGCGACCTGCGCGCCGGCGAGCTCCGGCTTCTCATCGTCGCCGTCCTGCTGGCCGTCGCCGCACTCACCGCGGTCGGTTTCTTCGCCGACCGGCTCAAGGGTGGCCTGCAGCGCGATGCGCGCCAGCTGCTGGGCGGCGACGCCGTGATCGCCAGCGACAACCCGACGCCGCCGATGTTCGTGGAACGCGCGAAGGCGCTCGGCTTGCAGGCCGCCGGCACTTTCGGTTTTCCGACGATGGCGCGCGCGAGCGATGCGCAAGGCGGCGCCACCAAGCTCGTGGCGCTCAAAGCCGTCGAGACCGGCTACCCGCTGCGCGGCAGCGTGCTGACGGCGCCGGATTCGGAGACACCCGGCCAGATCACGCGCGACATCCCGAAGCCCGGCGAGGTCTGGGT
This sequence comes from Variovorax sp. PAMC 28711, assembly GCF_001577265.1. Classification (NCBI taxonomy): domain Bacteria; kingdom Pseudomonadati; phylum Pseudomonadota; class Betaproteobacteria; order Burkholderiales; family Comamonadaceae; genus Variovorax; species Variovorax sp. PAMC 28711. The sequence goes on along the minus strand of NZ_CP014517.1, from coordinate 924,252 downwards.
CGATGGCCCGTTGCTCGAGTCGCTGGCGCTCAAAGTCGGAGACGCGCTTCTTCTCGGGGACACGAGTTTGCGCATCGGCCGCGTGATCACGCTGGAACCCGACCGCGGCGCCGGCTTCATGAGCTTCGCGCCGCGCGTGATGATGAACCAGGCCGACGTCGCACGCACGGCGCTCGTGCAGCCCGCCAGCCGCATCAACTACCGCTTCGCCGTGGCCGGCGAGGCGCCCGCCGTGAAGGCCTTCAGCGACTTCGCCGAAGCCACGCTCAAGAAGGGCGACGTGCGCGGCGCACGGCTCGATTCCTTCGAGACCGGCCGACCCGAAATGCGCCAGACGCTCGACCGTGCCGAGAAATTCCTGAACCTCGTCGCGCTGTTGTCGGCTTTGCTGAGCGCGGTCGCCGTCGCGCTCGCGGCGCGTGGATTCGCGGCCAGCCACCTCGACGACTGCGCGATGTTGCGCGTGCTCGGCCAGAGCCAGCGCACCATCGCGATGGCCTACGCCTTCGAGTTCGCGGTGATCGGTTTGGTGGCGAGCGGCATCGGGGTCGCCATCGGCTATGCGGTGCATTACGTCTTCGTGTTGCTGCTCGCCGGGCTGGTGGAAACCGCGCTGCCGGCCGCCACCTTGTGGCCGGTGGCCTTCGGTTTCGGCATGGGCCTCACGCTGCTGTTCGCCTTCGGTCTGCCGCCGGTGCTGCAACTCGCCAAGGTCCCGCCATTGCGCGTGATTCGGCGCGATGTCGGCGGACTCAAGCCGGCGTCCGTCGCGGTGCTCGCGCTGGGTGTTGCCGGCTTCGCGGCCTTGCTGCTCGCGGCCAGCAGCGACCTCAAGCTGGGGCTGATCGCAGTCGGTGGTTTTGCCGGCGCGGTCGCCGTGTTTGCGCTGCTGAGCTGGCTCGCGGTAAAGGTGCTGCGACGCAGCGTCAACGAGAGCACCGCGCCGCGTTGGCTGGTGCTCGCGACGCGGCAGATTTCCGCACGACCGATCTACGCCGTGGTGCAGGTCAGTGCGCTCGCGGTCGGCCTGCTCGCGCTCATCCTGCTGGTGCTGTTGCGCACCGACCTCGTCGCGAGCTGGCGCAAGGCCACGCCGCCCGATGCACCGAACCGCTTCGTCATCAACGTGATGCCCGACCAGAACACCGCCTTCCAGAAAACGCTGCGCGACGCGGGCGTCGGCAAGTTCGACTGGTACCCGATGATCCGCGGCCGACTGGTCGCGATCAACGGCAAGACCGTGTCGCCCGACGACTACGAAGAAGACCGCGCCAAGCGCTTGGTCGATCGCGAGTTCAACCTGAGCAACAGCGCCGAAGCGCCGCCGCACAACGTCGTCACGGCCGGGGCCTGGAAGCCGGATGCGGCTGGCGAGGTGAGCGTGGAAGAGGGCCTGGCCGAGACGCTGGGCCTGAAACTCGGTGACAGCCTGCGCTTCGACATCGGCGGTATCCCGACCGACGCGCGCATGACCTCGCTGCGCAAGGTCGACTGGGGTTCGCTGCACGCCAACTTCTTCGTGATGTACACGGTGGCGACGCTCGCCGACGTGCCGGTCACTTACATGGGCGCGTTCCGCGCGCCGGAGGTCAAGGGCTTCGACAACGCGCTGGTGCGCGCTTACCCCAACGTGACGAATGTCGACATGAGCGCGACCATCGCGCAAGTGCAGCGCGTGCTCGACCAGGTGATCCGCGCGGTTGAGTTCCTGTTCGGCTTCACCCTGGCCGCGGGGCTGGTGGTGCTGTTCGCCTCGGTGACGGCCACGCGCGAGGAGCGCGCCCGCGAGTTCGCGATCATGCGGGCAGTCGGCGCACGCGCGAGCCTATTGCGGCAGGTGCAGCGCGCCGAGCTCGTCGGCGTCGGCCTGCTGGCGGGATTGCTCGCGAGCCTCGTCGCGTCGGCCATTGGCTGGGCCCTGGCGCGCTACGTGTTCGAGTTCACCTGGACCGCGTCGCCGCTGGTGCCGATCGGCGGGGCGCTGGCCGGCGCGGTGCTGGCGCTCGCGGCGGGATGGTGGGGCCTGCGCGAGGTGCTGAACCGGCCGGTGGTCGACACCCTGCGGCGTGCCGCGGAATAACCGGCCCGTGCCGACAGCCTCATGCAGATTCAGGACAAACCCGCGTTCGACACGCCCTTCGAGTGGATCGGCGGCGAAGACAAGGTCCGCGCGCTGGTCGACCGCTTCTACGACCTGATGGAACTCGAGCCCGCGTATGCCGTGCTGCGTGCGGTGCACGGCAACACGCTCGAGAACGCGCGCCAACGACTCTTCTGGTTCCTGTGCGGCTGGCTCGGCGGACCGTCGTACTACACCGATCGCTTTGGCAACCCGATGCTGCGCGCGCGGCACCTGCCGCAAAGCATCGGTGGCCACAGCATTGGCATCCGGGAACGCGACCAGTGGCTGGCCTGCATGGACCAGGCGATGGGCGAGACCGGCGTGGACGAAGCGCTGCGCGCGCGTCTGCGCGATTCCTTTTTCAAAACAGCCGACTGGATGCGCAACCGCGGCGAATGACCCCATGAGCAACACCCACAACCATATCGTCATCATCGGCGGCGGCCATGCCGCAGCCCAGCTCTGCGTGGGCCTGGCCGAAGCCGGGCAGGGCGCGCGCGTGCACCTGGTGTGCGAAGAAGCTTGCGAGCCTTATCACCGACCGCCGCTGTCGAAGGCGTTCCTGAAGAATGCGGAGGAAGCCGCGCAGCCGCACAAGGCCGCCGACTGGTACCGCGAGGCCGGCATCACGCTGCATTTGGGCGATGCCGCGACCGCGATCGATCGCGCGGCGCGAACGGTCACGCTGCGCTCCGGCGCCGTGCTGCCCTACGAACGGCTGGTGCTGGCCACCGGCACCCGCGCGCGTCGTCTCGCAGGGTTGCCCGACGGCCTGGACAACGTCGCCATGTTGCGTGCCGCCGACGAGGCGCAGCGGCTGCGTGCCCGACTCATCGCCGCGCAGAACGTCACCGTATTGGGTGGTGGATTCATCGGACTCGAAGTGGCTGCGACCGCGCAGGCGCTCGGCAAGACGGTGCGCGTGATCGAGAGCGCTCCGCGCCTGCTGGGCCGCGCGGTGTCGCCCGAACTGTCGGCGCATGTGCTGGCGACGCACCGTGCGGCCGGCATTGACGTGGTGCTCGGCGCCCGGGTCGGCGCGTTCGAGATCGCGGGCGACCGGCTCGTGTCGATGGAAGTCGACGGCGTCGCGCAGCCGGTCGACCTGCTGTTGCTCGGCATCGGCGCCGTGCCGGAGACCGCGCTTGCAGAAGCGGCCGGACTCGAATGCGCCGACGGCATCGTGGTCGACCCGCACATGCAGACGAGCGATGCCGCGGTGCTGGCCATCGGCGATTGCACGCGCTTCACCGATCGTCGGGCCGCCGCGCCGCTGCGACTGGAGTCGGTGCAGAACGCCAACGACCAGGCCCGCACCGCGGTCGCCACGCTCACCGGTGCACCGAAGCCGCACGACGCGCTGCCGTGGTTCTGGTCGGAGCAGGGCGCGATGCGCCTGCAGATGGCGGGGCTGGTGCCGGCCGAAGGCACGCCGGCGCATGTCGTCGTGCGGCGCGCGGGGCCGGGCGCGAATCCCAACGCGTTCTCGCTGTTCCACTACGTCGCGGGTCAGCTGGTGTGCGTCGAATCGGCCAACGCACCCGTCGATCACATGATGAGCCGCAAGCTGTTGGAAGCAGGACGCAGCCCCGATGCGGCTGCGGTGGCCGACGTGGGGATGCCGCTGAAGAACCATCTCGCGTGAGCGCCGGGCCGTCGTCGATGTCGATCCAGATCAAGGGGCTCGTTTGCCCCCAGTGCGGCGCCACCGGCTCCAGCAAAGTCACAGGGACGCCCAACCTTTACGCCTGCAAGAATTGCCAGGCCGAATTCGTGCTGAGCGACAGCAACGCGCCCAAGAGCGTCCATGTGGTGCACAGCATGGCGCACGACCAGTTCGAGAAGCTGCGCAAGTTCAAGCTGGGGCTGGCGGTGGGCGCCGGAGTGTTCATGGTGCTGTTGCTGACACCCTTCCTCTTGGACCGCTTCAAGAAAGCGGGACCGCCGCCCGAACAACCAGGCCGGCTCGAGGCCTCGACCGTCTATGTCCCGGAAGGCGGCAAGACCGGCTTTGTGCGCGTGCTGGAGACCGGCGACGATCGCAGCGACCGCTACCGCATCGTTATCACCGATCTGGCTTCGGGCAAGAGCCTGGCGGAGCCGCAGACCATCGACTTTCAGCGCAACACCGGATCGAGACGGCCGGCGATCAAGCATTTTTCGGATGGCAGTATTTACCTGGTCCTCAACGCTCAGCGGCTGATGCGGCTGGAGCCTGCCGGCCCCCGTTTCGTCGACATGAACGAGGCGTTGATCAACCGCTATCCCCAGCAACTCGGCGTGGGCGTCGCCAAGCTGGAGCTCGCGATCAGTGCCTACCCCGACCTGCTCAAGGTGACCACCAACAGCGGCGAGAACTACAACGTCTACTGGCTGACCGGTGAGATCCTGCGAGAGGGCGAAAGCTACGACGATCTGCGCAAGCGCCCCTATGCCAGTTACACGGACACGGTCAAGCGCATTGCGGTCGCCAGCGCGAGCTCGGACCGCGACCGCGGGAGCAGCAACGACCCCGGCCTGCTGGTCAGTTACGAGCAAAAGGTCCGCCCGGGCGAGTACACGAATCGGCCCTACCTCGAGTTGCTCGATGCGGAGAATTCGGGACTGCGTTCGATGCCAGAACGCTATGCCGCAGTGACGCCGGAATGGATGGTCAACGCGCTCCGGCTGAAGGAGCTCGGCATCGTCAACCTGACGCTGCTGCCACCAGGACAAAAACGCTTTCGGGCCAACGTGCTGGCCGAGAACGCCACACGCGTACTGGTGGCCTACGCACCGACGCCCGTCACCGAGCAGGGCCGCATCCTCCAACTGATCGACAAGCTGACCCACGCAGTGGTGTGGAGCCGAACGGTGGACCAATTGCCGCAGATCACGCGCAACGGCACGTACTTGAGCGCCGATCCGCTGCCTTCGGGCTTCTACGTCACGTCGGACTCTTCCACCCCGTCGGTCCTGCTCGACAACAACGGGAACATCGCACACGACTTCCGGCCGTCGAAGCGGGACTAACCGTGCCAGACAATCGCCGCGACCCGGGCAAGAGCGCCGGGCCGACCGATCTGATCTTCATCGACCCGCCGCACAACACCGGCGACGAAGGCTCGCTCTACAGCGACGGCGTCAACTCGCCGACCATGAAAGAGTGGCTGAGCAGCAACCCGGTCGATGCCGAAGACATGCGTGCGCCACGCCAAATGGCTTTGCATGATGTGGCCGCGGCGGGTGTCATTGCGTGAACGACTGCTGCGCAAACTGCTGAGCGAGCGCGGCTCGCTCTGGATCACGCGGGATGGCAACGAGGTGCACCGGGCGCGGAGGGTGCTGGATGAGATTTTTGGGGAGGACGCGTTCATTGCAAACGTGGTTTGGCAGAAGAACTATTCGCCAAAGAATAGCGCTCAGTTCTTTAGTGAACACCACGACGACGTGATCGTGATTGCCAAAGATAAATCGCTGTGGCGCCCGAAATTGCTTGACCGTACCGAGCTGATGGAAGCGCGCTATACCAACGTGGACAGCGATTCGCGGGGCCTTGGAAGCCGGTAGACGTGTTCGCGGCGTCGTAGCGCCTCTCAACGCCCCACCGGCGCCAGCAGCACGACGAGCGCGCCCGCGCCGCCTTCGGCCGGCTTCGCCTGCACGAAGGCGAGCACCTCTTTTTTCTGGATCAACCAGCGCTGTGTCTTGGTCTTGAGCACCGGCAACTTGCCGGGGGATCCCAGCCCCTTGCCGTGCACCACGCGCACGCAGCGCACGCCCTGTTTGTGCGAGGTGCGAATGAAGGCGCCGAGCGCCTCGCGCGCTTCGTCGCTGCGCAGGCCGTGCAGGTCGACCTGCCGCTGGATCGACCACTCGCCCGCGCGCAGCTTGCGCGTCACGTCGGTGCCGATGCCGGGGCGGCGAAAGCTCATGGCATCGTCGACGTCGAGCAACGTCGTCACGTCGAACTCGTCGCTGATCGATTCGCGCAGAACGCGTTGTTCGTCCAGTTGATGCTGGAACGGGATGGGCGCCGGCGGCTCGGGCGCGAGCGGCACGGCGGCCACGCGGCGCAGTGGCTGCGTGGCGCCGATGGCGCGGCTGAACAGGTCTTTTTCGGCCAGCCGCTTTTTCTCCGCCGCGAGACGCGCGGCGGCTTCCGCGGCCTCTCGCGTGCGGGTGTCGGCCAGCGTTTTCTGGACGCTCTTCAAGTCGGCGAGCGACTTCAGGCCAGCAGGCTTTTTCGGTGTCGCGGCCATCAAACCAATCCTTTTTCGGCCATCGACAGCGTCTGGCCGGCGGCAACGATCACATGGTCGAGCACGCGCACGTCGACCAGCGCAAGCGCCGCCTTGAGCGTCTGCGTGAGCGATTCGTCGGCGCGCGACGGCTCGACGCCGCCGCTCGGGTGGTTGTGCGCCAGCACGACCGCGGCCGCGTGGTGGTGCAGTGCGCGGATCACGACTTCGCGCGGGTACACGCTGGTCTGGGTAAGCGTGCCGCGGAACAGTTCTTCGAGCGCGATCAGCCGGTGCTGCGCATCCAGGAACAGCGCTGCGAACACCTCGTGCGGGCGCGAGGCGATGTGCAACTGCAGGTAGTGCTTGACGGCCTCCGGCGAGTCGAAGATCGCGCGCTCCTTGAGGCGCTCGGCCATGGCCCGGCGAGCGAGTTCGAGCACGGCGGTGAGCTCGGCGCGCTTGGCGGTGCCGCCCAGCCCCTTGATCTTCTTCAGGTCGTCGACGCTGGTGTTCAGGAGGCCGGCGATGCCGCCGAAGGTGTCGAGCAGCTCCTGCGACATCTGCAGCACGTTCTTGCCTGCCACGCCGGTGCGCAGCAGCAGCGCAAGCAGTTCGGCGTCGCCGAGCGCGCTGGCGCCGCGCGCGATGAGTTTTTCGCGCGGACGGGCGTCGGCGGGGAGGTCCTTGAAGGCCATGGCGGGGAGATAAGACCCTGATCGGGCGGCGCAAACGAGGGGAAAGCGCCGCTCCTTAAAATGAGGCTCAGTTTATCGGGACCCCCATCTTGTCTTTGCCCACACCCGCCGCCGTCGTTTCGGCTGGCTCCTTCCTGACCCTGCACTACCGGCTTGCCGGGCCTGCGGGTGACATCATCAATACTTTCGCCGACAAGCCGGCGACGCTGTCGCTCGGCACGGGCGAGCTGTCGCCGGCCATGGAGCAGCGCCTCATCGGGCTCGAAGAAGGCACGCATACCACCTTCGAACTGCCGACCGGCGAGGCCTTCGGCGACCGCAATGCCGAGATGCTTCAGTGGGTGGCCAAGACGCTGCTCGCGAAGCTGGGCGACCCGGACGAGAAATACGCCGTCGGCGACGTGGTGCAGTTCCCGACGCCCGATGGCGCCGGCAGCTACGCCGGCGCGGTGACCGAGTCGAACGACACGGCGGTGCGTTTCGACTTCAACCATCCGCTCGCGGGCCAGCCCGTGACCTTCGAAGTGCAACTGATCGGCGTGCTGTGACGGCTGTCGTCAAAACGCTCGACGAAATCATCCTCGCGGAACCGCGTGGTTTCTGCGCCGGTGTGGATCGCGCCATCGAGATCGTCGAGCGCGCGCTGGCAAAGTTCGGCGCGCCGATCTACGTGCGCCACGAGATCGTGCACAACACCTACGTGGTGAACGAACTCAAGTCCAAGGGCGCGATCTTCATCGAAGAGCTCTCCGACGTGCCGCCCGGCGCCACGCTGGTGTTCAGCGCACATGGCGTGAGCAAGGCGATCCAGCAGGAAGCGCGCGCCCGCGGCTTCGACATTTTCGACGCGACCTGCCCGCTGGTGACCAAGGTGCATGTCGAGGTCGCGAAGCTCGCCAAAGAAGGCTACGAATTCATCATGATCGGCCACAAGGGTCACCCGGAAGTCGAAGGCACGATGGGCCAGCTTTCCAGCGGCATCCATCTGGTCGAGGACGTCGCGGACGTCGCCACGGTGCAACCCGCGCAGACCGACAAGCTCGCCGTCGTCACGCAGACCACGCTGAGCGTCGACGACGCCGCCGAAATCTCGGCGGCCGTGCGCGCGCGCTTCCCGAAAGTGCGAGAGCCCAAGCAACAGGACATCTGCTACGCCACGCAGAACCGCCAGGACGCGGTCAAGATCATGAGCCCGCAGGTCGACCTCGTGATTGTGGTGGGCAGCCCGACCAGTTCCAACAGCAACCGTCTGCGCGAACTCGCGCAGCGCCTGGGCACCGAAAGCTACATGGTCGATTCGGCCGCCGAGTTGCAACCGGCGTGGTTCGAAGGCAAAAGCCGCATTGGCCTCACCGCCGGTGCGTCGGCGCCGGAGGTGCTGGTGCGCGAGGTGATCGACCGCATCCGCGCGCTCGGTGCGGTGTCGGTACGCAAGATGGACGGCATCGAAGAGACCATCAAATTCCCGTTGCCCAAGGGCCTGAAGCTCGACGATATGGCGCCGCCGGGGCACATCTCGTGAGCGCCGTGCCCATTGACTGGCGCGATGAAATCGATCGCGCCGCACGCCGGCTCGACGGACATTCCGGGCATTTCATTCTCGAAACGCCGCTCTGGAAACTGCCCGCTGCCGCGCTCGGCCTGAACCTCGCCGATGGCGTCGAGGTCTGGCTCAAGCTCGAGCATCTGCAAACCGGCGGCAGCTTCAAGGCGCGCGGCATGATGAACCGCCTGCTGGCGAATCACATTCCCGCCAGTGGCGTGATCGTCGCGTCGGGCGGCAACGCAGGCATCGCCACGGCTGAGGCGGCACGTTCGCTTGGCGTGCGTTGCGAAGTGTTCCTGCCCGGCGCCTCACCCGAAGCCAAGCGCGCCAAGCTGCGCGCGTTGGGCGCCGAAGTGGTCGTGGTCGGCGACGCTTATTCGGATGCGCTGGCCGCGTGTCTTGCACGGCAGCAAGAGACCGGCGCGCTGCTCACGCACGCCTACGACCAGCCGGAAGTGGTGGCTGGCGCCGGCACGCTCGGGCGCGAGATCGAAGCGCAGGGCGGCTTGCCCGATGCCGTGCTCGTGAGCGTGGGCGGTGGCGGCCTCGTGGGTGGGTTGGCGGCGTGGTTCGAACAGCGCAGCCGGGTTGTCGCACTCGAGCCCGAGCGTGCGCCAACCCTGTTTCGCGCGCGCGAAGCAGGCGAGCCGGTCGATGTCGAGGTGGGCGGGGTGGCCGCCGATTCGCTCGGTGCCAAACGCATCGGTGCGCTCGCGTGGGGGATCACGCAGCAGCAGGTACGCGATGCGTTGCTGCTGCCGGACGAGGCGATCCGCGCCGCGCAACTTTGGCTGTGGAAAGCGCTGAAGCTCGCCGTCGAACCGGCGGCCGCCTTGCCGCTCGCGGCGCTGCAGACCGGCGTTTACGCACCTCGCCCCGGGGAGAGGGTGTGCCTGATCGTTTGCGGCGCGAACGTCGACCCGTCGACGCTGAATTGATCGTCGCGCGAAGCGACACGAAGCGCACGAAGGCGGGTGGCGAGCGCAGTCCCGCCGCCTAAAATCGGCTGATGCTCGATATCACCCTGTTACGCAAGGACCTGGCTTCGGCCGTGGCGCGTCTTGAAACACGCAAGAAAAACCAGACTTTCCTCGATGTGGAGGTCTTCAGCGCGCTCGAGGCGGAGCGCAAGACCTTGCAGACCCGCACCGAAGAATTGCAGGCGCGTCGCAACGCACTCAACAAGCAGATCGGCCCACTGAAGGCCAAAGGTGAATCCGCCGAGGCACTCATGACGGAGGTCAACGCGCTCAAGGCCGAGCAGGAAACGTCGGCCAAACGGCTGGAAGCCATCCAGCCCGAACTGCACGCGATGTTGCTCGCGGTGCCCAACCTCCCGCATGCCAGCGTGCCGGTCGGCGAAGACGAGCACGCGAACGTCGAAGTGCGCCGTTGGGCACCGGTCGGTGGCGCCGGTGCTGCTGCCACGCCGCTGGGCTTCGCGCCGAAAGACCATGTCGATCTCGGCGCGCCGCTCGGGCTCGATTTCGAGATGGGCGTCAAGCTGTCGGGCTCGCGCTTCAGCGTGATGAAGGGCCCGATCGCACGCCTGCATCGCGCGCTCGCGCAGTTCATGGTCGATCTGCAGACCGAGCAGCACGGCTACACCGAGTGCTACGTCCCCTACATCGTCAACGCGGCCTCGCTCAGCGGCACCGGCCAGTTGCCCAAGTTCGAGGGCGACCTGTTCGCCGCGAAGAAGGGCGGCCAGGACGGCGAGCCCGCACCCGATCATTCGGCGCTGTACCTCATCCCGACCAGTGAAGTGCCGCTCACGAACTTCGTGCGCGACGAGGTCGTGCCGGAAGCGGCCTTGCCGATCAAGCTCACCGCGCACACGCCATGCTTTCGCTCGGAGGCGGGCAGCGCCGGTCGCGACACGCGCGGCATGATTCGCCAGCATCAGTTCGACAAGGTCGAGATGGTGCAGATCACGCATCCTGACAAAAGCTATGACGCGCTCGAAGCCATGACGGGCCACGCCGAGGCCGTGTTGCAGGCGCTGGAGTTGCCGTATCGCGTGGTGCTGCTGTGCACCGGCGACATGGGTTTCGGTTCGACGAAAACCTACGACCTCGAGGTGTGGCTGCCGGCGCAGGACACCTACCGCGAGATCAGCTCCGTCTCGAATTGCGAAGCGTTCCAGGCACGTCGGCTGCAGGCGCGCTTCAAGAATGCACAAGGCAAGAACGAACTGGTGCACACGCTCAACGGATCGGGACTGGCCGTCGGCCGGGCGCTGGTCGCGGTGCTCGAAAATCACCAGAACGAAGACGGATCGGTCCGCGTGCCCGCCGCGCTTCGGCGCTACCTGGGCGGCATGGAAGTGCTGAAGGCGTGAAAAAACGCGTCCAGCCTCTGCTAGAATCTGAGGCTCGACAGCGACCGGAGAGGTGGCAGAGTGGTCGAATGTACCTGACTCGAAATCAGGCGTACGGTAACGTACCGAGGGTTCGAATCCCTCCCTCTCCTCCAGTGACGTTTTTCAGCGCGGCCTCGTGCCGCCTCCAGGGGCCCCTTTCGAGGGGCTTTTTTGTTGGCCTGTTCAGTGGGGTCCGATCAGTGCAATGAAGGGCAACTCTTCCTTCGCCGGCCTGGGCAACTCGTCCTTTGCCAGCCTGACGCCCGCCCCGGCTTCGGCCGACGAGGCCGAGCCGTGGGTTCGCGGCGAGCTCATCCGAAGTTTGATGCGCGCCTCGCGCGGCTCGCACCTGCTGGCCGCCGCGCTCATGCCGGCGATGGTGGGGCTGAGCTGGGGACACGTCCCGCTCTGGCAACTGATGGTGTGGCTGAGCGTCGGAATTTCCGCCACGGGCTGCCGCATCTGGGGCGAACGGCTCTACGCCCGCCGTTATGCCGACCGCGATTCGGAAGGCCAGCAACGCTTCGTCCAGAAATATTCCTACCTCTGGAGCGCCAGTGCCTTCGCATGGGGGATTTCGATCCTGATCTTTTTCGAGCGCGCGCCGCTCATCAACCAGTTCATGAGCTGGCTGATCGTGGCCGGCGTCGCGACGTTTCCGCTGAACGGACTGGCACTGCACCCGCCGTTGCTCAAGCGCTACGTCAACACGCTGTTCATCGCGATGCTTTCGTCGGTGCTGTTTCGCCTCACCGAGTTGGGCTTTTCCGAGTCGCACTTCAACGTCGGCTTCCTGTTGCTGCCGATGCTCCATTGGTGGCTTCTGCTGCGGGCCGGCCGGCGCATCCACGAGACGGCGCGCAACAGTTTCGAGCTGCTGTTCCATAACCACATCCTGATCGCGTCGCTCACGCAACAGCGCCAGGCGGCGGTGTCGGCGGTGGCCATGAAGAACCGCTTCCTGGCGAGCGCCGCGCACGACATGCGGCAACCGGTGCTCGCGCTGTCGCTCTACGCCGACTGGCTGCGCAACGAGCCGGAACTGGTCCAGGAAATCGCACCCAAGATCGTGCGAGCCACGCACGCCGTCAACGCGTTGTTCGACTCGCTGTTCGACCTCGCGCGCATCGATTCGGGACAGGTGCGCCTGCACATCGAACGGGTCGATGTGGGCCAGCTGCTGCACGACCTCGAGCTGCAATATCGGCCGGTCGCAGAAGCCAAGGGCCTCAAATTCAGCGTGCACCTCACGCGCGGAACCGTGCTGACCGACCCGATCCGGGTGCGTCGCATGATCGGCAACCTGCTCGCCAACGCCATCAAGTACACCACCGAAGGCGGCGTGCTGTTGGCCTCACGTCAAACGAAGGACGGCTTGCGTGTCGAGGTGTGGGACACGGGCATCGGCATCGCGCGGGAGCATTTGCGCGATGTGTTCCTCGAGTTCTACAAGGTGGCCGACCATGCGGGCACGTCGGATGGCTTCGGTCTCGGCCTGGCCATCGTGGCGCGGTTGTCGCATGCGCTTGGACATCCCGTGAGCGTCCGGTCGCGGCTGGGCAAGGGGAGCGTCTTCCGGGTGTTGCTGCACGATGCCGACGAATCCCAGGCGCAGGCACGCGTGAGTTCTGCCGTCGGCTGACAGCGCCCGGGGCGCCGGACTCAGCTGTTGGTCGAGAGCAGTCCGTTGGTGCGCGCGTAGTGCAACGCCTGGGTGCGGCTCTTGACGGCGAGGCGTCGGAACAGGCGCCACAGATGCACCTTGACCGTGTGCTCGCTGATCTCCAGCTCGGTCGCGATGTCGCGATTGCTCATGCCCTTGTCCAGCATGGCGATGAGCTGGGTCTGGCGCTTCGACAGCTTGCTGTTGCTGGCCAGGGCGGGCTCTTCGACGTCCGAATCGGCCATGAGCAAGCCGCGCAATGCGGCCGTCAGCTCAGCCGAGCTGGCCGATTTCTCAATGTAGGTGTCGGCACCTGCCTCGATGCACGCCTCTTCCATGTCGCTGGCGGGCGAGGCGGAATACACCGCGATGGGCACGGCCGGGTAGGCCTGTTTCACCGCCATGACGCCGGAACAGCCGGTGGTGTCCGGCAATTTCAGGTCCAGGCAGAAAAGGTCGGGTGCCCCATGCTGCTTCACTGCGCCGGCCAGCTTGTCGAGCCTTTCGAGCTCCACGATGTTTTCGGCGGGCCGAAGGCGTCGCAGCACCATCACGATGGCGTCGCGCATCAGGGGGTGGTCGTCGATTACGTAAATGCTCATGTCTTGCTTTAATGTTGCGCCGTAGTGCTTTTTACAGAGATTGCCGCTGTTTTGCTGGCAAATCTGTCTTTTACCTACCAGTGTCTGACTCGGCAAAGGTGCCAAGGGCTTCGGTCAGGGCGTCGAGCGCCACATTGTCGACCGGTTCGAGCTGATGCGCGAGTGCCGCCAGGGCCTCGCCCTGTTGCTGCTGGAGCGCCGCGATGGCGCGTCCCGCATCTTGCGGTGACTGGAAACCGCGACTCTGCAGCAGCGTCGCGTTGCCCCCGTCGAGCAGCTTGAAATAGAAGAGACCGTCGCGTTCGCGGTATTGCTTGAAGCTGGGCTTGGCGGATTTCACGGCTTTTCGACCGGCTGCCGCCTTGTGGCTGCCGAGGTCGGCGAGGCTGCGCAGGCCCACCGCCTGGCGCAGCGTCGCCATGAACGGACGCGAGGTCGCACGCGCCTTCTCGGCGCCGGCCAGCAGGATGCGTTCGATCTGCGCAGGGTCGTTGACGAGTGCTTCGTAGCGCTCGCGCAAAGGGCCGATCTCGCGGTCGATGCGTTCGAACACGCGTTGCTTGGCATCGCCCCAGCCGATCCCTTCGGCAAACGCCTGGCGCAGGTCCGCGGTCTCGTCGATATCGGCGAAGGCCTGGAAGATCTGGAACAGCGCGGAGCCCTCGGTGTTCTTGGGTTCGCCGGGGGCGCGCGAGTCGGTCAGGATGCCCCCAATCAGCTTTTGCAACTGCGCGCGTGGCGAGAAGAGCGGGATCGTGTTGTCGTAGCTCTTGCTCATCTTGCGGCCATCCAGGCCGGGCAGGGTTGCCACCGCGTCGTCGATGTCGGCTTCAGGCAGGAGGAAGTGATCGCCGTAGAGGTGGTTGAAGCGCTGCGCCATGTCGCGCGCCATCTCGATGTGCTGGATCTGGTCGCGCCCGACCGGCACCTTGTGGGCGTTGAACAGCAGGATGTCCGCACCCATCAGCACCGGATACATGAAAAGGCCGGCCGTCACATCGGCGTCGGGCTCTTCGTTCTTCGCGAGATTCTTGTCGAGCTGAGCCTTGTACGCATGGGCGCGGTTCAGGACGCCCTTGCCGGTCACGCAGGTCAGGAACCAGGTGAGCTCGGCGATCTCCGGGATGTCCGACTGCCGGTAGAAAGTGACGCGCTCCGGATCAAGGCCGCAGGCCAGCCAGCTCGCCGCGATCTCGAGCGTCGAGCGCTGGATCCGCGCCGGGTCGTCGATCTTGATCAGCGCGTGGTAATCGGCCAGGAAATAGAAGCTCTGCACCTCCGCGCGCTGGCTGGCACGCACCGAAGGTCGCACCGAACCGACGTAGTTGCCGAGGTGGGGCGTGCCGGAGGTCGTGATGCCGGTGAGGAAGCGCGTTGGCGCAGGCGAGGTGGAAGCCATGTCGGGGTCTCAGCGCAAGAGCGCCAGAAGGGGGGTGATCAGCAGGTTGATGCCCTGGTAGCCGAGCGCCATCAGCGGGCTCAGCCAATACTTGCTGACGATGCCCGCCAGCACGAGGGCCATGACGATGAAGAAGCCATAAGGCTCGATGCGCGCCAGGAAGGATTGCGCCGCGCCACGCGGCAGCAGGCCGGCGAGCACGCGCCCGCCGTCGAGCGGCGGCAGCGGGAACAGGTTGAAGGCCCACATGACGAGGTTCACCAGCACGCCACCTTGCGCCATCTTCAGGAAGAAGGTTTCGGTGACGTTGCCCGCCACCAGTGCGACGAACAGCAGCGCCCACAGGATGGCCTGGATGAAGTTCGAGGCCGGGCCCGCGAGCGCGACCCAGATCATGTCGCGCTTCGGATTGCGAAGCTGATTGAAGTTGACCGGCACCGGCTTGGCATAGCCGAACAGGAAGGCGCCCGAGGTGGCGAAGTACAGCATCAAAGGCATCAGGATCGTGCCGACCGGATCGATGTGCTTGATGGGGTTGAGCGTCACGCGGCCGAGCGTGTAGGCGGTGTTGTCGCCGAAGTGCCGCGCCACGTAGCCGTGGGCTGCTTCGTGCACGGTGATCGCGAAGACCACGGGCAGTGCGTAAATCAGGACGGTTTGAATCAGGTTGGAGAAATCCACTGGCTGGATTGTCTCAGACGGGCTGCCACTTCCGTGAGGAATACCAATGGCTTAAAGCCCCAGCAAGGCGAGTCCGCCGCGGCCCTGGCGCACCACCACCGGGTCGTCGCCTGCACCCATTGGCGTGAGGTCGACCACCGTCGTCGGCTCCGACGGACAGGCGCCCGCATCGATCACGGCGCCGATGAGCTTCTCGAAGCGTTCGCGAATTTCTTGCGCGTCGTTCATCGGCTCGGTTTCGCCGGGCGGGATCAACGTCGTCGCGAGCAGCGGTTCGCCGTGCAGCATCAGCAGTTCGTTGAGCACCTTGTGATCGGGCACGCGCAGGCCGATGGTCTTGCGCTGCGGATGGCTCACGCGGCGCGGCACCTCCTTCGTGGCCTCGAGCAGGAAGGTGTAAGGCCCCGGCGTCGCGGTCTTCAGCAAGCGGTACTGCTTGTTGTCGACGCGCGCGTAGTTCGCGAGCTCGCTCAGGTCGCGGCACAGCAGCGTGAGGTGGTGCTTGTCGTCGACCTGGCGGATGCGGCGCAACTGGTCGACTGCATCCTTGTCGTCGAGATGGCAAGCCAACGCGTAGCTGGAATCGGTCGGAACCGCGACGATCTGGCCGCGGCCGAGCAGTGCAACAGCCTGCTTGAGCAG
Source organism: Variovorax sp. PAMC 28711 (assembly GCF_001577265.1). Lineage (NCBI taxonomy): Bacteria > Pseudomonadati > Pseudomonadota > Betaproteobacteria > Burkholderiales > Comamonadaceae > Variovorax > Variovorax sp. PAMC 28711. The sequence continues at coordinate 908,317 of NZ_CP014517.1, read as the reverse complement.
GCGCTGCTGCGGGTTCTCGGGATGAACTTCGAAATACTGGGCCATAGGGTGTCTCCAATCAGGATTCTGCGGGTTCGATCGGCAAGCGGCGCTCGCGCACCGTGAGCCAGGCACCGGCCGCGCCGCACACCGCGATCAGCCCCATGCCGACCAGCGACACCGTGTCGGGCACATGCGAGAACATGAGCCAGCCGCCGAGCATCGCGAAGGCAATCTGCGCGTAGAGGAAGGGCGTGAGCGTGGAAGCGGGCGCGCGCTGGTACGCCAGGATCAGCATGAAATGGCCGACCGTGCCCATCGCGCCCATCAGGCACAGCAAGGCCCACGAATGCCACGACGGCAGCGTGGTCCACACGAAAGGCAGTGCACATGCCGCGAGCAGTGCGCCGACCCAGCCCGTGTAGAAATGCATCGTCAGCGGGTTCTCGGTTTGCGCCAGCTTGCTCGTGAGCACCTGGAACCACGCGTTGGTCATCACCAAGCCGATCGGCAGCAGGATCGCCCAGCTGAAGGCGCTGCCGCCCGGCCGCAGGATGACCAGCGTGCCGACGAAGCCGCCCGCCACCAGCGACCAGCGCAAGGCCGACACACGCTCCTTGAGCACCGTGGCCGCGAACAGCGTGATCACCAGGGGCGCAATCAGCACGACCGCGGTGAATTCGGCGAGCGGCATGTAGCGCAGGCTGAAGAACGCGAAAAGACTCGTCGTCAGCAGCAGGGCGCCGCGCAGCGCATGGAACTTCGGGTGCGCGGTGCGCAGGATCGACAGCCCCCGCGTTGGCAACAGCACCGCCGTGGTCGCGACCGCCTGGAACGCGTAGCGGAACCACACGCCCATAACGATGGGCACGGTGCTGACCGAAATCTTGGTGGCCGTGTCGAGCGTCGCGAAGCACGCGACGGCAAGGAGCACGAGGCCGATGCCGGCCAGGATGCGCTCGGACTCGAGGTCGCGTGCCCCGCGCGGCGGCGCCTGGACCTCGCTCACTGGATGCGGTGTTCGAGCAGTTCCCAGACCGGGGTGAGCTTGCCGGGCAGCAAGGGCAGCTTGCCGAGGTCCATGTGGCTCTCGTCGGGGCTGTGGAAGTCGCTGCCGCGCGACCCGGCAAAGCCGAACTCGATCGCCTTGTCCGCGTACTCGACATATTCGGCGGGCGTGTGGCTGCCGGTGACCACTTCGATCGCCCGGCCGCCGTGCGCCTGGAATTCAAGGAAGAGCGCGTACTCCTCGTTCGCGGTGAACTTGTAGCGGCCGGGATGCGCGATCACCGCGATGCCTTTGGCTTCGGTGATCCACTGGACCGCACTCTTGAGCGAGGCCCAGCGGTGCGGCACGTAACCCGGCTTGCCTTCGGTGAGGTACTTGCGAAACACCTCGTAGGTGTCCTTGCACACGCCGCTCTCCACCAGAAAGCGTGCGAAGTGCGTGCGCGAAATCAGTTCGGGATTACCGACAAACTTGAGTGCGCCTTCGTATGCGCCCGTGATGCCGACCTTCGCCAGACCTTCGGCCATTTCCTGCGCACGCTTGCCGCGGCCGCCACGCGTGTCGTAGAGGCCTTGCGTCATGGCGGCGTCGTCGGGATCGAAGCCGAGGCCGACGATGTGCACGGTTTCGTTCGCGAAGGTCACCGAGATTTCGGTGCCGGTGAGGTAGCGCATGCCGTTCTCGCGGGCTGCGGCGGCGGCGCGGTGCTGGCCGCCGACCTCGTCGTGATCGGTGAGCGCCCAGAGCTCGACGCCGTTGCCGGCAGCCCGCGCGGCGAGCGCTTCGGGCGTCAGGGTGCCGTCGGAAACCACGGAATGGCAGTGCAGGTCGGCGTTGAGATAGGTGGTCACGCCGCCATTCTATTTCGGATCGAATCCGCTTGCAGGGCGCGTGGATGCTGCGCGAGACGCTATTGATTCGATAGCAAAGAAGCGACGCCGGCCGGCCGCTTCAGCGCTTCTTGCGAAATGCAACCCACGCGGCCACGCCGGTGAACGTCGCGATGATCGCGACCACGATCCAGAAGCCGTGCTTGTGCTCCGCGAGCGGAATGCCACCGACGTTCATGCCGAACAGGCCGGCCAGGATGTTGATCGGCAAGGCCAGCACCGTCACCACCGTCAGCACGAACAGGCTGCGGTTGTTGTCTTCGTTGACGTTGGCGGCGACCTCTTCCTGCAGCAGCTTGATGCGCTCCTGCAGCGACTGCATGTCGCGCAGCACCACGGAGAACTCCTCGCTCGCGCTGCGCAGCGCCAGCGCGTCGTGCTCGGCCATCCACGCCGGCGGGCTTTGCAGCAGGCGAAAAAGGGCGGCAGGCTCTGGCGCGAGCAGGCGCTGCAAGCGAACCAGCAGCCGCCGCAGTGCGCCGAGCCGCGCGCGTTTGTGGTCGAGCCGGCCGGCCAGCAGTTCGTCCTCGATGCCGTCGATGCGCGCGGTGGCGTCGCGCACAATCGCCACCAGCACATCGGCCTGCGTGCGCAGCAGATGCTCCAGCAGTTCAGTGCTCGAACGCGGCGCATCGCCTGCGCGCACAGCGGTGCGCAGCGCATCGACCGAGCGCAGCGGCTTGGTGCGCGCCGTCACCACGAGGCGCGGGCCCACGTTGATCCACAGCGTGGAGATGTCTGACGGCTCGAAGCGGAACTCGAAATGCAGGTCGTTGATCACCGCGACCAGCGCATCGTCGGCACGCTCGATGCGCGTGGAATGCAGCTCGTCGCGCAGCACTTCGTAGAACGTGTCGGACAGCGCGGCATGGCGCAGCAGCCAGCGCTCGGCCTGCGTGTGGCTCAGGTTGAAGTGCAGCCACAGATAGGCGCCGCCGCCGGCCGGTGCCGCCGGGGTATCGGCCAGCCATGCCGCCGCCGCGGCAGAATCGACCGCGCACACGGGCGCCGGCGCCGTGGCGTCGAAAAGGTAGCCGCAGATGAGGCCGGCTTCGTCGCCACCGTAGGCGCCGGCAAGGAGTTCGGGTGCAAGAGGCAAGCCAGCGATGCTGCCGCGCGCACATGACAACGGCGTGACGGCCGTCACACAGCGGTCATGCAGCGGCGGCAGCATCCCGCCTCATGACGACCACGACCACGACCACGACCACTACGCTTCCCGGCCAGGACGACCTGATGCAACGCATTGCCCGCGACCTGATGGACAGCTACGACGAAGAGATCGAGCTGGAGATCGAGGACCGCATCATCGACGGCGAAGCCGGCGCTTCGCCCGTCGTCGGCGACAAGGCGGCGCGCCAGGCGTACTTCACCGAACTCTTCCGGCTGCAGGGCGAACTCGTCAAATTGCAGGACTGGGTGCAACACAGCAAGCAGAAGGTCGTCATTCTTTTCGAGGGGCGCGACGCGGCCGGCAAGGGCGGCGTCATCAAGCGCATCACGCAGCGCCTGAACCCGCGCGTGGCCCGGGTGGCCGCACTGCCGGCGCCCAATGACCGCGAACGCACGCAGTGGTATTTCCAGCGCTACATCTCGCACCTGCCGGCGGCCGGCGAGATGGTGCTGTTCGATCGCAGTTGGTACAACCGTGCCGGCGTCGAACGCGTCATGGGTTTTTGCACGGATGAGGAATACGACGAGTTCTTCCGCACGGTGCCGGAATTCGAAAAGATGCTGGTGCGCTCGGGCATCAAGCTCATCAAATACTGGTTCTCTATCACCGACGACGAGCAGCACATGCGCTTTCTCGGTCGCATCCACGATCCGCTCAAGCAGTGGAAGCTGAGTCCGATGGACCTGGAGAGCCGCCGCCGTTGGGAGGAGTACACCAAGGCGAAAGAGATCATGCTCGACCGCACCCACATCGCGGAGGCGCCGTGGTGGGTGGTGCAGGCGGACGACAAGAAGAAGGCGCGCCTGAACTGCATCGCGCACCTGCTTGACCAACTGCCGTACCACGAGGTGCCGCATGCACCCATCGCCTTGCCGGCACGCGAGCGGCACGCGGACTACTTGCGCCGGCCGGTGCCGGACACGATGGTGGTGCCCGAGCGCTATTGAGTTTTTTGCAGGTCCGTGGCTTCGGGTTCACACTGCACCATGGCCCGCCGCACCTCCACCTCTGCGCTCACACGCGCTTACCAGCGTGGCCTGAAGGCGCTGACCAAGGCGACGCTTACGACCACGAAGCGCATCACGGGCCAGGTCACCCGGCAGGTCACACGCGCCGCCGCCGAGCAACGCAAGCCGCCGCCGGGCGCGGGCGAGTGGATCGGCGGCATCGCGATCGGTCCCGGCGGCGCGCGCGGTTATCACCTCTACCGGCCACCGGGGCTGGTGCTGGCCGCCGGCGAAAAGCTGCCACTGTTGCTGATGCTGCACGGCTGCGGACAGACGGGTCGCGACTTCGCCGCCAGCACGCGCATGAACCGCATTGCCGCGCGCGAACGGTTCATGGTGCTCTACCCGGAGCAGGACCGCCTGCACCATCCGCAAGGTTGCTGGAACTGGTACGAGACGCGCTCCGGCAAGGCCGACCGCGAAGCCGCCACGTTGATGGCGGCGCTTGATCAGGTCATCGCGCTTTATCCGGTCGACCGCGCGCGCGTGGCCGTCGCCGGCCTCTCGGCCGGTGCCGGCATGGCGGCGCTGCTCGCCACCCGCTATGCGAACCGCTTCGCCGCCGTGGCCATGCATTCCGGCGTGGCACCCGGCGCTGCGCAGTCGACCGCGAGTGCGCTCGGGGCGATGGCCGGCCGGCGCGCGCCGGCGATGCCGACGACCGCGGTCGGCAAGGCGATCGGGGCCGCCGCGCTCGGCACCGTGCTGCCACCGTTGCTGGTGCTGCACGGCGATGCCGACACCGTGGTGGCGTCGAGCAATGCGGCGAGCGCCGCAGCGGTGTGGGCCGCCGCCACGGGAGCGCGTGCCGGCACCGAGCGCGTGGTGCAGCGCGGCCAGCGGCACCCGATGCGCGTGACCGATTTCAAGCGCGCCGGGCGCGTGCACGTCACGCTGGGGCAGATCGGTGGGCTCGGGCATGCTTGGAGCGGTGGCGCGGCGCGTTTCGCCTACACCGACGCCGCCGGGCCGGACGCGTCGAAGCTGGTGTGGGCCTTCGTCGCAAGGGCATTCAAGCTGGATGATGCGGCGCAGCGGAACTGACATGGGTTCACATCAACGCAGCCCTTGGCGAACCGCCTGGAGCCTGCAGGCAGTCGAAATTTTCAAGTTCCTGTGTTGGTGTCCGGCGCGAGTTGCCTCGATAGGCGGAGCGCAACCTTGAGGTCATATTCCATGAGAAAGATCCCTGTTGTCACGGACGCCGCATAGCGCAGCTTGTCCGAAATTTCGGCTGCGATGACCACACCATACACAGACTGATTGCCGGCTAGCTTGTGCTTTATCCATCCCATATAGCGAAGCGTCTGGCCTAGCGCTGCATCGGGACCGCGGCCGAGTTTGAGTTCGATCACGTACCAAGCGTCGTCGTGGCCTCGCGCCAAGATGTCGATGATCCCGACATCTGTGCGGTATTCGACGCCAGGCACCCCCGCGCCATCGGTGTACAGCGACAGGTGAGACGGCAGCCCGGCAATGCTCGCCAGATTCTGTGCAAGGTAGTCGCGAAGGTGCGCTTCGAGCGCAAAGCGGCCGCCACCCTCGCCGCTTGCTTCTGCGCTTGGTGTACCCGCAACCTCGCCCGATGGATCTGCGGCTGAAGTGACAGGCATGTCGGTTGCCTGTCGCACGCTGCGATTACCGTTCGCGTCTTGCGCCACTTCCCAAACACCATGGACCAGTGGGTCGTAGAACTCATAACTGCCGTCGCCACGACGAAATAATTTGTCGTAGCGATTGCCGGCGTCGGTTCGTCTGGCTTGCTTGCCACTGGCGTGGTGGATACGCGAATGTGCATTGACGGTCAACAGCGTCGCGTCGGGGCCGACATTGCTGATCTTTCGATCTGGAAAGTGCTCGCGGAAGTACGCCTCCAATTCGCATTGTGATGCACGCCCGCCCAACGCTTGCATAGCCTGGAGCACAAGTTGCCAGTTGGGTAGCGAAAGATCTTGGGTCATTTCGGATTTGGATTGGTGACGTCGGCGGCATCGTAGTGCCCCGTACGCCACCCGGCGTATTTGTCTGGCCGCGCGTCGTCCGCACACTCCGTCCATCGTCAGAAAAAGCGCTGACGACGGATTTCAACTACCACCGGAGAAGGATGCACATGCAACGTCGTTTCACACTCAAGGCGCTTACCGCCAGCGTCGCGCTTGCCGCCCTCGGCACCGCGCCCGCATTCGCTGCCGACACCATCAAGGTCGGCGTGCTGCACTCGCTCTCGGGCACCATGGCGATCTCGGAAACCGTGTTGAAAGACACCGTGCTGATGGCCATCGAGGACATCAACAAAAAGGGTGGCGTGATGGGCAAGCAGCTCGAGCCCGTGATCGTCGACCCGGCCTCCAACTGGCCGCTGTTCGCTGAAAAGACCAAGCAGCTGCTGGGCCAGGACAAGGTCTCGGTGATCTTCGGCTGCTGGACCTCGGTGTCGCGCAAGTCGGTGCTGCCGGTGGTCGAGGAAATGAACGGCCTGCTCTTCTACCCCGTGCAGTACGAAGGTGAAGAGCTGTCGAAGAACGTGTTCTACACGGGCGCAGCACCCAACCAGCAAGCCATTCCGGCGGTCGACTACCTGATGAGCAAGGAAGGCGGCGGCGCCAAGCGCTGGGTGCTGCTGGGCACCGACTACGTGTACCCGCGCACCACCAACAAGATCCTGCGCGCCTACCTCAAGAGCAAGGGCGTGGCCGACAAGGACATCGACGAGAAGTACACGCCCTTCGGCCACAGCGACTACCAGACCATCGTCGCCGACGTCAAGAAGTTCTCGGCCGGCGGCAAGACCGCCGTGGTGTCGACCATCAACGGCGACTCCAACGTGCCCTTCTACAAGGAACTGGGCAACGCGGGCCTGAAGGCGAAGGACGTGCCGGTCGTCGCCTTCTCGGTGGGCGAGGAAGAACTGCGCGGCGTGGACACCAAGCCGCTGGTGGGTCACCTGGCCGCATGGAACTACTTCATGTCGATCAAGAACCCGACCAACACCGCCTTCATCAAGCAGTGGAGCGATTACGCCAAGGCCAAGAAGATCCCGGGCCACATGGACAAGCCGCTGACCAACGACCCGATGGAAGCCACCTGGATCGGCATCCACATGTGGAAGCAGGCCGTCGAGAAGGCCAAGTCGACCGACACCGACAAGGTGATCGCCGCCATGGCCGGCCAGACCTTCAACGCACCGTCGGGCATCGTCTCGAAGATGGACGAGAAGAACCACCACCTGCACAAGAGCGTGTTCATCGGCGAGATCAAGGCCGACGGCCAGTTCAACGTGGTCTGGAAGACGCCGGGTCCGGTCAAGGCCAAGCCGTGGAGCCCGTACATCGAAGGCAACGACAAGAAGCCCGACCAGCCCGCCGGCAAGTCGATGTAACTTGGCTCGCCCCCAGGATGCGGCGCACTGCGTGTCGCCTTCTCCCACCCCCTACCGGGGGCAACACCAGCGGCCGGGCAAAGCCCGTTCCGCGGTGTTCAGCGATTTCTCAGGCCCGATCCTTGCTGGTCTCGATCGGGCCTTTCTTTTGCCGAGGATGATGTGAACAAGCACCTGCGCCGAACTTTCCATGCTGCGTTCGCCGCACTCTGTCTGATGGGGGCGTCGGCCCATGCACTGACGGCCGACGAAGCCCGGTCCATCGCCGCCGGCGACACCGAAGCGCGTGTCGCTGCACTGAACAAGGCGGTGCTCACCGCCGACGACAAGACCTCCGCGTTCATCCAGGCGATGTCCGACGACGCGGTCAAGGTCGCCGAAGACAAGGTCTTCGTGATGAAAGACGACAAGGGTTTCGACCCCGTCACCGGCGCCGAGCTGAAGGTGCCCGACACGGCCGAAGACGTGGTCAACAACAACCTCATGCGCGGCGCGCTCGATGCCGCGCAATCCGTGCTCAAGCTCACGAGCAGCAAGGACGAAGCGGTGCGCCTCGAAGCCGCCAACGCGCTCTTGAAGAACCCCGACGAGTCCCGCATCCCGCTGATCGAAAAAGCACTTGCTGCCGAGACCAGCGCCGGCATCAAGGTCCGGCTCGAACTCGTGCGTGCTGCGTCGTTGCTCAATAGCGGCGACTCCGCCAAACGCATCGCCGCGGCGAAGGCACTGGGCGAAAACAAGAGCCCCGACACCAAGCTGCTCCTGAACGAGCGCCTCACTGAAGAAACCGATGCGTCCGTCAAGACGGCGCTGGTCGCCGCGATCGCCAGCATCGACGGCGCGCTGGTGTGGGGCGACCGCATCAACGCGATCTTCAGCGGCATCAGCCTCGGTTCGGTGCTGCTGCTCGCCGCGCTCGGCCTGGCGATCACCTACGGCCTCATGGGCGTGATCAACATGGCGCACGGCGAGCTCATGATGATCGGCGCCTACGCCACCTACATGATGCAGGGGCTGTTCCAGCGCTACCTGCCCGAGTCGTGGTTCGGCGGCTACCTGATCGCTGCGATTCCGGTGTCGTTCCTCGCGTCAGCGCTGGTCGGCGCGATCCTCGAACGCGGCGTGATCCGCTTTCTCTACGGCCGGCCGCTCGAAACGCTGCTCGCCACCTGGGGCATCAGCCTGATGCTGCAACAACTGGTGCGCTCGCTGTTCGGTGCGCAGAACGTCGGCGTCGAAAACCCGGCCTGGATGAGCGGCGGTTTCACGATGCTCGGCAACGTCGCGCTGCCCTGGAACCGCATCGCCATCATCGTGTTCGCGGTGCTCGTGCTGCTGGCAATGGGCTGGCTGATCGGTCGCACGCGCCTTGGCCTCTTCGTGCGCGGTGTCACGCAGAACCGCCCGATCGCCTCGTGCATGGGCGTGAACACCGCGCGCATCGACACCTACGCCTTCGCGCTCGGTTCGGGCATTGCCGGCCTCGCGGGTTGCGCGCTGAGCCAGATCGGCAACGTCGGGCCCGACCTCGGCCAGAGCTACATCGTCGACTCGTTCATGGTGGTGGTGATGGGCGGCGTCGGCCAGCTCGCCGGCACGGTGTACGCGGCGCTCGGCCTCGGCATCCTGAACAAATTCATCGAAGGATGGGCCGGCGCCGTGCTCGCGAAGATCGCGGTGCTGGTGCTCCTCATCGTCTTCATCCAGAAGCGGCCGCAAGGCATCTTCGCCATCAAGGGCCGGAGTGCAGAAGCATGAGCAAAGTCGTACTTCCAACAAAGGGACCGCTGCTGAGCGGCAAGGGCTGGACCGTTTTCTTCGTCGCGCTGATCGTGGTGTGCGGGCTCGCGCCGGTGCTCAACATCGCGGTGCCGGCGGGCAGCCCGCTGCACATGAGCGACTACGCGGTGGCGCTGGTCGGCAAGATCATGTGCTACGCGATCTGCGCGCTGGCGATGGACCTCATCTGGGGCTACACCGGCATCCTGTCGCTCGGGCACGGACTCTTCTTCGCGCTGGGCGGCTACATGATGGGCATGTACCTCATGCGCCAGATCGGCCGCGACGGCAACTACAAGAGCGACCTGCCAGACTTCATGGTGTTCCTCGACTGGAAGACGCTGCCCTGGCACTGGACCTTCAGCGACAGCTTCATCGCGACGCTGGCGCTCATCGTCGCGGTGCCGGGCCTGATCGCTTTCGTGTTCGGCTATTTCGCCTTCCGATCGCGCATCAAGGGCGTGTATTTTTCCATCATCACGCAGGCCATGACCTTTGCGGCGCTGCTTCTGTTCTTCCGCAACGAGACGGGCTTCGGCGGCAACAACGGCTTCACCGACTTCAAGCGCATCCTGGGCATCCCGATCGCCACGCAAGAGATGCGCATGACGATCTTCGCGATGACGGGCGTCACGCTGCTGCTCTTCTTCCTGTTCGCCAAATGGCTCATCGGCAGCAAGTTCGGCCGCGTGCTGCAGGCCATCCGCGATGCCGAAACCCGCGTGATGTTCTCGGGCTACAACCCACTGCCGTACAAGCTCACGATCTGGGTCATCTCGGCCGTGATGTGCGGCGTGGCGGGCGCGCTGTACGTGCCGCAGGTCGGCATCATCAACCCCGGCGAAATGAGCACGGCCAACTCGATCGAGATCGCGATCTGGGCGGCGGTCGGTGGCCGCGCGACGTTGATCGGGCCGATCATCGGCGCCTTCATCGTGAACGGCGCGAAGAGCTGGCTCACGGTGGCGTACCCGGAATACTGGCTGTACTTTCTCGGCGCGATCTTCATCGCCGTCACGCTGTTCCTGCCGGACGGCATCGTCGGCCTGGTCAGGAAACTGCTGAAGCGCGATGGCGCGCCGACCGAAGGCCGCCTCGAGGCGCAACGCTCGCTGGCCGCGTCGGAAGGTGTGGAGCCCGCTGCACTGCCGCCCCTGGGCGCTGAAACCGGAGGCGCCCGCGCATGACACCCGATCTGATGGAAGAGGGCGCGCACCGCGCCGCCAAGCTGCATGGCATCGAGCCGGGCATGACCGAGTCCGGCGGCCGCGAGGCCGGCTACGGCCGCGTCGGCACGCCGGGCGAAGTGGACGTGACGCACGGCCGCATCCTGTACCTGGAAGACGTGAGCGTGAGCTTCGACGGCTTCAAGGCGATCAACAAGCTGAGCCTGGACATCGCGCCCGGCGAGCTGCGCTGCATCATCGGCCCGAACGGTGCCGGCAAGACGACGATGATGGACATCATCACCGGCAAGACGCGGCCCGATTCGGGCACCGTTTTCTTCGGCAGCACCATCGACTTGCTGCGCCACAAGGAAGCCGACATCGCGCAGCTGGGCATCGGCCGCAAGTTCCAGAAACCGACGGTGTTCGAACACCTCACCGTGTTCGAGAACCTCGAGCTCGCGCTGAAGACGAACAAGGGCGTGAAGCACTCGATGTTCTTCAAGCTCGACTCGGCACAGAGCGATCGCCTCGCCGAAATCCTCGAGACGATCCACCTGTCCGACAGCGTGAGCCGCATGGCCGGCAACCTGAGCCACGGCCAGAAGCAGTGGCTGGAGATCGGCATGTTGCTGATGCAGGACCCGAAGCTGCTGCTGCTCGACGAGCCCGTCGCCGGCATGACCGACGAGGAAACCGCGCGCACCGCCGAGCTGTTCCTCACGCTCAAGGGCAAGCATTCGCTGATGGTGGTCGAGCACGACATGAGCTTTATCCGCACCATCTCCGAGATCGTCACGGTGCTGTGCGACGGCTCGGTGCTGGCGCAGGGCACGCTCGATGAAGTGCAGGCGGATGAGCGGGTCATCGAGGTTTATCTTGGGCGCTGAGTCTCACTCGTTTGGGGTGGCGTCGGCGGGTGGCAAGCCTGCGGGCGGCTGGCGCCTGCGGTCCTTCGGACTTCGCTGCTGCTCCTCGCGAAAGACGGGGTCCGCGCAAACTCGCTGCGCTCAAACACGCGCGGCCCTGATCCGCCTTTCGCTGCGGTGCTCGCCGCAGGCTGACGCTCGCCCGCAGGCTTGCCACCCGCCGACGCTGGACGCGAACGTTGGGCATTCGGCCCTCACCCCGGCCCTCTCCCACGGGGAGAGGGAGAAGGAACACCCCCGAGCCCGGCATGCGGTGCGGGCTGGGCGGTTCCCCTGTGCGCGGCTGAGGAACGCAGTGCAGGGCGGATCAGGGCTGCAGCTGTTTGAGCGAAGCGAGTTCTGCAGACCCCGCCCGGAGCGAGTACCGCAAGGAAGCCCGAAGGGCCCGCGCAGTGGGGTCGCACAGACTGCACCGCATGCCGGGCGGCCCGTCGAGAGCCAACGTAACCAGAGCTGACCAGAGGCCACAAAAATGCTCACAGTCAAAAACATCCATCAGTACTACGGCGGCTCCCACATCCTGCGCGACGTCAGCTTCACCGCCACGCTGGGCAAAGTCACCGTGCTGCTGGGCCGCAACGGCGTGGGCAAAACCACGTTGCTCAAGAGTCTGATGGGCCTCGTGCCGATCAAGAGCGGCAGCATCGAGTTCGACGGCAAGGCCATCCACAAGCAGACGCCCTACGAACGCGCCCGCGCCGGCATGGGCTTCGTGCCGCAGGGCCGCGAGATCTTCGCGCGGCTCACGGTCGAGGAAAACCTGCGCATGGGCTTGGCCTACAAGAGCGGCAGCACGCCGATTCCGGCCGAGTTGTTCGAGCTGTTCCCGATCCTGAAGCAGTTCATGAATCGCCGCGGCGGCGACCTGTCGGGCGGGCAGCAGCAGCAGCTCGCCATCGCGCGGGCGCTGGCGCCGGGCCCCAAACTGCTCATCCTCGACGAGCCGACCGAAGGCATCCAGCCGTCGATCATCAAGGACATCGGCCGCGTCATCCGCATGCTGGCCGACCGCGGCGACATGGCGATCGTGCTGTGCGAGCAGTACTACGACTTCGCGCAGGAACTGGCCGACGACTACCTCGTGATGGAGCGCGGCGAAGTCATCGCGCGCGGACTCGGCAAGGACATGGAAGCCAACGGCGTGCGTCAGCTCGTCGCGATCTGACGACGCGCCACTACATGAAGCGGTCGATGCGGAACGGCGTGATGTCCACGTCGGTGCGGCCACGCACGAGAAGGTCGGTCACCAGCTTTGCGGCGATCGGCGCCAGCGTGTAGCCGTTCGACGTCACGGCGTTGAAGAATCCCGGCACGCCGGGCACGTCGCCGAGGATCGGCGCGCCGTCGATGTTCACGTTCATGCCGGCCCAGCAGCGCACCATGTGCAGTCCGCTCACCGCCGGCAGCGTGCGGCGCGCCACCCAGAGGCTGCCCTCGATGCTGGCGCGCTCGACGCGGTTCAGGCGCATGCCTTCGTGAAACGCCGCGGTCCAGCCGCCGCCGATGATGAGACCGCCGGTCGCGGCCTGCTTCAGGCTCAGGTGCCGGTCGGCATGCGCGATCAGGTGATCGACCAGCGGCGGTGCGGGTTCGGTCACGATCATCTGCAGCGGCGCGCCCTTGACCGGGATGCGCACGCCGAGCATGTCGCCCACGGTGCTCGACCAGGCGCCGCTCGCGTTGACGATGCGGCCGGCGCGGATCACGCCGCGCGAGGTGTGCACGAGAAAGCCCGCGCCGTCGCCGGGCAGCCGTTCGATGGCGCTCACGTTGCAGCCGCGCAGGAAGCGGGCGCCTTGTTGCGTCGCGCGTGCCGCCACGGCGTAGGTGGCGCGCAGCGGGTTGATCTTGCCTTCCATCGGGCACAGCTCGGCGCCGAGCAGGTCGGGAGACAGGGCAGGGGAGAGGCGGCGCAGCTCGGCGCCGTCGATCACCTGTGCATCGACGCCGTGGCGGCGTTCCAGTGCGGCCTTGGCTTCGATGAAACGCATGCCCGCTTCGCTGTCGGCCACCATCAGGCCGCCAGTGATCTTGATCTCCATGTCTTCGCCGCACGCGGCTTCGAGTTCCTGCCAGAGCCGCACCGACATCGGGCCGAGCGGCAGCGTGGCGGCTGCCGGGCCACCGCCGGCCTCCGCCTTGGCACCGAAGTCGAAGGACAGCAGCTGCACGTGCAGGCTGCCCGCATTGGCGCCCGAGGCCTGCAGGTTGAGGTCGTCGCGGTCGACCACCATCACGTCCTGGCCGGCCAGCGAGAGGTAGTAGGCCAGGCACGCACCGAGCACGCCGGCGCCGATCACCAGCACGTCGGCCTGCATCGGCGGCAGCGTGTCGTGCGCGACCGGTCGCGCCAGGTTGGGCGTGATGGCGGGCTTGTGACCGCCCCATTCGGGTTTCTCGAAACCGAGGGCGCCGGCCGGCACTGGCTTGGCCGGCAGGCGCGGCGCGAAGTACTGCTCGGGTTCGGCCGCGCGGCCCGTCGTTTCCTTGACCAGACGCGCCGCCGTGTTGGCGCAGTAGCGGCCCTGGCAGCGGCCCATGCCGAGCCGCGTGTTGCGCTTGAGCGCGGCGAGCGTGTCGCGGCCGGCGCGGATCTGCGCGCGCACCGAGCCGAAGGTGATTTCTTCGCAGCGGCACAGCACCGTGTCGTCGCTTACCGAGGCCAGCGACACGGGCGGCGCGGCGTAGAGCGACCACAGTGCCTGCTGGAATTGCAATGCGCGTTCGAGTTGTCGCTGCGTGTCTTCCGGAACCTGGGGTGACAGCCCGAGTCGGCGTGCCGCCGCAGCACCGGCGAGCGCGCCGCGCGCGAGCGCCACGCGGGAGCCGCCCAGGTCGGCGCCGTCGCCCACCACGAACACGCCCGGCACGCTGGTCGCGCCGTCTTCGGCGGTGACGGTCGCCAGGTAGCCGAGGTGCCGATCGACCAGGCGGTGTTCGCAACCCAGCATGCGCGCCAGTTCGGTGGAGGGCACGAAGCCGTAGCCGAGGCACAGCGTGTCGGCGTCGAAAAACACCGCGCCGTCGGGGCCTGACGCGGCGATGCGTCGAACGCGCGGGGCGCCTTGATCGCCTTCCGCGGCGGTGACCGTGTGCTGCCACAGCACCGGCACCTGGTGGCGGCGCAGTTGGCGCAGGTAGCGCGCGCCTTGCCAGAGCAGATCGGGCGCTGTGCGGGCTGCGCGCCACAGCGACCGGGCCTGCGCCAGCGACGGCTTGGCCGCGGACTCGAGCACGGCCACCACCGTCGCGCCACCGGCCAGCAGTTCGGCGGCCAGCTGCAGGTTCAACGGGCCGTTGCCCGCGATCAGCACGCGCTGCCCCGGCGCGACGCGGTAGGCGCGCGCCAGCGTCTGCGCCGCGCCGGTGGTCATCACGCCGGGCAAGGTCCAGCCCGGGAAAGGGGCGGGGCGTTCGTAGGCACCGGGCGCGATCACCAATTGCTTGCAGGTGACCACGGTCGAGCGCCCATCGATGAGCGCGCCGACCTCGGTGGCCGAGAAAGCGGCCCACACCTGCGCGCCCTGATGCACCTCGACGCCGGCCGCCTGCACGGCGTGCGTCAAGGCCAGGCCGTCGGCGAACTGGCGATCCGGGGCGGACACGGCCGCGTGCGACGGCGCCAGCGGCTTGTAGAACTGGCCGCCGCTCTGGGGCCGCTCGTCGAGCAGCAGCACGCTGGCGCCGGCCTTGCGTGCGGCCAGCGCGGCACGCAGACCGGCCGGTCCGCCGCCGATCACGAGCACGTCGGTGCTGAGCTGTACAGGCTCGGCGCCGGGTTCGGGTGCCAGCGGCTGCAAGGGGTCGTCCGGTGTGCCGGCTGGCATCGCGGAGCGCACCTGCTGGCCGTCGGCTGCCTTGGTCAGGCAGGCGCGCTGGCTGGCCTGGCCATCGACTGTCACGAGGCAATCGAAGCAGGCGCCCATGCCGCAATAGAGACCGCGCGGCTGGCCGCTGCGCGTCTGGCGCAGCGCGGCGATGCCCGCGGCGGACAACGCCGCGGCGATCGTTTCGCCTTCGAGGCCGTCCACTGGCTGGCCGTCGTACCAGAAGCGGATCGGCTGGCCGGCGGATTGGATGGCGGGGTGCGAGAGGCGGTTTGCTCGCGAGGCGAGGTCGACAGGAAAAAGGCGATCGGTCACAGTTGACTTTGTATTCGGTATACGTATACTAATCGTATACCGAATACTTTGCACCGTTTTTCAGCCCAAGGACCGACATGACCGCGTTTCGAGGCACCTATACGGTGCTCATCACCCCCTTCACCGCCGATGGCAAATCGGTGGATGTGCCGGCCCTGAAGAAGCTCGTGAACTGGCAGATCGAAGAGGGGATTCACGGGCTGATCCCGCTCGGCAGCACGGGTGAATTCCTGTCCATGACGCCCGATGAGCGGCAGCTCGTCATCGAGACCTGCATCGACACTGCAGCAAAACGCGTGCCCGTGCTGATCGGCACCGGCGCCGAATGGACCGACGAGTGCGTCCGCCTCAGCCGCGAGGCCGAAACGATGGGCGCCGATGGCGTGATGATCATTCCGCCGTTCTACAGCTCGCCGACCGACGACGAGCTCTTCACGCACTACAAGAAGGTGGGCGAGTCGATCGGCATTCCGATCATGGTCTACAACAATCCGGCCACGGCCAACGTCGACCTGAAGCCCGAACTGGTGGCGCGCCTCTCGCGCATCGACAACTGCCGCTACATCAAGGAATCGACGCTGGAGGTCACGCGGGTGCGCGACATCATCGAGCTGTGCGGCGACCGCATGACGGTGTTCGCCGGCATCCTGGGCTACGAGTCGTTCTGGCTCGGTGCCCAGGGGTGGGTGGCCGTGTGCTCCAACCTGATTCCGAGGAAGTCGGCGCAACTCTTCGAACTGGTCGCCGACAAGCAAGACATGCCGGCCGCGCTCGCGCTCTACAAGGAGATCCTGGAGATCGTGCGCTGGGTCGGCGGTCATCGCTACGTCGCTGCCTCGAAGGACGGCCTCGGGATGATGGGCCTGCCCGTGGGCCAGCCGCGCGCGCCGCGCCTGCCGTTGCCCGAAGCCGATGCACGCGACCTGCGCGTCGCACTCGACAAGCTCGGCCTGCTCGATTCGATCCCGGTCTGAACGCCACCCGTTTTCTTCCTTTCTCTTCCTCGTTTCGTCCATTCACCTTCTCGAAGGATTGCCCCGTGAAATTGCTTCCCGCCATTGCTTCCGTCGCCGCGCTCTTCGTTTTCTGCACCGCCGGCGCGCACGCCCAGGCCTGCAAGTCGCCGGTGCCCGATTCGGCGCTGGTCAAGAAAGGCACGCTCACCATGTCGGTCAACCCGACGTTGCCGCCGATGCAGTTCGTGGATTCGACCGGCACGCTCAAGGGCATGCGCGTCGAGCTGGGCGAGATGATCGCCAAGCGCCTGTGCCTCACGCCCGAGTACGTGCGCATCGAGTTCTCCGCCATGATCCCGGGCCTGCAGGCGGGCCGCTGGGACGTCATCAACACCGGCATCTTCTATACCGAAGAGCGCGCCAAGCTCATGCAGATGCTGCAGTACGAAGACCAGGCCATCAGCATCAGCACCGCCAAGGGCAACCCGCTCAAGATCGCCAAGCCCGAAGACCTGTCGGGCAAGACGATCGGCGTGGAAATCGGCGGCTTCGAGGAGCGCAAGACGCGCGAGCTCGACAAGCAGCTCACCGACAAGGGCATGAAGGGCATGAACATCCGCACCTTCGAGAACTTCGCGATGTCGTTCCAGTCGCTGCGCGCGGGCCAGGTCGAGGTCGCGCTGTCGATCGACTCCACCGCCGCCGAATACCAGAAGCGCGGCGACTTCGAGCGCGTGCTGAACGGCCTGTTCCCGACGCCGGTCGCCTTCGCTGCCAAGAACAAGGACCTGGCCGCCGCCATGGCCAAGGCGCTCAATGACATGAAGGCCGACGGCAGCTTCCAGAAGTTGTTCGACCAGTACGGCGTGAAGCCGATCGACGGCGCGGTCACGGTCAAGGGGCCAGCGGCTTGAGCGGGGCGGGCTTTCTCGAATACCTGTTCAACCCGTACATCCTGGGCGGCGCGCTCACCACGCTGTGGCTGACGCTGGCGGCCATCGCGGGCGGGTTGGTGGTGGGGTGCGCACTGGCGTTTGCGCGGCTGTCGCCCCTGCGCTGGCTGTCGGGCCCGGCGCACCTCTACATCTGGGTGTTCCGCGGCACGCCGCTGCTGGTGCAGCTCATCATCATCTACACCGGGTTGCCGCAGCTGGGCATCAAGTTGTCGGTGATCGAATCGGCGTTGCTCGGGCTCATCCTCAACGAAGCGGCCTACCTCGCCGAGATCGTGCGCGGCGGCATCCAGTCGATCTCGGTCGGGCAGACCAACGCGGCGCGCGCGATGGGCTTCACCGCCCCGCAGGCGATGCGCTATGTCGTCATGCCGCAGGTGATGCGGATGATCGTCCCGACGCTCGGCAACAGCGTCAACGGGCTGCTCAAGACCACCTCGGTGACCTCCGTGATCTCGATGGAAGAACTGCTGCGGCGCACGCAGGTGCTGATCCAGGAAAAGTTCATGGTGCTCGAGCTCTTTCTCGTGGCCGCCCTCTACTACCTGCTGATGACCACGGCGTGGGACTTCATCCAGCGGCGCATCGAACGCCACTACGCCCGTGCCTACAGCCCCGGTGGCAGCGGCAAGACGACGGCGCCGCCACCTGACATCGCGCTCGAGCAGCGCTAGCCAACTCTTCCCGACCCATGCCATGACCCACTACGACCTGATCCTGCGCAACGCCGACATCGCCACCGTGGGCGACCGCTACACGGCCGACATCGGCGTGCGCGGCGGCCGCATCGTCGCCATCGCACAGGCGCTGGAAGGCGAGGCGAGCGAGACCCTTGATGCGGCGGGCCGGCTGGTCACGCCCGGCGGCGTCGACGGCCATGTGCACCTCGACCAGCCCACCAGCGACGGATCGAAATTCGCCGACGATTTCTTTACCGGCACCCGCTCCGCAGCCTGCGGCGGAACGACCACCGTGCTGCCCTTCGCGCTGCAGTTCAAGGGCCACAGCCTGCAGGAAGCGGTCGACGACTACCACCGGCGCGCCGAGGGCAAGGCGGTGATCGACTACGCCTTCCACCTGATCGTGTCCGACCCGACCAAGGACGTGACGCAACGCGAACTGCCCGCGCTGATCGAGCAGGGCTACACCTCGATCAAGGTCTACATGACCTACGACGACCTGAAGCTCGGCGACCGCCAGATCATCGAAGTGCTGGCGGCGGCGCGCAAGCACGGCGCCATGACCATGATCCACGCCGAGAACAGCGACTGCATCGCCTGGCTCACCGAGCAGCTGCTCGAAGCCGGCCTCACGGCGCCGCGCTATCACTCGTCGTCGCGCCCGATGGCGGTGGAGCGCGAAGCCACGCACCGCGCCATCGCGCTGGCGGAACTGCTCGACACGCCGATCCTGATCGTCCACGTGTCGGGCCGCGAAGCCATCGAGCAGATCCACTGGGCGCGCGGGCGCGGCCTGCCGGTGTTCGCCGAGACCTGTCCGCAGTACCTGTTCCTGAGCGCCGAAGACCTCGGCATCGACCCGGACCACCCGATGAAGGGCGCGGGCTGCATTTGCAGCCCGCCACCGCGCGACAAGGCGAACCAGCAGTTCGTGTGGAACGGGCTGTCGAGCGGTCTCTTCACCATCGTCTCGTCCGACCATGCGCCGTTCTCGATGGGCGGCGAGGGCGGCAAGCTCGCGGGCGGCGAGGAAGCGTCGTTCGACCGCATCCCCAACGGCGTGCCCGGCATCGAGACCCGGCTGCCGCTCCTGATGAGCGAAGGCGTACTCGCAGGGCGCATCGACATCCACCGCTTCGTCGAGCTCACGAGCACGCATCCGGCGCGCCTGTACGGGCTGTATCCGCGCAAGGGCACCATCGCGGTGGGCAGCGATGCCGACCTGGTGGTGTGGGACGTGTTCGAGCCCGGCCAGGCGCGCACGCTCACCAACACCATGCTGCACCACGCGGTCGACTACACGCCGTACGAAGGCATGCAGCTGCGCGCGTGGCCGGCGATCACGCTGTCGCGCGGGCGCACCGTGTGGGCGAACGGCGTCTTCGATGCGGCGCCGGGCTCGGGCGAGTTCCTGCCGTGCCTGCGGCCGCAAGTGCCGCGCAATGCGAGCCCGATCGGCAAATGGCTGTGAGCACGCAACGATGCAGGGTGTGCGCCTGCTAAGCTTTTTGCTTCCTCTCGCGCCACCGCTCCTCCGCATGCCCAGCCTCCCCAGTCCGGCCCAACCCGCCACCATCACCATCGCGCCGCTGGAGGTCCGTTCGGCCAGCCTGGCCGAACAAGCCTACGAGCGACTCCGTGGCCTTATCCTCGATCGCAAGATTCCGGCGGCAGCCCGCTGCAGGAAGGCAAGCTGGCCGTGGACCTGGGCATCTCTCGCACGCCGATGCGCGAGGCGCTCGTGCGGCTCGCCGGCGAAGGCCTGCTGGTGCGACGCACGCGACGCGCGCTCCTACGCGGTGCGCGCGCTCGCACGCGCGAGTATTTCGACTGCATGCGCGCACGCGAGGTGATCGAGTGCGAAGCCATCGCGCTGGCCGCCCCGAAGATCAGCGAAAGCGATCTCGACGCGCTGGCCGCCGAGATCGAGGCGCTCAACACCGGCGAACACGACGAACTCGAACACTGGCATTTCGACGACAAGCTGCACGTGATGATCGCCGCCGCCAGCGGCAACGTGGTGTTCCCGCGGCTGGTGGAAGAACTGCGCGTCAACGCGCGCCTGTTCCGGCTGCACAGCCCGCTTCATCGCAAGCAGGAAAACCACGACGAGCACGGCGAGATCGTGCGCGCGCTGCGTGCGCGCGATCCGGGCGCCGCCAGCAGCGCGATGCGCGAGCACCTGCGCCGGCTGCAGGACGACGTGAAGCGCTCGATCATGGGAGGCGAGTGATGGCGCCCGTGAACTTTCGCCGCGCGATGCTCGCGCTCGGCGTGGGCGGCTTCGCCATCGGCACCGGCGAGTTCGTGATCATGGGCTTGCTGCCCGAGGTCGCGAACGACATCGCCGTGAGCATTCCGCAGGCGGGCCACGTGATCAGCGCGTACGCACTCGGTGTTGTCATCGGCGCGCCGGTGCTCGCGGTGCTGGCCGCGGGCTGGCATCGTCGCGCGCTGCTCGTCGCGCTGATGGCCGTGTTCGCGACGGGCAACTTCGCGAGCGCGCTGGCGCCGGGCTATCTGTCGTTGAACGTGTTGCGCTTCATGACCGGGCTGCCGCATGGCACCTACTTCGGCGTGGCGGCGCTGGTCGCAGCCGCGCTGGCGCCGCCCGATCGGCGGGCGCGGGCCGTGGGGCTGGTCATGCTCGGGCTCACCGGCGCCACGCTCGTCGGCGTGCCGATCGCGGCATGGCTCGGCCAGCTCTTCGGCTGGCGCGCGGCCTTCGTCTTCGTCGGTGTCATCGCGCTGATCGCGGTCGTGCTGCTTCGGCGCGACATCCCCGACATGCCGGCCGCCGCCGGTGCCAGCCCGTGGCGCGAGCTCGGCGCGCTCAAGCGCAAGCAGGTGTGGTTCACGCTCGGCATCGGTGCCATCGGTTTCGGCGGCATGTTCTCGGTGTTCAGCTACATCAAGCCCACCTTGATCGAGGTGGCGGGCCTGCCGATCGGCGGCGTGCCGATCGTGCTGGCGCTGTTCGGCGTCGGCATGGTGGCGGGCAATCTGGTCGGCGCGCGCCTGGCCGACAAGTCGCTGACGCGCACGATCGGCGGGTTGCTCGTGTGGTCGATGCTGGTGCTGTCGGTGTTCACGTTCGCGGCGCACCACATCGTCACCGCGGCGATCAACGTGTTTCTCATCGGCACCATCGTCGCCATCGCGCCGGCGTTGCAGATTCGCCTGATGGACGTGGCGGGCGATGCGCAGACACTCGCCGCCGCACTCAACCATTCGGCCTTCAACATGGCCAACGCGCTGGGCGCCTGGCTCGGCGGTGTCGCGATCAGCGCGGGCCTCGGCTGGACGTCGACCGGCTGGGTCGGCGCGTTGCTCGCGATCGCGGGGCTCGGCGTGTTCGGCGCCTCGTTGCTGAGTGCGCGGGCCGATGCCAGCGCGCGGCGCGGCGCCATTGCATGACGGCCGACGGTCGCTCGCCCCACTGGCTTGGGGGCTGCCGCATCGGCGCGCGGGCGAGTGGGCGAGGAGGGCATGCCGATCTTCGCGCGCGCACGCACCTGGTCAGGGAAGCCGCGATCCGCGCGGGCAGTGCGGCCGGGCAGGTCGACCCGGAACGTTTCGACGCGGTCTTGCGGGCGAAGGGCTTGCCGGTGTGAGACTGCGGGCACGTTTCGCCAGCGCTGACTAAGATGGCCCGCTCACCCACAGCGAGCCTTCTTCATGACCATCCCAACCACCCGTCTGGCCGCACCGGCCTCACCGTGTCGAGGCTCGCACTCGGCACCATGACCTTCAAGGGCAACACCCTTTTCACCGTCACGCCCGATGAGCCTTTGTCGACCGCGGTGTCGGCCATGGCCGAAAAAGACATCGGCTCGCTCGTCGTCATGGAGCATGGCGACCTCGTTGGCATGCTGACTTTTCGCGAGGTGATCCTGGCGATCGTCGCCAACGGCGGCCAGCTCGGCGGTACCCAGGTGCGCAAGGCGATGGACGATGCGCCGGTCACCTGCACCGTCGAAACCGAGCTCGACGAAATCCGCCGCATCATGCTCGCGCGCCACGCCCGCTACATGCCGGTGATGGACCAGCGGATGTTGATGGGCGTGATCAGTTTCTACGACGTCGCCAAGGCGGTGGTCGACAGCCAGAATTTCGAGAACAAGATGCTCAAGGCCTACATCCGCGACTGGCCGGCCGAAGAAGAAGACACACCCGGCAAGAAGTAGCGACAGCGAAATCGAAAAAAAGGGCGCCGAACGGCGCCCTTTTCGCGTTCAGAGCGCCAGCAAGCTTGCTGTTCCGCGAGATCGAGCGCGAGCTGTTGCCGCTGGCCGATGAAGAGGGGCTCGGTGTGATTCCGTACAACCCGCTGGCCGGCGGCCTGCTGACCGGCAAGTACGCGGCCGGCGCGAAGCCCGAAGACAACACGCGCTTCACGCTCGGCACCGCCGGCAACATGTACCAGGACCGCTACTGGAACGACCGCAGCTTCGCCACCGTGACGCAGCTGCACAAGCTGGCCGACGAGGCCGGCGTGCCGCTCGCCACGCTGGCGGTCGCATGGGTCATGGCCAATCCGCTGATCACCGCGCCGCTGCTCGGCGCGAGCCGTCCCGAGCAACTCGACGCGACGCTGGCCGCCGCCGACTACACGCTCGATGCCGATCTGAAGAAACAGCTCGACGAGCTCACCGCCGAGTACCGCAAGGGTGACGCGCCGCGCTGAGGGCGCGCGTGGGCGTGCGCTGACAGGGCCTTGCGCCCTTTGCCGTACAGCGCGGCGAACGGCTCCGGCCACGCTGCAGGCAACCACAGGAGGCCTCGACCATGAACAGCAACCCCACCACTCCCGCGCCGTCGCAAGACGGCCGTGCCCAGGACGAGCCCGACATCACGCGCGAGGAATCCGTGCCGTCCGACGGCCAGGATCATGACGGCGAAAAAATGATGGAAGAGCTGGGCCGCGACAAGCCGGGCCAGCCCCTCGCGCCCATCGATGAGAAAGGTTGACGCCATGGCCACGCAACCTTCAGCCCCGCCAGAGCCCGTCGATCCGCTCAATCCGCCGCCCGTGCCGGTGACCGATCCGTCACCGGCACCGCTGCCGATGCGTTGAGCGGGCGGGCGCTCAGGCGGAGTGCGCCGCCTTCAGCGTCCCCATGTCGATCACGAAGCGGTACTTCACGTCGCTCTTCAACATGCGCTCATACGCGGTTTCGATCTGGTCGATCGCGATGGTTTCGATGTCCGCGAGGATCTGGTGCTCGGCGCAGAAGTCGAGCATTTCCTGCGTCTCTGCGATACCGCCGATGAGCGATCCGGCGAGGCGGCGGCGCTTCATGATGAGACCGAACACTGTCGGTGAGGGGTGCGGCGAAGCCGGCGCGCCGACGAGTGTCATGGTGCCGTCGAGCTTCAGCAGTTGCAGAAACGGATCGAGGTTGTGCGGCGCGGCCACGGTGTTGAGGATGAAGTCGAAGCTGTTGCGATGCGCTTTCATCTCGTCCGGGTTCTTCGAAACGACGACTTCCTTCGCGCCGAGCTTGAGCGCGTCGTCGCGCTTGCCCGGCGAGGTGGTGAAGAGCACCACGTGCGCGCCCATCGCGGCGGCGATCTTCACGCCCATGTGGCCCAGGCCGCCGAGCCCGACCACGCCGACCTTCTGGCCCGGACCCACGTCCCACTGGCGAAACGGCGAGTAGGTGGTGATGCCCGCACACAGCAGCGGCGCGACGGCAGCGAGGTCGGCCTCGGCGTGCGACACGCGCAGCACGAACTTCTCGTGCACCACGATGTGGTCGGAATAGCCGCCGAGGGTGTTGGCCTTGCCTTGCTGCTCGCGGCCGTTGTAGGTGTCGGTCATGCCGTTGTCGCAGTATTGCTCCAGGCCGTCGGCGCAGGGTTGGCAATGCTGGCAGCTGTCGACCATGCAGCCGACGCCGACGAAGTCGCCCACCTTGAACTTCGACACGCCGTCGCCGATGGCCGTGACGCGCCCGACGATCTCGTGGCCCGGCACGCAGGGGAACACCGTGTGGCCCCATTCGCCGCGCGCGGTGTGCAGGTCGGAGTGGCACACGCCGCAATGCAGGATGTCGATGGCCACGTCGCGCGCGAGTGGCGCGCGGCGTTCGAACGTGAAGGGCACCAGTGGTGTGGTGGCGGAATGGGCGGCGTAGGCGCGGGCCTGAGTCATGGCGGGTTCCCCTGTGAAAGCATGAATGAGGTCCACATGCTAAGGTGCCCGCGGCTCGGGTCGACCCGCACGCCCTTGCGAACGCCCTGTTCGCCTCACCCGAGACGCCTGCCGTGCCCCTTCCCCAAGCTCCTTCTCCCCGTGGCCTGACCACGGGCCTCACGCTCGTCTTCGCCGTGGCCTGCGGCCTGTGCGTCGCCAACATCTATTACGCGCAGCCGCTGATCGGTCCGATTTCTGCCGAACTCGGGCTGCACGCCGGCCTGGCCGGCTTGATCATGACTTTGACGCAGCTCGGCTACGGCGCTGGGCTGCTCCTGCTCGTGCCACTGGCCGACGTGGTGGAGAACCGGCGGCTGGTGGTCGGCGCGCTGGTCGGTGCGGTGTTGGGGCTGGTGGGCATCGCGCTCTCCGGGTCGGCCGTCACCTTCATGGCAGCCTCGTTCGTGGTGGGTCTGTGCGCCGTCGCGGCGCAGGTGCTGGTGCCCTTTGCGTCCCACCTGGCGCCGGAGGCGACGCGGGGCAAGGTGGTCGGCAACATCATGGCCGGGCTGGTCGGCGGGATCATGCTGGCGCGGCCGTTCTCGAGCCTCGTCGCGGCCGGCCTCGGCTGGCGCGCGGTGTTCTGGATTTCGGCGCTGATCATGGCCAGCCTGATCGTCGTGCTGTGGCGTGCCTTGCCGGACCGTCAGCCACACGGCTCCATCGGCTACGTGCGCACCATGGCTTCGTTGCCGGGGATGGTCTGGCGCACGCCTGTGCTGCGCCGCCGCGCGTTCTATCAGGGCACGATGTTCGCGGGCTTTCAGGCTTTCTGGACAGCGGTGCCGCTCGCGCTGGTGCACGAGTTCGGCTTGGGCCAGGGCGGCATCGCCGTGTTTGCGCTCGCGGGCGCCGCCGGTGCGTTGGCCGCGCCCTGGGCCGGCCGGCTGGCCGACCGCGGCCTCACGCGGCCCGCGACCGGCGCGGCGATGGTGATCGCCATCCTGTCGTTCGCGATCGGCGCGGTGTCGGTGCACTTCCACTCGCTGGCCGGCCTGGTGGTCGCGGGTGTGTTGCTCGATGCCGCGGTGCAGCTGGGCCAGGTGCTGAGCATCCGCAGCCTCTTCATGCTGGCGCCCGAACTGCGCGGCCGGCTGAACGGGCTCTACATGACCTTCGTGTTCCTCTGCGCAGCCGTAGCGTCTGGCCTGGCCGCGCGGTGTACGCGTTTCACGGATGGACCGCCCTCAGCTTGCTGGGCGGCGGCTTCATCGCGCTTGGCTTGCTGCTGTACTCACCGAATTTCGCGGGCGCACGGCGCTCGCGGCCGCTCAGTAGGGCGGTGCCCGGCGCGCGCGTTGGGCGCGTGCGGCTTCGGTCCACCAGGCCAGGTCGTCGGCGAATCGGCCGAACGACTTGTCGAGCGATTGGCCCGGTGCGCCGACCGGCTGCGCCTGGTCGTCGAGCGTTTGCGAAATCGGGCCGACCGCGAGGGTGCTCGACACCACGACCATGCCCATCTCCGAAAGGATCGAATGCCACGCCGTGCCGGAGCGCACGCCCGAGAAACGGCCTGCGGAATAGCTGGCGATCGCGGCGGGCCGCCAGAACCACTCTTCGAGAAAGTGGTCGGTCAGGTTCTTCAGGCCCGGTTGCGGTCCCCAGTTGTATTCCCCGGTGATGAAGACGAACGCGTCGGCACCGATGATTTTTTGCGCCAACGCCTCCATCGCCGCGGGCGCGGTGCCCTTGGGATATTCCTTGTACATGCGGTCGAGCATCGGCAGGTCGACGGCCTTGGCGTCGACCAGTTCCGCCTCGGCGCCGCGCGCCTTCAGGCCCGCGACGACGTAGTCGGCGAGCCGCACGCCCATCCGGTCGGACCGGTACGAGCCGTAGAAAACCAGAATCTTGTCGCTCATGTTTGTTCCTTTGCTTTGATCTACATGGCCCAGATGCGCGGTGGCGCCGCGCTCAGTGACCACAGTTCGGCACGCCATGCGGTCCACACCTGCCGCAGCAACTGCATCGCGGGCTCGACCACGGGCGCCAGCACGCGCAGCACGATCACTTCGGGTTGCGGACTGGTCGCGCCTGCGCTCTCGCACAGCGCGTGCGCTTCGAGCAAGCCACGCGCGATGTCGAGCAGTGCATCGCGCCGCGCCTTTGCGATCGGCGAGCCCGCCACGAAGAAGAGCGACGCAATGCAGCGTTGGCCCGCCAGACCGATCGGGCTTTGCAGCAAACGATGGTCGGCGGCGTCGATGCGTCCGCGCTCCAGCCACACGCCCGGCACCTCGATGTGCTGCAGCAGCGTGCCGCGCTCGAAGGGCAGGTTGGCGTTGGGCAGACCCAGCGCCGTGATGTCCCAGCCGATGAGTTCGGCGCCGGGCTCGGCGTGGACCGTGATGCGGTTCTCGGCCAGACATCCGCTGTAGCAGATGGCTTCGAGCGGCAGCCACTCGAGCCGCGCACCGGCCGCCAGCCGGATCTTCGTGCGCTGCAGCGCGAGTTCGCCTTCGGAGCGATAGAAGCGCGAGGCGCCGGGCGTCGTGACGAGGCCATGGCTTCCGGCGGCGGCTTCGATGGCGATGTCGAGCGTGTCGCCGCCGACCAGGCCGCCCGGCGGATGCACCAGCACGTTGTGGCAGACCGCATCGCCCTCGGGATAAAGGCTCTGCAGGATGCGCAGCGGCCCGTCGTGCTTGAAGCGTGCGACGGTGCGGTCGGATTCGTTTTGATAGGCGAGGTGAAGGCGTGCGTGCCAGGGCATTCTGCAAGTGTAAGGACTGAGTCACCCCGGGATTCGAGGATGCCGCCTGGTTCAAGTCATGCCGCCGTCGTGGCGGACTGACTGGCGAATTGCCGCTAAGCGGTTGCCTCAGCTTCTCCAGGCGGGATGGAGTCGATGGGTTTGAGCGGTGCGATTCGACAACTCGTTTGGCCGATCACATGAACCGGGATCGGGAAGCTGCGCGTGCATTGAGATACACCGAATAGAGCGACGTCGTCGCACAGATGAACAGGCGGTTGCTCTTCGCTCCCCCGAAACAAACATTCGCGGCGGCCTCGGGTAAGAGAATCTTTCCAATCAATCGCCCCTGGGGAGTCACGCAGTGGACGCCATCTCCGGCACTCGTCCAGATATTGCCCGACGCGTCAATGCGAAATCCGTCGAACAAGCCGTTGCTGGACTCGACAAAGACTTCTCCACCATCGAGTCCGCGTCCATCGGCTCGAACGTTGAATCTGCGGATATGCCGCGGGCCGTTGGGCACGTGAGTCGCGCCGGTATCGGCCACGTAGAGCAATTGCTCGTCCGGGGAGAACGCCAAGCCGTTGGGTTGTATGAAGCCGTCGGCCACCAAGGCGACATGGCTGTTTTCGGGATCGATCCGATACAGGCATCGCGCATAGATCTCAGTGGGAGCAGCATCGCCTTCGTAGTCGCTATCGATGCCGTAGCTGGGGTCGGTGAACCAGATGCTTCCGTCGGATTTGACCACCACATCGTTTGGTGAGTTGAGTCGTTTGCCGTCGTAGTGCGAAGCCAGGATGGTGCGGCTGCCATCGTGCTCGGTACGCGATACGCACCGTCCGCGATGCTCGCACGACACCAGCCGACCCTGCAGATCGACCGTGTTCCCGTTGGCATTCAGCGCGGGCTGTCGAAAGACCGACACCGACCCGTCCGTTTCGTCCCAGCGCAAGATGCGATCGTTCGGTATATCCGACCACACCAGATATCGCCCCGCCGCGAACCACGCCGGCCCTTCGGCCCACCGGCAGCCCGTATAGAGCTTCTCTACATTGACATTCGGAAAGACCAGGCCACGAAAAATTGGATCGATTACCTCGAAAGAAGATGTCAGTTGCAGCGTCATCCCATGCTCCGGTTGTCTGATGCGTTCATGCCGAGTGGTGCCGATCGCGACCGTAGACGAGCAACATTGCAATGATCACCACGCCGTAGGTGACTTGGCGTCCCATCTCCGAGATCTGCATGACCGAGAGGATCGATTGCAGCAGTGTGATCATGACGACACCCACCACAGTCCCCAGATAGGCTCCCTTCCCGCCGAGGATGCGCGTACCTCCCAATACCACGGCCGCGATCGCAGGAAGCTGATATGCGTCGCCCATGGCTTGGTAAGCCTTGGTGGAATAGCCAGTGAGCAGAACGCCTGCGGCGGCCGAGCAGGCGCCGGCAATCACGAAGCAAAGCAACGTGATCCGTCGCGTATCGACACCGGACAGATAAGCGGCGCGCTCACGGTTGCCGATGGCGTACACCGAACGTCCGAACGTGGTGCGGTGCAGCAGGAAGAAAGTCGCTGCACCGATCGCCGCCCAGACCCACAGTGCATTCGGTATGCCGAACACGGCACGGCCGGTTGCCAGCAAATGCATTGCGGGCGTCGCCCGGTCCTGCGGCGCAAAACCGCCAGTCTGGAGAACGATCAATCCCTGCGCGACGGCGTTGATTCCTAGCGTAAAGATCATGGACGGCACGCGAAGATAAGCCACGCCGATGCCATTCACAAGGCCCAGCGCAGCGCCACAAAGGATGCCAAAGGGAATTGCGAACCATGCGCCAGTTTCGCCCCACCATCCGGCAGCAGCAGCAGACATCATGCCGCCGACAGTGACAAGCCAGGGCACCGAGAGATCGATGGCTCCGAGCAGGATGACGAGCATGGCGCCCGTTGCAATCACGCCGAGGAACGAGGCGATCTGCAACTGCATGAGCAGGTAGTCGGCGGAGAGAAAGTTTTTCGAATAGAGACTGCCGACCAGAAGCATCGCTACCGTGCAGACTGCACCTGCCGCGACCGGGAAGTGGTCCGAACTCCGCAGCCGACTTGAAAGGGTTGTCACGGCGGCGGTCATTTGTAGATCTCCAGGCGATTGCGCAGTTTGAACAGCCCGAACGCGCCGAAGCTGACGGCGGCCAGCAGGACCAGGCCCTGGAATAGCGGTTGCCAAAGAGGTTCGAGGTCGAAGACGAACAGAAGGTCGCCAATGGTGCGCAGCGCGAAGGCGCCGAAGATCGAACCTACAGCGCTGCCGCTGCCGCCCGCCAGAACCGCGCCTCCAATGACCACGGCTGCGATGGAATTCAACGTGTAGACGCTGCCGATCGCTGATGATGCTTCGCCTGAGTACGTCACGAAAGTCAGCAGCACGCCACCCGTCGCGGCCAACAGTCCTGCCAGCGAATAGGTCACGATTCTGGTACGTCCGACAGAGACGCCCGACATGTATGTCGCGGCCTCCGATGAGCCGACGGCGAGCGCCGACCGACCCAGTGCCGATCTTCGATACGGCACCCAGACCACGAGCACGACGACAAGCAGCACGACCAGCATGGAAGGCACCCCACCTGGAAGCGTGCCTGTGAGTGCATCGGCGACGTCAGGTTGAACTTCGCCGCCCGGTACCGGCCGCAGTCCGAGCGCCAGACCGTAGTAGATGCTGCCGGTGGCAAGCGTGGCGATGATGGGCTGCAGTCGTCCGTAAACGATGATCGCACCATTGATGAATCCGCACAGCGCACCCATCATCAGCACACCCACCGCGCCAAGCGCAGCCTGCGCCGGTGTTCCCACGACCCAGTGCGATGACAGGCAGTTCGCAAGAACGAACACCATGCCCACCGAGAGGTCGATGCCGCCCGTCAGAACGACCAGTGTCTGTGCCATCGCCACAACCGCGAGCAACACGCCTTTGTTCGCGGCGGTCGTGAGGACCGCCGAAGTCCATCCCATCTGGTGCTTGCCGATATAGATTGCAAAGATGACAACGAAGAGACCCGCGGCCACCAACGTCGCGCGATGCTCTCTCAGCAAGTAGTACGCATCACTCTGTTTCATACGGTTTCCTCGGAAAGGTTGAGGGCGCTTGACACGAGCGCCCGCTCGGTCAGTTGCTCGCCCGCGAGCCAGCGCACTACGCGCCCATCGAAGAACACGGCGACACGGTCGCAGCAGCCGATCAGTTCGGCATAGTCGGTCGAATACAAAAGGATGGCGGTGCCCGCGTCGGCAAGTTGACGCAGCAGCAGATAGATCTCCTGCTTGGTGCCGACGTCGATGCCGCGTGTAGGGTCACTCAATAACAGGACACGCGGCGCGTTCAGAAGCCACTTTCCGATCACGACCTTCTGCTGGTTTCCTCCCGACAGCGTGCCGACGGGTACCGAGGAATTCGACACCTTGATCGATAGTCGCTTCACCATCGTGGCCACGGCTGCGGATTCCTTGTCGCGGTCCAACACGCCCCTCCGGCTGAACCGCTTCAGCGATGCATAGCCCAGGTTGTCACCCACCGACATGGGGAGCATCAGGCCGTCGGTTTTGCGATCTTCCGGCACGAGAGCGATGGCAAGTTCATCGCATTTCGCGTGCCCCGGATTGCGAATGGAAACCGGCTTCCCGTCCACGAGAATCTGGCCCTCCACGCCACGCAGAACACCGAACAACGCCAGAAAAAACTCACGCTGCCCTTGACCGTCGAGGCCGCCCAGGCCCACGATCTCGCCCGGACTGACCGAAAGATCGACGCCGTGAAGCCGATTGTTCCAGCTGAGGCCGCGCGTTTCGAGTGCGGGCCGGCGCAGCGCATCGGGCGTCGGCGTGGTCTTGGGCGGATACACATGCTTGATGTCGCGGCCAATCATCATCTCTACCATCTGCGCGTTGCTGCACGTCCCGGCTTCAAAAGTCGCGACATGACTTCCATTGCGAAATACCGAACAGTCGTCGGCCAGTTCCGCGATTTCATTCATGCGGTGCGAGATGTAGACGATGGCCATGCCTTCATTGCGAAGTCGCTTGAGCAACTCGAAGACGCGCAATACGTCGGCCGCAGTCAGTGCCGATGTCGCTTCGTCGAGGATCAGGATCTTGGGCTTTCGCGCCAACGCCTTCGCGATCTCCACCATCTGCCGCCGCGACAACGTCAGGTCCCCGACCGGCGCCATGGGGTGAATGTCCTCCGCCCCAGCTCGCGCGAGCGCCTCTTCGGCAATCCGCCGTTGCGCGACGCGATCGACAAGCCCGAACCGTGTCGGTGGATCGGTGATGCAGATGTTGTCGGCGACGCTCAAACTCGGCATCAACGAAAGCTCCTGAAATATGCAGGCGATACCTGCTGCCACCGCTTCCTTGGGATGGCCAAACTGGCGGTCACGGCCTTCCAGCACGATACGACCGGCGTCTGGCTGCACCACGCCGGTCATGATCTTGATCAGCGTGGACTTGCCGGCCCCGTTTTCTCCGAGCAGTGCATGGATGCGACCCGCCGCGCAGGAGAACTGAGCGCGCTCCAGCGCGCGGACGCCCCCGTATTTCTTGGCAATATCGACGAGTTGAAGGATGGGTGACATGCCGCCCTTTCAATTGTTCTTCTCGTCCTTGGACATGATGTCCTTGGCCGTCAGGGTCACGTCACAGGCCGGAAATTCGTTGGCGGTGAAGAAGTTGTCGGTCAGATCAGGGTAGTAGTTCTCGCCTGCCTTGAAGTTCGGGTGACTGACCTGGGGAATCGGCACCGAGATCATCTGCGGCATCACCTTGCCCTGCAGTGCAGAAATGGCGGCCTTCATCGAAATGGCAACCAGTCCCGGCGACTGACCGATCGAAGCACAAAGCAGTCCGTCCTTGGCGTTGGCAACGCAGAGCTTTCGGAAACCGTTCTCATCGGCTCCGGCGACTGGAATCATCGGGTGCTTGGCATCGATCAGCGCACGCACGGCGCCGGTCGAACCCGCCTGGACGAACATGCCATCGAATTTCTTGTGCACCGAGACGGCATCGGCCACCGCCTTTTGCGCGGTTCCGTCGTCCCAGTTGCCGACGACCTCCACGACTTCGAACTTGTTGCCCGGTGCCTCCACCACTGTGCGGAATCCATCGTGTCGATCCCGATCCACCGAGTTGCCCGCGAGTCCACGCACCTCCAGAAGCTTGCCGCTCTTGCCCTTGAGGTTATTCGTCAACCACTCCCCTGACAGTGTGCCGATGCGGTGCTGGTCTTCGTTGACCATCATGACCTGATCCGTGTCGAGCACGTTGTCGAAAGGCACAACCACGATGCCGGCTGCGTTGGCGCGCCGGATGACTGGCGCGAAAGCAGCGGGATTGACGGCCAGCGTGACGATCGCGTCGTAGCCCGAATTGATGAAGTTGTCCATCGCAGCGATTTGTGCGGCCACGTCGGTACCCGTCGAGACGATCTTGAACTCCTTGATCTGGGACTTCATCTCGGGAGTTGCTGCATAGGCTTTGGCCATTTTGATCATCTGGATGCGCCAGGTGTTTCCAACGAAGCCATTGGCAAGTGCAATGCGATACGGACCTTTTTTGGCCGGCCACTGAAAGTATTTGGTCTTGGCGTCCCAGGGCTTGAAGCAGCCCGGGTTTTCGCCGGGACCGTTGACGACTGCGGGACCGGCGGCATGTACTGCGAATGAACTCGCAAGGGCGATAGCGGCTGCAGCGATGTGGAAATGACGGGTCATGATGTCTCCTGGTTTGAATTGATTCTGAGAAAGTCACTACGAGAAGGGGTCTTGCTAACCGCGCCTTACCCCTGCATCAGGCGCATGTGGTTGTTGCAGGTCGCGATCGCACATTGACCTTTGGTGCGTGCATCCGTTTTGAGCTTGCTGATCGGGTGGGAGACTGCTTGTGTTGTCTTCAGGCCAGCGTGTACGCCGTCTTCACCACCGTGAAGAACTCCTGCGCGTACTTGCCCTGCTCGCGCGGGCCGTAGCTCGAGCCCTTGCGCCCGCCAAAGGGCACGTGGTAGTCCACCCCCGCCGTCGGCAGGTTCACCATCACCATGCCCGCCTGGCTGTGGCGCTTGAAGTGCGTCGCGTACTTCAGGCTGGTCGTCGCGATGCCCGCCGACAGGCCAAACTCCGTGTCGTTAGCCGTGGCCAGCGCCTCTTCGTAGTCCTTCACGCGGATCACGCTGGCCACCGGGCCGAACACCTCTTCGCGGTTGATGCGCGCGGCCTTGTCGGTGTCCACCAGCAGCGCCGGCGACATGTAGAAGCCGTCGGTGTCCAGCTTCAGGCGCTGGCCGCCGATGGCGAGCGTGCCGCCCTCGTCCTGGCCGATCTTCACGTACGCCAGATCCTGGTCGAGCTGGCTCTGGCTGGAGACCGGGCCGATGTCCGTGCCTTGCACCAGGGCATCGCCCACCTTGATCTTCTCCATGCGCGCCTTCATCGCTTCGATGAACTTGGGGTAGATGGCGTTGGTGACGATCAAGCGGCTCGACGCGGTGCAGCGCTGGCCGGTGGAATAGAAGGCGCTCTGCACGCTCAGTTCCACCGCCTGGTTCAGGTCGGCGTCGTCCAGGATCACCTGTGGGTTCTTGCCGCCCATCTCCAGCTGCACTTTCTTCTGGTTGGTCACACACCGGACGCCGATGGCGCGACCCACGCCGACCGAGCCGGTGAAGCTGATGGCGTGGATGCCGGGGTGCTCGACCAGCGCATTGCCGATGACGCTGCCGCGGCCCATCACCAGGTTGAAGACGCCCGCGGGGATGCCCGAGCGGCTGATGATCTCGGCCAGGGCCCAGGCCGAGCCGGGAACGAGGTCGGCGGGCTTGAGCACGACGCAATTGCCGAAGGCCAGGGCCGGCGCGATCTTCCAGGCCGGAATCGCGATGGGGAAGTTCCACGGCGTGATCAGGCCGACGACGCCGACAGGTTCGCGCGTGATCTCCACGCCGATGTTCGGGCGCACCGACGGAATGATCTCGCCGGCCAGGCGCAGGCATTCACCGGCGAAGAACTTGAAGATCTGGCCGGCGCGGGTCGCCTCGCCGATGCCTTCGGCGCGGGTCTTGCCTTCTTCGCGCGCCAGCAGCGTGCCCAGCTCTTCCTTGCGCGCCAGGATCTCGGTGGCGATCTTGTCGAGCGCGTCGGAGCGCATCTGGATGCCGCTGGTGGACCAGGCGGGGAACGCAGCCGTCGCGGCGGCCACGGCCGCATCGACCTGGGCGGCATCGCCCTGCGTGTACTCGGCGATGGTGTCGCCCAGGTTCGACGGGTTCAGGTTCGGGCTGTAGCTCGCGCCCTTCTTCCATTCGCCGCCGATCAGGTTGTCGTGTTGTTGCATGTCGCTTCCTTTATTTGCCCCAGCGCAGCACGAGCGGATCGAGCCGCCTGGCTGTCGCGATCAGTCCCTTGCGCACCTCGGGGTGCATCGCCGGCCACGGATGGCGCGGCGCCTCGCAGGCGATCACGCCACCTTCCTTCATGAGCGCCTTGGCCGCGAGAAAGCCGGCCTGCCGGTTCTCGACGTTGATCAGTGGCAGCCAGCGCTGGTACAGCGCGAAGGCCTGGTCCATGTCGCCGGCGCGGTGCGCCTCGATGATCGGGCGGATGCCGTCGGCGAAGGCGCCGCCCGTCATCGCACCGGTGGCACCCGCGTCCAGGTCGGGCAGCAGCGTGATCGCTTCCTCGCCGTCCCAGGGCCCTTCGATGGCTTCGCCGCCCAGGCGGATCAGCTCGCGCAGCTTGCTGGCCGCACCGGGCGTCTCGATCTTGAAGTAGCTGACCTGCTCGATCTCTTTCGCCATCTTCGCGAGGAAGGCGGCGGAGAGCACCGTGCCGCTGGCCGGCGCGTCCTGCACCATGATCGGGATCGACACCGCATCGGACAGCCGCGCATAGAACTCGAAGGTCTGCGCCTCGGGCACGCGGAAGGTGGCGCCGTGGTAAGGCGGCATCACCATCAGCATGGCCGCGCCCATGCCCTGCGCGCGGCGGCTGCGCTCGGCGCAGACGGTGGTGCCGAAGTGCGTGGTCGTCACGATCACCGGCACGCGGCCGGCGATGTGTTCGAGGGCGGTGCGGGTCAGCACTTCGCGCTCGTCGTCCGACAGCAGGAACTGCTCGGAGAAGTTGGCCAGGATGCAGATGCCGTCGACGCCGGAGTCGATCATGAAGTCGAAGCAGCGCTTCTGGCTCGCGAGATCGAGCGCGCCGGATTCGGTGAAGGTGGTGGGCGCGACCGGGTAGATGCCGCGGTAGCGGGGAGCGGAGAGGGTCATGGGGAAAAACAGTGGTGCGAATGTTGGGAAGGTGGGACTGGATTTAGGTGATCACGCTGATCTGCCACGGGACGAACTCGTTTTGCCCATAGCCATGCAGTTCGCTGCGCGAGGGCTGGCCGGAGGCCGTGGCGAGCAGCATGCGGAACAGCCGCTCGCCCAGCTCGGCGATGCTGCGCGTGCCGTCGAGCACCTCGCCGCAGTTCAGGTCCATGTCGTCGGACTGGCGCTCCCACAGGGCGGTGTTGGTCGCCAGCTTGAACGATGGCGAGGGTGCACAGCCGTAGGCCGATCCGCGCCCTGTGGTGAAGCAGATCAGGTTGGCGCCGCCGGCCACTTGTCCCGTGGCGGAGATCGGGTCGTAGCCGGGCGTGTCCATGAACACCAGCCCGTGCGCGCGCACCGGCTGCGCGTACTCGTAGACATCGACCAGGTTGGTCGAGCCCGCCTTGGCGATACCGCCCAGAGACTTCTCCAGCACGGTGGTCAGGCCGCCAGCCTTGTTGCCGGAGGATGGGTTGTTGTCCATCGCGGCGCCGTTGCGCGCGCAGTAGGCCTCCCACCAGCGGATGCGCGCCACCAGCTTGTGGCCGATGTCGGCGGATTCTGCGCGGCGCGTCAGCAGATGCTCGGCCCCGTAGATCTCCGGCGTCTCGCTCAGGATGGCGGTGCCGCCATGCGCCACGAGCAGGTCCACTGCAGCGCCGAGCACCGGGTTGGCCGAGATGCCGGAGTAACCGTCGGAGCCGCCGCACTGCAGGCCGATCACCAGATGGCTAGCCGGCACGGTCTGCCGCTTCACGTCGTTGGCCTGCGGCAGCATTGCCTTGATCTGCTCGATGCCGTGCGCGATGGTCCGCGTGGTGCCGCCCGTGTCCTGGATCGTGAAGCTGCGCAGGCGTGCGCTGTCGCTGAGGCCCTGCGTGGCGAGCAGCTTCGGAATCTGGTTGGTCTCGCAGCCGAGGCCGATCACCAGCACGCCTGCGAAGTTGGGGTGGCAGGCATAGCCGCCGAGGGTTCGCTGCAGGATGGCCAGGCCTTCGCCCTCGGGGTCGACTGCGCAACCGGCGCCGTGCGTGAGTGCGACCACGCCGTCGACGTTGGGAAAAGCCGCGAGCATCTCGGGATGGATGTCGCGCCGGAAGTGGTCGGCGATGGCGCGCGCCACCGTGGCCGAGCAGTTGACCGAGGTCAGGATGCCGATGTAGTTGCGCGTGGCCACGCGTCCGTCCTCGCGAACGATGCCCTGGAAGGTCGCCGGAGCCTCGGCGCGGGGCGCAGGCCTGGCATCGACCGCATGCGCATAGTCGCGCGTGAAGTCGCCCATGGCGAGGTTGTGCGTGTGCACATGCTGTCCGGCACGGATCGGCTGGCTGGCGAAGCCGATGATCTGGCCGTAGCGGCGCACTGCGGCGCCTGTTTCTACTGCCCGTGTCGCGAGCTTGTGGCCCGGTGGCACCAGACCGGAAACGGTGACGCCTTCGCTCGCGATATGCGTGCCCGAGACCAGCTGGTCGAGCGAGATCACGACATCGTCCTGCGGATGCAGGCGGATCACGCGGGCGTGCGGCCGCAGCGGCGGTTGCGTGATGGGCTTCTCTTCAATGGGAGTCAACATGGGCGCGCTTTCCGTGGTGGCAATTACTTCAACATCTCGGGCGGCAGCGACATGCCGAAGTAGCGGGTGTAGATCTCGTTGAACTTGCCGTTCTTGAGGTTGGCCTTCACCCAGGTGTCAAGCCAGGCCTTGAGGGCGACGTCGTCCTTGCGCAAGCCGATGCCGTAGGGGTAGGACTTCATCGTGAACTTCACGACGATGTCGCGCGACGGGTTGCTCTTCTTCACAGCCGGAATCACGCTGGGCGCGGCTGCCAGATAGTCTTGCTGGCCCGTGGCCAGGGCGGTGTTGGTGGTGGCATCGTCCTCGTAGCGAACGATGGTGACGCCGGCCACTTCCTTGCTGCCGCGTGTCAGCTCCTGGTCGCTGGTGGTGCCGCGTGTCACGGCCACGGTCTTGCCGCTCAGGTCGGCGAAGCTCGCGAGCTTTGCGGCGGCGGGGCCACCGATCACTACGGGGACGACGCCGTAGGGCTCGGAAAAGTCGATGACCTTCTTGCGCTCGTCGGTGATAGAAAACGATGCCATCACCACATCGGCCTTGCGGCTCAATAGGAAAGGAACACGGTTCGGGCCATTCACAGGCACGATCTCCAGTTCCACGCCCAGATCCTTGGCAAGCAGGCGTGCCGCCTCGACATCCGAGCCCGATTGCTGGGCCTGTTGGTCCAGCATGCCGTAGGGCGGAGCGCCGATGTCCACGGCGATCAGGATCTTCTTGCGTTGCTTGATGGTGTCGAGGGTGTCGGCAGACGCGCTGGCGGACACGCCGAGCAGCAGCGCGGAAACCAGCAGGGCGATCTGGCGGCGGTTGAAAATCATGGGTGTGTCTCCGTGGGGTTTTTGATGTGAAAGCGGGAAAGAGAAAAGGCGTCAGAGACCGCTACCGACGAACTGCTGCAGCTCGGGCGTGGCCGGTTGCGTGAGCAGGTCGCCACGGCCGCATTCCCAGACGATGCCCTGGTGCATGAACATGATCTGGTCGGCCACGGAGCGCGCGAACGCCATCTCGTGCGTGACCAGCACCATCGTCATGCCGTCCTCGGCCAGACCTTCGATGACGCGCAGCACCTCACCGGTCAGTTCCGGGTCGAGCGCCGAAGTCACCTCGTCGAACAACATC
Source organism: Variovorax sp. PAMC 28711 (assembly GCF_001577265.1). NCBI lineage: Bacteria > Pseudomonadati > Pseudomonadota > Betaproteobacteria > Burkholderiales > Comamonadaceae > Variovorax > Variovorax sp. PAMC 28711. The sequence continues at coordinate 870,322 of NZ_CP014517.1, read as the reverse complement.
AGCTTCGGCTGCATCGCCAGTGAGCGGGCGATCGCGGCGCGCTGTTGCTGACCGCCTGAGAGCTGTTCGGGGTAGTAGCCGGCGCGCTCGTGCAGTCCGACCTTGTGCAGGACGTGCATGGCGAGCTCCTCGGCCTCCTTGCGCGGCACGCCCTTGACCTTGCGCGGAGCGAGCGTGATGTTCTGTAGCACCGTGAGGTGCGGGAACAGGTTGTAGCTCTGGAAGACGATGCCGACTTCCTGGCGCAGCGTCAGCAGATCGACGCCGGCGCCGTGCATGGCGCGGCCGCACACGTGCAACTCGCCGCCCTGGATCGTTTCCAGACCGTTGATGCAGCGCAGCGCCGTCGTCTTGCCCGAGCCGCTGCGGCCGATCAACGCGACCACCTCGCCGCGGCCGACCGAGAAGCTCACGCCCTTGAGAATCGGCGTGGGGCCATAGGATTTGCAGACCTTGTCGAACTTGACGATTTCGTCCATCACTTGGGGCTCCGTTGTTTGAGGGTTCGACGGTGAAGCAATCAACGCCGCGCCATTCGCTTTTCGAGTCGGTACGAGAGCGACGACAGCGGATAGCAGATGGCGAAATAGATCAGTGCCGCCACGCTGAACACGAGGAAGGGCTTGAAGGTCGAGTTGTTGACGACCTTCGACGAATAGGTGAGATCGAAGAAGCCGATCACCACCGCGTACGAGGAGTTCTTGACGATCTGCACCAGGAAGCCCACGGTGGGCGCGATCGCGACGCGGGTCGCCTGCGGCAGGATCACGTAGACGATGCGCTGCAGCGGGCGGAGCGCCAGGCATTCGGCCGCTTCCCACTGGGTGCGCGATACGGCCTCGATGCAGCCCTTCCAGATCTCGCCGAGATAGGCGCTCGAATAGGCCGTCATGGCGATGGCCGCGGCCACCAACGCCGGTACTTCGAAGCCCGCGATGCTGATGCCGAAATAGCAGAGGAACATCACGACCGGCAGCGGAATGCCCTGGATCAACTGCACATAAGCCCCTGACAGGAGGCGCAGCACTCGCCCGCCGCGAGCACGGGCCAGCGCCAGGGGCAGGCCCACCAAGGCCCCGCCCGCGAACCCCATGGCCGAGAGCACCAGGGTCCAGCCCGCACCCTTGAAGATGAAGCCGAGTTGACTGATCGAGATGCCGTCCATCTTTTTTTCCTTGGAAAGTCGAGTCGACTCAGAGCGGCGTCTTGAGCCTGCGTCGGCGGGTGAAGGCCAAGGCGGCGACACCGGCCATCGAAAGTCGGAGTAGCCATGACATCAAGAGATAGAGCACGGCGATCACGAGGTAGATCTCGAATCCACGGAAGGTCTCGGACTGGATTGCGTAGCCGGCTGCAGTGAGTTCCTCGGCCGAGATCTGCGACATGATCGACGTCGCCAGCATCATCAGGACGAATTGGCTGATCAGCGCGGGGTACATGCGTTCGACCGCCTGCGGCAGGATCACGAGGCGCAGCATCGTCCAGCGTGACATGCCCAGACACGACGCCGCCTCGAGTTGTCCGCGTGGGATCGATTCGATGCCTGCTCGCACGATTTCCGTGGTGTAGGCCGACACGTTGATCGTCAGCGCGATGACCGCGGCGGCCATTGCCGGCACACGGATCTGCAGTGCGGCAAGACCGAAAAATAGCCAAAAAGCCTGGATCACCAGCGGTGTGTTGCGGATCAGGTCCACGTATCCCGTGACCAAGCGGCTTGCCCATGGCGGCCCTTGCGTGCGGACCACCGCCAATGCGACGCCAGCAAGGAAGCCGAACAGAATCGTCGCGACCGACATGCGCAGCGTCAGCAGCATGCCGTCACGCAGTGCTTGCCAGTGCGTCGACAGAAAGCTGAAGTCGAAGTCGTAATTCATATAAATAATGACCAGTGCGGACGGAAGTCAATGTAAACGACTAATGCCGGCAGTAAGCACTATGGTTTTCCCTGATCGGAGTTGTCGAAGCGGCGGGCCGACTTACCATCGATCGATTGAACAAAGGATTCGACGAAGTGACGCTGGAACCCGAGGAATCAGTCCCCGACGAACGTGCCGACGGCGATCGCCGGCTGCGCTCGCCGATCCACGCACGTGTCAAGAGGGTGTTGAGCGACGCCATCTCGTGCGGCTCCATTCCGCAGGGCGCCGTGCTGCTGGAAGGCCACGTGGCCGACATCCTCGGCGTGACGCGCACGCCCGTGCGCCAGGCACTGCAGGCACTGGATTTCGAGGGGCTGGTGAGCCGGTTCGAGGGACGCGGCATGCTGGCCGGGCCCGCCGGGGTGCTCCCCTCCCGCGTGACGCTGACCGCCGCCATGCTGGGGCATGGCGACAGTGCAGCGCCGGTGCGCAACGCGCCGGGCTGGGAATCGATCTACCAGCAGGTGGAGCAGGACGTCGTGCATTTGTCGGTGTTCGATCGCTGTCGTATCAACGAACTCGAACTGGCGCGGCATTTCAACGTGGGACGGACAGTGGCGCGCGACGTGCTTCTCCGATTGGAGGGGCTCGGGCTGATCGAAAAGGACGAACGCCTGCGCTGGGCTGTCTTGCCGCTGGAGGGCGAGCGCATCCGCCATCTGTACGAACTGCGCTGGCTGCTGGAGCCCGCGGCGCTGCGCGTCGCAGCCCTCGCCGCGCCGAAGGGCGAGGCCGAGGCCATGGTCCACCGCCTGCGCAAGGCCATGAAGGCCTATCCGAAGGTTTCGCGCGCGGAGATGGACAGTCTGGAGCACGATCTGCACGTCGCGTTCCTGGCGCATTGCCGGAACCAGCCGCTGCTCGACAGCCTGCAGCGGACCCGTTGCATCCTGACGCTCAGCAAGCACGTGCTCGGCGGTGCCGCGCCGATGCCGCGGCGCGACCCTTTCATGGCCGAGCACCTTGCCGTGTTCCAGGCGCTGGCGGGGGGTGACATCGGCGCTGCCGAAGCGGCGCTGCGGACGCACCTGGAAAACTCCTGCCTGAAGGTCACTCAGCGTGCCGAGCTCGTGCGCAGCACATTGGCGCGTCCGAACGTTTCGTATATCGGCTGAGAGAAGGCAGGGCGAGCGGCGAACTCAGGTTTTCCAAGCCCCGTCGTGCGCAGCACTCGCTTCGTCGAGCAGCGCAGGCCCGATGCATTCGATCGCATGCGGCGAGGCGCGGAACACGTCGCGGCACGAGAGTTCGGCGTCGCGCTGGTCGCCGCGCTCGCCGCGGTAGACGCGCAGTCTTTCGGCATCGATGCCGAACACCACGCGGCCGATGGCCGACCAGAAGATCGCGCCCGCGCACATCACGCACGGCTCGCCCGATGCATAGATCGTCGCGCCGGCGAGCTGCTCCCGCGTGAGCTTGCGCTCGGCCAGTGCCCGGATCGCGTTCATCTCGGCGTGGCCGGTGCAGTCGGCCGTTTCGGCGGTGCTGTTCCAGGCTTCAGTCAGCACTTCGTTGTCGGCCGACACGATGATGGAGCCGAAGGGTCGGTTGCCGCGGCGACGTGCCGCGTGCGACCAGCCGATGGCCTTGCGCAGGTAGCGCCCGTCGCGTTCGTCGAGTTCGGTTTCTTCAGGGAGGTTCATGCCTTGATCATGCGTTCGCTGCGCGGCGGCAGCATCGAGGTGTTGAACAGCGCATCGGCCGAGGGTTTGGTCTTGAGCCCGAACACCTCGGCCACTTCGTCGACCTGCTGCTCGAGCGTGAACTTCTTGATGTCGCCGAGGCCGTGCGCGCGCGTGTCGGCCGCGCCGACGTACTGCGCGGTGATGGCCCAGCGGTCGAGCTCGATCTTCTCGTCGAGGATCGGTTCGCGCTGGCGCATCGCCGCGATCGACGGGCCGGGGTGCGCGAAAGTCTCGACGATCGCGCGGTTGGTCGCCCGCAGGAAAGCCGCGACCACCTTCGGGCTCTGCGCGATGAGATTACTGCTCGCGAGGACCGCGTTGCCGTAGAGATTGACGCCCGCATCCGCGTACTTCAGCACCGACAACTCCTCGGGCTTCATGCGCGCGAAGAGCGAGATGGCGGAGTCGTGAAAGTAGGTGGCGGCATCGACGTCGCCGCGCACCATGACGTTGTCGCGCGCGCTGAAGTCGGTGGTTTGCCAGGCGAAGGCGTCGGGTTTCATGCCTTGCTTGCGCGCCACCATCGGCCAGGCGCGGCGCGTCGATTCGACCGCGGCCGCTGCGACCTTCTTGCCCTGCAGGCTCTTGAAGTCGCCGGTCACGCCGCGGTCCTTGCGGCCGATGATCACGAACGGTGCGCGGTTGTAGTACTGGTACACCGCCTGCACCACCGGCGTGCCGGGGTTTTGCGCATTGAACTCGACCAGCGAGCTGATGTCGCCCAGGCCCATCTGGTAGACGCCGCTCGCGATGCGGGTGATGGACGCGACCGAGCCGGCGCCGGTGTCCAGCGTCACGTCGAGACCTTCGTCCTTGTAGTAGCCCTTGGCTTGCGCGAGGAAGAACGGCGAGGTCTGGCCGTTGATGCGGAAGTCGAGCGTGAACTTGAGTGGCGTGAGCTTGCCGCTCTGGGCGAACACGGTCGGGAAGGCGAGGGCGCCGGCTGTGGCGGTGCTGGCAATGAGGAAGGAACGGCGTTGCATGGCGTGGGTCACGAATCTTGTGGTCTTGAATTTCCCCTTGCCATCCGACGGGACGGGGCAGGAGGCGCTTCAAGAGCAATTTCCGGGCGGCGCACGTCGGTGGTGCGTGCGCAGCTGAACGCTTCTACTCTTGCGTCGTGTCATGCACGACGCATGCCAGCCACGACCTTCAGGGCCGGCGTACCGCGACCGCTTGCTTCGACCAGTACACGCTGGCGAGACGGTCGAGGCGCACTTCGCCGCCGGTGGAAGGCGCATGCACGAAGCGGCCTTCGCCCACGTAAATGCCGGCATGAAAGGGCCGACCGCCGCCGAAGAGGACGAGGTCGCCGGTGCGCAGCTCGCTCGTGCTCACCGGCTGGCCGAAACCGTCGAGTTGCGCCACAGTGCGTGGGGGTGCGATGCCCGCGCGGCTGCGGTAGACGTAGCCGATGAGGCCGCTGCAGTCGAAGCCGCTGTCCGGCGTGTTGCCGCCGTAACGGTAGGGCGTACCGACGAGGCCGAGCGCGTGGATGGCAATGTCGCTCGACTGCTCGGGCGTGAGCGTCGGGTAAGAAAAAGTTCGGGAAGAAGGTGCGCGCGGCGTGCTGCACGCCACGGCCAGCAGGCAGATGCCGACGAGGGTGAGCATGCGGGCAGTTGCTATCATTTTCAGAGCATACCGCCACGGCACACGAACCCCGCGTTCCGCGGGACAATCGGGCCCGCAATTTGCATCGCAACTTGCCCAGAGTAGAAGCGTTCAGCCCGGCACCTGTCCATCGAACAGGCCGTGGTCGGAAATTGCTCTTTGAGTTCGTCCCCACACGCAACCCCAAGGAGTTCCACGCATGCTCGTCACCCAACAACCCGTCTTCCGCAAGTTCTGGCATGCCGTCATGCCGCTCACCGAACTGGCCAACGGCCCCAAACCTTTCAGGCTGCTCGGCGAAGACATCGTTCTTTTCATGGATGCCGATGGCCAGCCTGCTGCGCTGCGCGATCGCTGCTGCCACCGCACCGCGAAGCTGTCCAAGGGCTGGTGCGTCGACACCGAGGGCAAGCCCTGCGGCAGCGGCGCCATCCAGTGCGGCTACCACGGCTGGACCTACGACCGCAGCGGCCAGGTCATCCGCATTCCGCAGTACGAGCCCGACCGCAAGATCTCGCCCGAGTACAAGACTCCGGCCTACCACTGCAGCGCGCGCTACGGCTACGCGTGGGTCGCGCTCGAAGACCCGATCGCCGACATTCCCGCGTTCCCCGAGTTCGACGATCCGGCCTACCGCACGATCTTCCAGTTCTACGAAAGCTGGAACACGAGCCCGATGCGTGCGCTCGAGAACTCCTTCGACAACTCGCACTTCAGCTTCGTGCACCGCGCGACCTTCGGCGTGGCGGCCAGCCCCAAGCCGAGCCAGTACAACCTGGTCGAGAACGACGGCGGCTTCTACGCAGAGACGGTGATCGACGCGGCCAACCCCGAAAAATTCCACGCGATCAGCGGCGTGAAAGACCCGATCACCACGCGCCACATGCGCAACGCGTATTTCCTGCCGTTCTCGCGGCGGCTCGACATCGAGTACCCGTCGGGCATTCGCCACATCATCATCAACTGCTTCACGCCGATCGACGACGGGCGCATGCAGCTGTGCCAATGGCTGTTCCGCAACGACACCGAGGCCGATTGCGCGGCGCAGATGCTGATCGACTTCGACGACGAGATCACGCGCGAAGACAAGGACATCCTCGAATCCACCGATCCCGATGCGCTGGTCGACACGCGCCGCCGCGGCGTCGAGTACTCGATGGAATCCGACAAGCCCGGCATGCTGATTCGCAAACACCTGATGCAGTTGCTCGCGCGGCATGGCGAGGCGGAGATTCATCGCGGGATGAAGGTGATCCCGCTCGCGCAAGCTGCTTAAACTGGCTGTTGCGCAACTTGCAGGAGCATCGAGATGGTCACGACGCGTGGTTTCAACGGCAGGCGTCTGACCGCCGCCTTCGCCCGGCGCCTTCCGCCGGGCCAGTTCGAGACCGATGACTTTCCGGTGCTCTCCAAAGGCCCGACACCCCGCATCGACCTCGACAGCTGGCGCTTCACCCTGAGCCACGGCGCGAAGCCGCTCGCCAGCTGGACCTGGGTCGAATTCGAAGCGCTGCCGCGCACCGAATGGAAGGGCGACATCCACTGCGTGACCACCTGGTCGAAGTTCGACACCCGCTGGGAAGGCGTGAGCGTCGACGACTTGTTCGCCGCCGCCGGTATCGCACCGCCCTCTGACTTTCTGCTGGCGCTCTCGTTCGACGACTACGACACCAACGTGCCGGTGGCCGACCTGATCGGCGGTCGTGCAATGGTCGCGACGCATTTCGGCGGCGAGCCGCTCACCACCGAACACGGTGGGCCGGCGCGCCTGCTGGTGCCGCACCTGTATTTCTGGAAGAGCGCAAAGTGGCTCAAGGGCCTCAAGTTCACCGCGCGCGACGAGGCCGGGTTCTGGGAGTTGCGCGGCTATCACATGTACGGCGATCCGTGGCGGCAGCAACGCTATTCGGACGATCCGTGAGCAGCCCGGCGCCACATGACGGGCCGTGGCACGAAGCGACCCTCACGCGCATCGTGCCGCGCACGCCGCGCCTCAAGAGCTTCTTCCTGAAAACCTCGCTCGCGTCGCACCGCGCTGGCCAGCACGTCGACGTGAGGCTGACCGCCGAAGACGGCTATGTGGCGCAGCGCAGCTACTCGGTCGCTTCGGCGCCCGGTGCGGGCGAGGTTGAACTGCTGATCGAGCGGCTCGACGACGGCGAGGTCTCGCCGTTCTTTCACGACATCGCGCGAACCGGCGACACGCTGGAGGTGCGCGGCCCGCTCGGTGGCCACTTCGTGTGGCGGCCCGAGGACGGTGGGCCGCTGCTGCTGGTGGCCGGCGGCTCCGGCATCGCGCCGCTGATGGCGATGGTGCGGGCGGGCCTTGCCGCTGCGACCACCGGCGCTGACATTCTCTTGGTGCATTCGGCGCGCAGCGCAGAGGAACTGTGCGGCTACGACGAATTCGTTGCCGCGGAAGCGCGCGGGCCAGGCTTTCGTTTCGTCGCCGTCACGACGCGGGGGGCGCCGCCACGTCCGACCGACCTTGGCCGCCGACTCGACGCCGCGTCGCTGCGGGGCCTGCTCGACCGCTGGGGCCGGACCCCGCGACACGTCTTCGTGTGCGGCGCCAATGGCTTCGTGGAGGCGGTGGCGAACGGCCTGCTCGATGTCGGCATCGGTGCGGCGCGCATCCGCACCGAGCGCTATGGCGGCGTCTGACGCCCGGCTCAGCGCTGCCCGAACGCGGCCGCTTGGAACAGGTTCTTGAACTCTCGCGGCTGCGAGCGCCAGTACTGCGGCGGCGCCTTCACCTGGGCGCCGAGTGTGGCCGCGGCGTGCCATGGCCAGTGCGGGTCGTACAGGATGCCGCGCGCCAGGGACACCGCATCGGCCTCACCGTTCGCGAGGATCGCTTCGGCCTGCTCGGCTTCGGTGATGAAGCCGACCGCGATGGTCGGGATGCCGACTTCGCGCTTGACCTGTGCGGCATAAGGCACCTGGTAGCCCGGCGAAAGCGGGATGGTCTGCTGCGGCGACACGCCGCCGCTCGACACGTGGATGGCCGCGCAGCCGCGCGCTTCGAGCGCCTTCGACAGCGCGAGGGTGCCCTCGATGTCCCAGCCGTCCGGCACCCAGTCGGTGGCCGACAGGCGCACCCACACCGGCACCTCGGCCGGGACGGCGGCGCGCACCGCATCGAACACTTCGAGCGGAAAGCGCATGCGGTTTTCCAGCGAGCCGCCGTATTCGTCGGTGCGCTGGTTCGCGATGGGCGAGAGGAACTGGTGCAGCAGATAGCCGTGCGCTGCATGGATCTCCAGCCCGTCGATGCCCAGGCGCGCCGCGCGGCGTGCGGCCGCCGCGAAGTCGTCGCGCACCTTGGCGAGCCCGGTCGCATCGAGCGCCACCGGCGCGTCGTCGTCGGGGCCGTGCGGCAGGTTCGACGACGACACCGTGGTCCAGCCGCGCGGGTTGGTGGAACGGATCTGCTGGCCGCCGTCCCAAGGCACGTCGCTCGACGCCTTGCGCCCTGCGTGGCCGAGTTGCATGCCGACCTTGATGGGCGAATACTGGCGAATCGCCTTCAGGATGCGCGCGAGGCCGGCTTCGTTTTCGTCGCTGTAGAGGCCGAGGTCGGCGGGCGTGATGCGCGCCTCCGGCGAGACGGCCGTGGCCTCCAGGATCAGCAGGCTCGCGCCCGACAGCGCGAGCTGTCCGAGGTGGATCATGTGCCAGTCGCCAGGCGTGCCCTCGGTGGCCGAGTACTGGCACATGGGTGCGATGAGGATGCGGTTGTCGAGCGGCAAGGCGCCGATGTCAATGGGGGTGAAGAGATGGCTCATGCGGATGATTCTGACCGCGCCGGCCGATCCTCGCTTGTGCCACCATCGGCACAACCATTCCCGACAAAAGGAGCAACGACATGGGCGCGCAGTGGAAAGCAAAACACAAGGACCTGGCGGCGAATGCCAAGGGCCGGCTGTTCGGAAAACTGGCCAAGGAAATCATGGTCGCCGCACGCGGCGGCGCCGATCCGGGCTCGAATTCACGACTGCGCCTGGTGGTCGAACAAGCGCGCAAGGTGTCGATGCCGAAGGAAACGCTCGACCGCGCGATCAAGAAGGGCGCCGGGCTCACTGGCGAAGCAGTGCACTTCGAGCATGTGATTTATGAAGGTTTCGCGCCGCACCAGGTGGCCGTGATGGTCGAGTGCCTGACCGACAACGTGAACCGCACCGCGCCGCAGATGCGCGTGCTGTTTCGCAAGGGGCAGCTCGGCACCTCGGGTTCGGTGTCCTGGGATTTCGACCACGTCGGCATGATCGAAGCCGAGCCCGCGACGGCCGGCGCCGACCCCGAAGTGGCCGCCATCGAAGCGGGCGCGCAGGACTTCGAGCCGGGCGCCGAAGACGGTGTCACGCTGTTCCTGACCGAAGCGACCGACCTCGACCTGGTGAGCCGCGCGCTGCCGGCGCAGGGCTTCAGCGTGCTCTCGGCCAAGCTCGCCTACAAGGCGAAGAACCCGATCGACCCCGCGAACCTGAGCGCCGAACACCTCGAAGAAGTCGAGGCGTTCCTGGCCGAGATCGACGCGAACGACGACGTGCAGAACGTGTACGTCGGGCTGGCGGGCTGACGCATGTCGGCGCTTCCACCGCTCGCCTTTCTGGCCGACCGCGTCGGGGCGGCCTTGCGCCAGCGCGGCGAAACTGTTGCGGTCGGCGAATCGTCGGCCGGCGGACTCGTGTCGGCTGCGCTGCTCGCCATCCCGGGCGCCTCGGCATTCTTTCTGGGCGGTGCGGTGGTCTATTCGCGGCGCGCCGGCAAGGCGTTGCTCGGGCTCACAAAAGACGACATGGTCGGCATGCGCGCCGAAACGGAACCGTATGCGACCTTCATCGCGGGCCGCATGCGCGACAGCCATCGCGCGAGCTGGGGCCTTTGTGAAAGCGGTGCGGCCGGTCCGGCGGGCAGCCCCTACGGCGACGCGCCGGGGCACGTTTGCGTGGCGGTGGTCGGCGCGGTCAGCGCGAGCCGGACCCTCGAAACCGGCCACACCGACCGCCCGCGCAACATGGACCTCTTTGCGCGGGAACTGCTCTCGCTCTTCGACGAAGTTCTGCAAAAGCGCTGAAGCGAATCAGCCGCCGCGCGCTTCCCAGAAGCCGCGGTGCGCGGCGATCATTTCATCGGCCACTTCGGGCACTGGCCCGATCACCTCGACCGCCTTCTGGCCGCGCGCGAACACCTCACGGCACGGCAGGCTCAGCGTCGGGTTCTCGGGATGGTCGCCGGTCAGCGCGAGCAGGGCCGCTTCTTCCGCGCCGTACACGACGCGGCCGATGTTCGCCCAGTAGCTGGTGCCGGCGCACATCGCGCAGGGCTCGAAGGTCGTGACCAGCGTGCACTGCCAGAGGTAGTCGGCCGGCCAGTTGTCCGCCGCGTGGCGGGCCAGCGTGGCCTCGGCGTGGTTCACCGTGTCGATGTTGCCCTGCTCGGCCAGCACCGTGTCGCCATCGGGCGCGATCAGCACGGCGCCGAACGGATGGCGGCCCATCGCCATCGCGCGTTTCGCCACCTCGTTCGCGCGACGCAGCGCCATCGCGATCTGCGCTTCAGTCATTCGCCCTGTGAGCCGCGGTGCGCCCAGCCGGTGGTGTGCTTCTCGATCACGCTGAACAATTCATACATCGCCATCGCCATCGCGCCGACCACCATCAGGCCCGCGAAGGCGAGGCCCATCTGCATGGCAGAGCCGGCGGAGATCAGCAGGTAGCCGATGCCTTCGTTGGCCGCGGTCATCTCGCTGACCGTGGTGCCGACGAAGGCCAGCGTGATCGCGACCTTGAGCGACGCGTAGAAATACGGCATCGAGCGCGGCAGGCCGATCTTCATCAGCACGTCCCAGCGCTTGGCGCCGAGCACGCGCAGCACATCTTCGAGCTCGGGCTCGAGCGTGGCGAGACCCGTCGCGATGTTCACCATGATCGGGAAGAAGCTGATCAGGAACGCGGTGAGGATCGCCGGCCCGACGCCGATGCCGAACCACACCACCAGGATCGGCACGAACGCGGCCTTGGGCAGCGCGTTGAATGCCGTCATGAGCGGGTACATCGCCGCATAGGCGAGGCGCGAACTGCCGACCACGAAGCCCAGCAGCACGCCCACCACGATCGCCAGGCCGAAACCCGCCATCGTCACCCAGAAGGTGCGCCACGCATGGCCTCCGATGATTTCCTTGTATTCCCAGAACTGCGTCCAGATGCGCGAGGGGCTCGGGAAGATGAACTCCGACACACCGAAGCCCCGGCAAATCACCTCCCACAGCACCAGCACGACCACCAGCAGGATCCAGGGCGACCAGGTTTCGATCTGTTTGGAAGTCTTCATCATCATGACGCCACCGCCGCCGAGGTTGCCGCGGCGCGGATGCCGGTGTTGCGGATGGCGCCGATGTGTCCGCGCAGTTCGAGCACGATGTCGGTGAACTCCTTGGTGTAGGTCAGTTCGAGGTCGCGCGGGCGCGGCAGCTCGATGTCGCGCTTGACCACGAAGCGGCCCGGCGACTTGCTCATCACGTAGACCGTGTCGGCCAGGAACACCGACTCGCGCAGGTCGTGCGTGACCAGGATCACGTTGAACTGCTGCTCGGTCCAGAGGTCGCGCAGGATGCACCAGAGCTCTTCGCGGGTGAATGCATCGAGCGCGCCAAAGGGCTCGTCGAGCAGCAGCATCTTGGGCTCGTGGATCAGCGCGCGGCAGATGCTCGCGCGCTGCTGCATGCCGCCCGAGAGCTGCCACGGGAACTTGTCTTCGTAGCCGGCCAGGCCGACCTTCTGCAGCAGCTTGCGCGCGCGCTCGACGTATTCGCGGCGCTTGCTCTTGAAGCTGGAGCGGTAGGGCTCGACGATCTCGAGCGGCAGCAACACGTTGTCCACCGTGGTGCGCCACGGCAGCAACGACGGCGCCTGGAAAGCCATGCCCGAAATCTTGAGCGGGCCGGTGACCGGCTGACCGTCGATGCGGATCTTGCCCATCGACGGCATCTTCAGGCCGGTGGTGAGCTTCATGAAGGTCGACTTGCCGCAACCCGAAGGGCCGACGATGGCGATGAACTCGCCCCGTTTGACCTTCAGGTCGATGGCCTCGACCGCGAAGTGGTTCTGCGCCAGCAGTTCGTCGTTGTAGGCGAGCCAGACGTCCTGGAAATCGACGAAAGGTGCGCTGGCGTCCGCGGGGGAGGGCGCCATCACTTCTTCAGGATCGCGAGTTCGGCAGCCGGTGGCAGCAAGGTGCCGTTCCACACCGCGTCGGGATTGACGCGCGACTTCGTGGCGAAGGCGTCCGACACCTGCGATGCCATGAGCGACATGCGACCGGCGTTGATTGCGCCAAAGCCTTCGGCACGCGCATCGGGGCTGTTGATGACGGTGTCGATCGCGAGCTTGAGGCGGCGCGTTTCGAGTTCGCTGTTGATGATGCCGTCGCGCGCCTTGACCGATTCGATCGCCACGGCCGGATTGGCCAGCACTTCCTTTGCGCCCTTGGCGAAGGCCGAGAGGAACGCCTTCACCGCCGCCGGGTTCTCCTTGATCATCTTCGGCGACGCGATGATGACGTTGCCGTAGAGCTTCACGCCGTAGTCCGGGTAAGGGAGGATCACCACGTCGGCGGCCTTCACGCCACGCGCCTCCAGGTTCAGCAACGAGGTGAAGGTGAAGCCGGTGATCGCATCGATGTCGCCGCGCACCAGCATGGTCTCGCGCAGCGTCGGGTCCATCGCCGTCCAGTTGACCGCGCCGATGTTGTTGGCCTTCGCAAAGATCGGGAACGCGCGGCGGCCGGCGTCGAACACCGGGGCGCCGAGCTTCTTGCCGGCGAGGTCGGCGGGCTTCGTGATGCCGCTCTTCTTGAGCGCCATGACCGAGGCCGGCGTGTTGTTGTAAACCATCATCACCGCGACCGGCTTGTTCGGCGCGTCGGGATTGTTGGCGTGGAATTCCATCAGCGCGGCCAGGTCGGCGAAGCCCATTTCGTAAGCGCCCGAAGCCACGCGCGTCACCGTGCCCCCCGAGCCGTTGCCGGCATCGACCGTCACGTCGAGCCCGGCGTTCTTGAAGTAGCCCTTGGCAGCAGGGTGCAGGAAGAGCGCCGCGGGGCCCTCGAAGCGCCAGTCGAGCTGGAACTTGATCGGCGTCACGGTCTGGGCGTGCGCGGCGAGGCCAAAGCTGAGGGCCGAGGCGGCAAGAAAGGACTGGAGCAGCTGGCGCTTGTTCATTCGGGGTTCCGGATCAGGTGAAGTGGGTGCACCGGATTCAAGCAAAAATGGTGCCTGCACGCAGTTGGTGCGAACCCTCGCGTAGCCGGCGAAGCGCCCCGGAGCGGTGCGGCTGCGGGTGGCTTTTCGCGAACGCAGCCTTTTCCTGGTCATGGCGAGCCGAACTGGAAGTCATTGCCCCTAATCACACGCCTTTTTGCATTCACGAGCGACCATCGGCGACCCACAAGACGGAGGCTGAAGTCACGAATGCAGGCTTCATTCGAAGCAAAGCGAATACGAACGGATCCTCGCGCCGCCGAAGAGGCGCTTGCGCTCCAAGCCTGTCCGCGTGCTAGCAAACTCCCTGGTTCGGCTCGATGAGGAGGTTGTGGCGTTTGGCCGGTCCCTTCGTTGAAAGCCAAAAAGTTCTTAGCAGCACGTCGACCGACGTGCTTTGAAGCACGGCGGTCATTCCGGCACAGCAAGGCATCCGCCAGAAACCATGCATCCAAGGGGCGATCGCGCGCTGTAAGTTTCATCACGGAATTCCGAAGGATTTCTCGTTGCGATGGCGCGCATGTTGGCGAATGCGTTTCACCTTGAATATCGAGGGATCGCAATGGCGACGCAGGCGAACCGGGGTTCGTCAGATAGGAGGCATCGGCGGTTGTCAGCCCACTTGAGATAGTTGCGAGGATCCCGACCAGAAAGATTTTCGCAATGGGTCTGGGTGTCAGGGTCACGAACGGCTACCCAGTTTTGCCACGGCATACCAACGGCGACGCGGGGCTGTCAATGTTGTTAGATGCATCGCCCGGTTATTAATCGTGAGATGCATATGTTTGAGAAGGGCAACCTTACAACTTGGGCGCAGCCTGATCGATTTGCCATTGCCAGAAGGTGGCGCCGTGACTGTGCTGCCATCGACCTCGGAGCCGATGCGCGGCAAGTGGTGTGCGCCCCAGTTGGGGCCGGCGTGAATCAGCGAATGCCCCAAACGTCTCGTTCCGATGGCGTGTCAGTGCACCTCAGTCAGGACGGCTCCAAACCCATTGGACGGACTGGCCGTTGTTCGATGGCATAGCCTCGCCTTGCGTCAATACCGCGCTGACACGCAAATCTGTCATGCACGCCCAAACGCCCGACTTCGGACATGGTTGACCGGTGTCCGCAAAGACCAGTTCATCGCGGTGCATGCTGCGACCTTGTACCTGTGCAGTGCCATCATCCTCGACGGTGAACGCCACGCGGCCAGAAGCAGCACGTTCATTGAATATTCCAAATGCCCCCTGCAAGGCGACGAAGAAATCCCAGTCGGAAAGATCCTGTACTGCCGCCGCCGCGGTGAAGTCCGATTGATAGAACCGCATGAAACGCTCGGAGTTGTATTCCAACTCGGAGACCGTATCGCTTGTCGCATTGATCAATCTCATTTGGCTGAACCCTTGACGCAATCTCCCATCGCCGTAGCGGGAGGGCGTGATCTCGCACGCCAATGCTGGCTCCAGCATCATGATTGAGCCGTCTGGTCGCTTCTGACAAACTTCAAACACAAGCCCCTCATCGGTGCGAAAAACAAATCTCCCGTTGGATGTCCAGTAAGTGAAGTACCGTTTTCCGTCCTCAATCGTGTAGCTGCCTTTGATGGGCAGGTCAGCGAGGACCATCGCGCCCGACGGCTTTTCGGCGTCGTCGACCTGGCGCCAGCGACCAGTGACAGAGTCCAAGTCGATGATGTCGGAGCCCGTGTGATGCAGATAAAGCCACATGGAAATCTAGTTTTTGTCGGGTTGACGATCGCGTCCATTTGATCGGCAGGCCAATGTCTGCTTGCTGGATGACGTGATGGTTTGCCCCTTGGCGTATCTGCTTTTCTCACGCCCGCCATAGTCCAAGTCGACGGAGTTCACTTGCATCGCGTTGGTAGGGCGAGTGGGGCAGGTCATCGTCGCAATCGCACGCGGCCATCTCCCGTGGACGCGCCTCGCGCCGACCTTCAGGGTCGTTTGACCACCGAGTCGCCGCGCTGTATGGCATTTTCTTCGAGGCGCTTGATGCGTGCCGCCGCCTTCTTCTTGTTGGCCTCATGTTCAACGGTGCTATTCCAGCCTTTGGCGTCACCTTCTTTTAGGCGTCGGGCTAGGTCTTCGGCGTCACGGGCATTGGCTATGTCCACCAAGTCGAATTGAAGCCCCAGGCTGTAGTCGAGGCCGCGTTCTTCGGTGCCGTACTCGTTGACCTTCAACTTCGCTATAACACCATCACCAACCCACCGCCAGATCGGCCCTTTCTTGACTACGAGAGGCCAATCCTCCGCGGGAATTTTGTAATCTGGATCAAGAGCCATTAGTTCGTCCGAAAGCCGGCCTTGTTCGTCCAACAGGCTCGAACGACCAGTCAGCAATGTGTACCACTCAAGTTCGGAATAGCGTTGCCACTTGCCCTTGTTGAACTGCGCCAACGTTTGCTCGACGAAGGCTTGAGCCTGTTCGTGGGTTTTGAGGATGCGGCTTAGTTGAAGCGTGACGGTCTCGACCCGCAAGTCGGTCCCGCGGTCTCGATCAGCGTACATTGCAAACGCAAATATCGGACGCCACACGATCTCGTAGCCTGCACGTGTGTAGTGCGCAGGAATCGTGTCCGGCACCGCCGCCACGCTGTAGTCGATCAGTCCAGCCGTTTCGCTCTTCTGGAAAGAGGGCGCGCCCGACGCCTTAGCGGTCTCATGAATGTTGTTGCCCAGATCGAATTTGATTTCTTGCATCTTTTCTCCTTCTGCCCGCCCGCAGGCCGCCAGTCCAGCCAAGCCACTTGTCGACAGGCTTGCAATTCCCGCCAGGAACCGACGCCGTTCAAGCATCGAGCCAGCCTCTTATTGTTTGAAGTTCGTGCTCCATGTAAGCGCGCTTTTTCGACATCAACAAGTTGAACTGTTCAGCAATCTTCGCCACGTACTCCATGCGATCATCCTTGTTTGGCAGGCTCTTCAATGTGCCGCCCAGCGCCCCGTTTGTCCGATCCCAAGGGCTCTTCGGCTCATCGAAAGTGATCTGCAAATCGCGGTCATCGTTTCTCGGCGCCGCACTGAAGTACAGGGTGTAGGTCGGCGACAAGCCCCCGCTCGATGCCCGGCTGATCCAGTGGTTGACGTCCATCGTCTTCACCAGTTGGGGGTCGTCGTAGATCAAAGGTTGAAGAATGTTGATTTGCTCTTGCGCCGCGACGGTTCGTAGCTCCTCTAGCTGCCGTTCAACTCTTGCCTTGTTGTTGGTGGCGCCAATCTCCGCGATCAGCGTTGTGTAGGTCGCCGTCATCTCCTTCGTCGCCCTGAACTGCGCCACCTTCTGCAGCCGAGCAGTCGCCGCACCATCGGCAGCGATGCGACCCATCTCCGTACGCTCTTCCTCCATGACGTAGAAAGCCTCGTCGAACTTCGTCCAGTACTTCGAAGGTGGTGTGCGGTAGCCCGCATCGGCGTCTTTCGCGTGCTGTCGAACGTAGCGGTGTGCCTCTGAAGCGCTCGCCACATGTTGTCCATAGCCGCCGTCCAGGCCGGCCCACGTCGGTGGCGTATCGAAGAGACTGCGGCCCTTGGCATACACCGGATCTGATGCGAGCTTCCCCTTGAGCCGTCCGAGCCAGTTGGCACCGAACGGCAGCTCCCGTACTGCTGTTTTCGACTGGTGCTGGAATTCGGCTGCGTTGCGCTGCGAGACATGGCTGGTAAGCCGCTCGGCATTCATGCTGCCGTCCTTGTTCAATCCGTACTCCAAAACGAACCAGAGCCACGGATAGATGTCCATGAATAGCCACAGGTTGCCCTTCGCCAAAGCAGCGTAAACGCGCAGCGAGTGTTCATACGGTGAGCCTTCTGTTGCCAGTTCGGCAAAGAGTTGGGACGCGCCCGAAGTTCGCGCCGCATTGCGCCAGCCGCCGTTGAGGACGTTGTCGCGCGAATAGCGGTACGCCTCCACGATGTCCTTCACCACGAAAGCAGCCAACGCGGGCCAGTACAGCTGCACTTTGCCACGCGACTTTTCAGCGCTGGCAAAGTACAGGTCGGCGTAGCGCGCAGCGATGCGCTTGGCGCGTCGTTCCGGATCGGTGATCAGGCGCCAGCATTTGTCGGGACCTTGCTCGCTCAACGCCGTCAGTGCCTCTTCCTGTGCATACGACCAGAGGTGCTTCGCGTCCACCTGCTGTATGTGTTGCGAATCCGGGCGCGTGTTGGTCTTGCATGTGCCCAGAACCTCGATCTCATAGCCGTCGCCGTCGCCGTCTGTGTTTGTGGTCGCCATTTTTGTTAGATCTCGAATTTGAATCGGGCGTAGCGCAGAGCTTGTTCCAGTGGCTGCGCTTCGGATGTATCGAGTCGGTTGGTCTCCCCTTGTTCAGGGGAAATGCCTTTGAGAAACTGGTCTTGCTCGGCCTTGTTGCTGACCTTGAAACGCAGCCGCCCTTCAATGGCGCATTGAAGCGCGTCCTTGAAGACCACCTGCTCGTCGTACTTGACGCCGAGCGAGGGGTCTGCGTGTGGCAATGTGATCGCGCCTCTTGGCAACACCGGCAATTCCGCTGGTACCCCCCGCGGCCCCACGAACGTCTTGCTCGCCCCCTTCACATCCAGCAGCCCCGGCATCTTCAGCACGATGTTCGCCCCGTCCAGCGTGATGCTGGTCTGGCCGCCCTTCAACGTGATCTTGTCCTTCGCAAAAATCTCGATCACGTCGCTGCTGCTGGTCACCGTGAAGGCGTCTTGCGACAGCCACTCCAGCGCATCGGTGTGCGCTTGAATCGACACTGGCCCGTCCTGCGCGATCACCTGAATCCCACCCTCGGCGCTGAAGAGGCCGGCGCTTTTCGCTGCGGCCAGGCTGACCGTCTTGCCGGCGGCCAGATGCGCCTGCTGCTGACTGGTCCAGTGAATCGCTTCGCCCGCGTACAGCGTGGTGCTGGCTGGCGTCGCCAGGTTCAGGCTGGTGGCCGCATCGAGCACCATCAAGGGTCGTGCGAATGCGGACACAGGGTGCTTGCCTTCTCGGCTGTCGCCCTCGGGTGACTTCGCCGGCTGGCCGTTGACGCTGTCGGGGTAGTGGCCGTTCTTGCCGGGGTCGATGTCGTCGACGAGCGGCTGCAGCAATGCGTTGGCCTTCAGCGCCAGGCCCTCGGCGCCGCTGGATGCAGCCGACAGCCGTTCGGCAGTCTGCAGCGCGGCGCCCAGCTGCCCTTGCGCACTGACGGTGTCCTGCACCGTGCCCCGGGCCCGGTTCTGGGCGACCGTCGAGAGGAGGAAGCCTTCGCCAGCGCGGGCCACGACCCATGCGTCCGAGCGAAGCTCTGCGCCGGTGCCGCGCCAGGCGCCGCGGTTCGTGGACTCGGGCGGCTGCGCGTTGAGGTGGCCCAGGTTCAGCTGGCTGGCGGCATTCGAGCTCGCCAGCCGGGTGCGCACCTGCGCGGGCGCATCGTCGGTCATCCACTGGTTGAAGCCACCACCGTCGAGGCTCTTGCTGTGCCAGCCCGAGAGCACGCCCGGGTGGTTGGCGCTGCTGTCGACGCCGGCACTCCAGGGCGGCAGGTCTTGCTGGTTGTAGAGCTGGTGACTCACGACCGGCCGGTCGATGTCGCCGTCGATGAAGACGAGGAGCACTTCGGAGCCGACGCGGGGCAAATGGTGGGCGCCCCAGTTGGGGCCCGCCAGCGCGGTGGCGACGCGCAGCCAGACCGAAGCCGCGGCATTGGCGTGCCGTCCGGCCGCCAGCAGGCTGCCTTGTGCGTTGGCGGGCTGGCTCGCGTGCTGGGCGTCGCTGGCGCGTTGGGCCTGCCAGTGGAAGCGCACCTGCACACGGTGATCGCGCTGGGTGTGCACGGCGGTCGGGGGCTGATCGTCATCGACGCCCACGACCAGCGCGACCATCGCCTCTGGGGCGGTGGGCTTGGGGCGCCAGAGGGGTGCGATCTTTGCGTCGGCGGGCTGGGCCTCGAAGCGGTTGCGATAGCTGCCTTTTTCGAGATCGTTGGCGGACAGCACCCGTGCGGCCTGGGCGCCGAGGTTGTTCGCGCCCTCGTGGCGCACGGCCAGCGTGGTGAAGCTTTGCCCATCGCCGTCCTGCCCGTACCGATCGTGCTGGCTCAGCGCAAAGCGCTCGCCCGCAGCCAACTGGCGCACGCTGCTTCCTCCGTGATAACGCTTGATGCGCGATGCATGGGCCAGCCATTGCCGATCTGCAGCCGCCGCCGCAGCGGTACCGGTTGCGTAGCGCTGCGCGCCGGCACCATCGTGTTCTTCGAGCACCGGGACACTGCCCAGGTCGAGGTGGGTGCTGCTCTGGCCCGCGGGCGCTTGCAGCGCGGCTGCGTCCCAGGCGCTGCGCACGACGGACGTGGGCGTGACCTGGCGCCGGGCGCTCCAGTGCGTGATGCTGTCGGTGGTTTCGGTGGCATCGATGCGGTGGAACCGGATCGGCGACAGCGGACATTCGGGCGTGCTGCTGTCGGCGTCGAAGATGACAAGGCGATGGCGCGATGGCGAGACAGCTTCTGCGTCCGACGCGCTGCGGGAGTCGTCTTCCTGCTCGTGGTCGAAGCGAAAACTCAAGCCCTCCTGGGCCAGCAAGCGCTGCACGAAGGCGAGGTCCGACTCGCGGTACTGCACGCAGGTGGGGCGTGTGGGCAGGGTCTGCGTGACATTGAACGCGTAGCTGGCGGCCGGATGGTCGGCGAATACTTCGGACACGATGTCCTGCACGTTCTTGTTGGCGTAGGCGAAGCTGTCGCGGCGCAGGTCGAGTGCGGCCAACCAGGGCTGCAGATGGAGGCGATAGCGCGCGAGGCCGCCGTCGCCGCCCAGTGCATCGGCGCTGACCAGCTGGCCGTGCCAGGCGCGGGTGCGGCCATCGGCCAGCAGCAGTCGGAGCGTGAGCTCTTCGCCGATCAGGCCGAAGGGGTCGAAGCTGCTCGACGTGGCGAGCACGTCGATCTCGAACCGAAAGAGCGCGTTGACCGATTCGAGACCGCTGAAGCGCTCGACCACGACCGCGTCGTTCGAGACCCGGGCGACCTCGGGCGTCTGCAGGGTGATGAGGCGGGCGTTCTGCGAGAGCAGCGCCACGTTCAGGCCGCCGATGTCCCATCCGTTGTCGCCGAGGGCCGGCATGAAGGAAGGCGAGGCTGTATCTGACATGGCTGCCGATGCGTAGATGAGAAAAATCCACGGGCAGCCGCGCTGGTGCTCGAATCGTTGCGAGCGCGCTGTGTTCTACCCTCCCTTTGCCGGCCCGGAGACCGGCGCTCCGATGGTAGCGCAGCGCCGGGTGGGCGTCCTCGAAAAAATCAGCCGCGAACGGTCGTGCGTCTCACTTCGGGATGTTCGCGTCGGCGACGGCCAGCGCCGTCATGTTGACGATCCGGCGCACCGTGGCCGATGCGGTGAGCACATGGGCCGAGTGCGAGGCGCCCAACAGGATCGGACCGACCGTGATGCCGTTCGCGCCCTTCATCTTCAGCACGTTGTAGAGGATGTTGGCCGAGTCGAGGTTCGGGCAGATCAACAAATTCGCCTCGCCGGTCAGCGTCGTGTCGGGCATCGCGGTGCGGCGCACTTCTTCGGAGAGCGCCGCGTCGCCGTGCATTTCGCCGTCGCATTCGATGTCGGGCGCCATGCGCGCGAAGAGGTCGCGTGCGATGCGCATCTTGCGAGCTGAGGCGTGCTCCGAGCTGCCGAAGTTGGAGTGCGACAAGAAGGCGACCTTGGGCGGCAGGCCGAAGCGGCGCACTTCCTCGGCCGCCATCATCGCGATGTCGGCGAGCATCTCGGCGCTCGGGTCTTCGTTGACATGGGTGTCGGCGATGAACACGGTGCCGCTGTCGAGCGTCAGCGCGTTCAGTGCCGCGAAGCCCGGCGAGCCGCGCTTGCTGCCGAGGATCTGGCCCAGGATCTTGAGGTGGCTGTCGAAGCGCCCGACCAGCCCGCACAGCATGGCGTCGGCATCACCCAGATGCACCATCAACGAGGCGATGGTGGTGTTGGAGCGGCGCACCATCGCCTTCGACGCTTCGGGCGTGATGCCGCGGCGGCCCATGAGCTTGTGGTATGCCTCCCAGTAGGTGCGAAAGCGCGGGTCGTTCTCGGGGTCGACGATCTCGACATCGGAGCCGAGCTTCAGGCGCAGGCCGGCCTTCTGCACGCGCATCTCGATGATGGCGGGCCGCCCGATCAGGATCGGCCTGGCCAGTCCCTCGTCGACCGCCAGCTGGGCCGCGCGCAGCACGCGGTCGTCTTCACCCTCGGCATACGCGACGCGCTTGGCGGTGGCGAGCTTGGCCGCGGTGAAGACCGGGCGCATGAACATGCCGGTCTGGTAGACGAAGCGCGTGAGGTGCTGGCGATACGCCTCGAGGTCTTCGATCGGCCGGGCCGCCACGCCCGATGCCGCCGCCGCCTTGGCCACGGCCGGTGCGATGCGCAGGATCAGGCGCGAATCGAAGGGCTTCGGAATGATGTAGTCCGGCCCGAACACCAGCTCTTGCCCGGCGTAAGCGGTAGCGACTTCTTCGCTGATGTCGGCCTTGGTGAGGTCGGCGATCTCGCGCACGCAGGCCAGCTTCATTTCCTCGGTGATCTTGCTGGCGCCGCAGTCGAGCGCGCCGCGAAAGATGTACGGGAAGCACAGCACGTTGTTGACCTGGTTCGGATAGTCCGATCGGCCCGTGGCGATGATGCAGTCGGGCCGCACGGCCTTGGCCAGCTCGGGGCGAATCTCGGGCTCTGGGTTCGCCAGCGCCAGGATGATGGGCTGCGTGCCCATGCTCTTGACCATCTCGGCCGTCAGCACGCCGGGTGCGGAGCAGCCGAGGAACACATCGGCTTGCGAGACCACGTCGGCCAGGGTGCGCAGGCCCGTGTCCTTTTGCGCATAGCGCGATTTCGAGTCGTCGAAGCCGCCGGCGCGGCCCATGTAGATCAGACCCTTGGAATCGACCGCGAAGATGTTCTTCGGCTGGGCGCCGAGGCCGACCATCACGTCGAGACACGCCAGCGCCGCGGCCCCGGCACCCGAGACGGCGATCTTCACGTCCTCGATTTTCTTGCCGACCAGCTCCAGCCCGTTGAGCAGCGCGGCGGCCGAGATGATGGCGGTGCCGTGTTGGTCGTCGTGGAACACCGGAATGTTCATGCGCTCGCGCAGCTTCTTCTCGATGTAGAAGCACTCGGGCGCCTTGATGTCCTCGAGGTTGATGCCGCCGAGCGTCGGCTCGAGCGCGGCGATGATGTCGACCAGCTTGTCGGGATCGTTCTCGGCGAGCTCGATGTCGAACACGTCGATGCCCGCGAATTTCTTGAAGAGGCAGGCCTTGCCTTCCATCACGGGCTTGGAGGCCAGCGGGCCGATGTTGCCGAGGCCGAGCACCGCGGTGCCGTTGGTGACCACACCGACCAGGTTGCCGCGCGAGGTGTACTCGGCCGCGAGCGCCGGGTCGGCCTGGATGTCGAGACACGGATACGCCACGCCGGGCGAGTAGGCCAGCGACAGGTCGCGCTGGTTCATCAGCGGCTTGGTCGGCGTGATCGAAATCTTGCCGCGCACCGGGCTGCGGTGGTATTCGCGTGCGGCTTCGCGAAGGGCTTCTTCTGCCGGGGAAAGAGGGGCGGCCATTGAATTTCTCCTTGGGTTCTCTGGGACGACCGATCGAGGCTACCCCAAAGCGGCGTCGGCTTCTGTAGTGGGAAGTACGCTGTCGGGCCGCACCGGGTGCTGCGCCAGCGCTTCCACTGCCTTGACCAGCGCCGAGTGATCGGCTTGCGCATGCCCCAGCGCCGCGCAGGCGTTCATGAGCTGTGCCGCGCCGGCGGTTTGCGGCAGCGCCACGCCGAGCGAACGCGCGCTCTGCAGCGCAAGGTTCAGGTCCTTCTGGTGCAGGGCGATGCGAAAGCCCGGCGCGAAGGTGCGGTGAATCATGCGTTCGCCGTGCACTTCGAGGATGCGCGACGACGCGAAACCGCCCATCAACGCCTGCCGCACCTTCGCCGGGTCGGCGCCCGCCTTCGACGCGAACACCAGCGCCTCGGACACCGCCGCGATGTTGAGCGCCACGATGATCTGGTTCGCCACCTTGGTGATCTGCCCGGCGCCCGCCGCACCGACCCGCGTGATGTTCTTGCCCATCTTCTCGAAGAGCGGCAGCGCCCGTGCGAAGGCCGCCTCGCTGCCGCCGCACATGATCGTCAGGTTCGCCGCCTTGGCGCCGACCTCGCCGCCCGAGACGGGCGCGTCGACGTAGTCGCAGCCCAGCGCTTCGATCCTCTTCGCGAAGGCCTGCGTCTGGATCGGGTCGATCGAGCTGCAGTCGACCACGAGCTTGCCGCGCGCGAGACCGGCCGCCACGCCGCTCTCGCCGAACAGCACCCCCTCGACATCGGGTGTGTCCGGCAGCATGAGGATGATGACGTCGGACTTTTGCGCGACCGCGGTCGCGCAGGCGCAGACCGTCGCCCTGGAGGCGAAGGGCTCCGGCGCCGCCCTGCGCGTGTGAACGAAAAGCGTGTGACCCGCGGCGAGCAGGTGCCCGGCCATGGGCGCGCCCATGATGCCGAGACCGATGAATCCGATGTTTGCCATCTGCTTTTCTCCTTCCTGTTATTGCGTGAGTGCTTCGCGCCAGCCGAGGCCTTCGGCCGTCGTGGTGCGCGGTTTGTATTCGCAACCGATCCAGCCTTCGTAGCCCAGCGCGTCGATGTGCCTGAACAGCCATGGGTAGTTGATTTCGCCCGTGCCCGGTTCGCCGCGACCCGGGTTGTCGGCCAGCTGGATGTGGCCGATGCGAGGCAGGTGTTTGGCCAGCGTGGCGCCAAGCTCGCCCTCGGTTCGCTGCGCGTGGTAGATGTCGTATTGCACGAACAGGTTCGATGCGCCGACCTCGTCGATCAGGGCGAGCGCCTGGTCGGTCCGCGTGAGAAAGAAGCCCGGAATGTCGAATGGGTTGATCGGCTCGATCAACAGCTGAATGCCGGCGGCCTCCAGCTCGCGCGCTGCGTAGCGCAGGTTGCCGACCAGCGTCGGCTGCACATCCTTCGAGGTGGCGCCCTGCGGCAACTTGCCGACGAGGCAGTTGACACGCGGACAGCCGAGCGCCGTCGCGTAGTCGATGGCACGGGCGACGCCTTCGCGGAATTCGCTGTGTCGGTCCGGGTGGCAGGCGATGCCGCGCTCACCGGCGTCCCAGTTGCCGGCGGGCAGGTTGTGCAGCACCTGGTGCAGCCCGTTGGCGTGCAGGGCAGCCGCGAGTTCCTGTCGGGGATAGGGGTAAGGAAAGAGATATTCAACAGCCTCGAAGCCCGCGCTGGCAGCGGCTTCGAAGCGTTGCATGAAGGGCAGCTCGGTGAAGAGCATCGTGAGGTTGGCGGCGAATTGGGGCATGTCGTCTGCGCTCAGTCCAGCATCGCCATGGCGATCGAGGTGGGCGCGTCTTCCGCACCTTCGGCCAAGGGTTCGAACTCGTTGATCGCGTCGATCTCGGTGCCCATCGCGATGTTGGTCACGCGCTCGAGCATCACCTCGATCACCACCGGCACGCCGAACTCGGCCATCAACGCTTCGGCGTGCGCAATCGCGGGTGTCATCTCTTCCTGCTTGCACACACGGATCGCCTTGCAGCCGAGACCTTCGACCACCTTCATGTGGTCCACGCCATAGCCGGCCTCGATGCCGGCATCGGGTGCGGCGTTGATGTTGTCGAACGCGAGCTGCACGCAGTAGTCCATCTCGAAGCCGCGCTGGCTCTGGCGGATCAGCCCGAGATAACTGTTGTTCACCACGATGTGGATGTAGGGCAGCTTGAACTGCGCACCCACCGCGAGCTCTTCGATCATGAACTGGAAGTCGTAGTCGCCGGAGAGCGCGACGATCTTGCGGGTCGGGTCGGCGGCACGCACGCCGAGTGCGGCCGAGATGGTCCAGCCCAACGGGCCGGCCTGGCCGCAGTTGATCCAGTGGCGCGGGTTGTAGACGTGCAGAAACTGGGCGGCTGCGATCTGAGAGAGACCGATCGTGCTCACGTAGCAGGTGTCGTGGCTGAAGTTGGCGTTCATGCACTGGTACACGCGCTGCGGCTTCATGGGCACGTCGGCGAAGTTCGTCTTGCGCAGCATCGTCTTCTTGCGGTCGCGGCATTCGCCGGCCCACGCTGCCCGGTCCGGCAGCTGGCCCCTGGCTTTCATCTGCTCGGCGACTTCGACGAACTGCACGAGCGCGATCTTGGCGTCCGACACGATGCCGAAGTCGGGCGTAAAGACGCGGCCGATCTGCGTGGGCTCGATATCGACGTGCACGAAGGTGCGGCCCCTGGTGTACACCTCGACCGAGCCCGTGTGGCGGTTCGCCCAGCGGTTGCCGATGCCCAGCACGAAGTCGCTGGCGAGCATCGTCGCGTTGCCGTAGCGGTGGCTGGTCTGCAAGCCGCACATGCCAGCCATCAAAGGGTGGTCGTCGGGGATCGAGCCCCAGGCCATGAGAGTCGGGATCACCGGCACGCCGGTCGCTTCGGCGAAGCGCACCAGCAGGTCGGCTGCGTCGGCGTTGATGACGCCGCCGCCCGCCACGATGAGCGGGCGCTCGGCGGCATTGAGCATCGCGATCGCTTTCTCGATCTGGGCGCGCGTGGCCGCGGGCTTCCAGGGCACCAGCGGCTCGTAGGTGTCGATGTCGAACTCGATCTGTGCCATCTGCACATCGAACGGGAGGTCGATCAGCACGGGGCCGGGGCGGCCCGAGCGCATGAGGTGGAAGGCTTGCTGGAACACCTGCGGCACCTGCCCGGGTTCACGCACCGTGACCGACCACTTGGTCACCGGCTTGCTGATCGATTCGATGTCGACCGCCTGAAAATCTTCCTTGTAGAGCCGCGCGC
This sequence comes from Variovorax sp. PAMC 28711, assembly GCF_001577265.1. Lineage (NCBI taxonomy): Bacteria > Pseudomonadati > Pseudomonadota > Betaproteobacteria > Burkholderiales > Comamonadaceae > Variovorax > Variovorax sp. PAMC 28711. Next base: position 843,992 of record NZ_CP014517.1, on the reverse strand, counting down.
GCGGCGCCTGGCCGGTGATGCAGAGGATCGGAATCGAATCGGCCCAGGCCGAATAGAGACCCGTGATCATGTCGGTGCCGGCCGGCCCCGAGGTGCCGATGCACACGCCGATGTTGCCTGCCACCGCACGGGTGTAGCCCTCGGCCATGTGCGAGGCGCCCTCGACGTGGCGCGCAAGGATGTGCGCGATGGTGCCTTGCTTGCGCAATGCGGCGTAGAGCGGATTGATGGCGGTGCCCGGCACGCCGAAGGCCTGCGTCACGCCTTCTTTTTCCATCACGAGCACGGCAGCCTGTGCTGCGGTCATCTTGGCCATGGGTTTGTCTCCTTCAGTTCCTGGACGGCTCGACTGTAGGAATCGACGCCCGTTCGCGGAAGGCGGCGCCGGACCATAAAACCTATTCCGCTGGGGAATAACTGGCTACCATCCGCCAATGGACAGACTGTTGGCGATGGAGATGTTCGTGCGCGTGGTCGAGACCGGAAGCTTCTCGAAGGCGGCGCTCGAATTCAACACGACGCAACCCACCGTGACCAAGCAGGTCGCGGCCACAGAGGCGCGGCTGAAGGTGCGGCTGCTCAACCGCAACACGCGGGGCGTGAGCCTCACCGAACCGGGTGCGCTCTACTACGAGAAGTGCAAGACCGTGGTGCGCGACGCCCAGGAGGCCGAGAACATCGTGCAGCTCAAGCACGGCCAGGCGCAGGGGCTGCTGCGCATCGGAACCTCGGTGGCCTTCGGGCGCCGCGTGATCGTGCCGCTGGCGCTGGAGTACATGCGGCGCCATCCGCAGGTGCAGCTCGACCTGAGTTTCGAGGATCGCTACGTCGACCTGATCGCGCAAGGCATTGACGTGGCCATCCGCATGGGGCGCCTCGCCGACTCCTCGCTCGGCGCACGGTTTCTCGGGATGAACCCGTGGGTCATCGTCGCCTCGCCCGCGTACCTGAAGAAGCACGGCGTGCCGAAGCGCGCGCACGACCTCAGCGGGCATGCGGCGCTGATCTACAGCAGCGTGGTGGGCGACGAGGTGTGGCGCATGCACACCCCCAAAGGCGAGGCGGTGAATGTCGCGGTGTCGGGTCGCTTCCGCTCCAACAACCTCTCGGCGGTGCTGGCCGCGGCACGCGATGGCATGGGCGTCGCGTTGATGCCTCGCTACGTGGCGAGCGACTCGCTGCTGCTGGGCAAGGTGCGCGAACTGCTGCCCGACCATGCACTCGCAGAGCAGGAAATCCACGCGGTGTTTCCGTCGCCCAAGCTGGTGCCGGGCAAGGTGTCGGCGCTGATCGCCTTCATGCAGGGCCGGCTGGCCGAAGGCTGGTGGCAGGCGCCGGCCGATCGGTGAGCCGCTGCCGGATGCTCAGATTTCCGGGCCGCCGCCATCCTTCTCGTTGGAGATCGCGAACAGGTCCCACACCGCCATGAACAGCGCAGCGATCACCGGGCCGAGCACGAAGCCATTGATGCCGAAGATCGCCATGCCGCCGATGGTCGACATCAGCACGAGATAGTCGGGCATCTGCGTTTCCTTGCCGACCAGGAGCGGCCGCAGGATGTTGTCGACCAGGCCGATCACGAAAACGCCGACGAAGATCAGCACGCCGGCCTGCCACCAGTGGCTGGTCGCCAGAAAGTAGATCGCCACCGGGCCCCAGATCAGCGCCGCGCCCACGGCAGGCAGCAACGACAGGAAGGCCATCAGCACGGCCCACAGCAGTGCGCCCTGCACGCCGAGGAACCAGAACGCCAGCCCGCCGATCGTGCCCTGCGCGATGGCGACGGCCACGTTGCCCTTGATGGTGGCCCGAACCACGGTGGTGAACTTGTTCAGCAGGTAGTGCGTGTGCGGCTTGGCCAGCGGCAGCGCGTCGCGCACCGTCTTGGAGAGCGTGGCGCCGTCGCGCAGCAGAAAGTAGAGCAGGTACAGCATCACGAAGAAGCTGACGACGAAGTCGAACGTGTTCTGGCCGATCGTGAGCGCCTGGTTCGCGACCACCTGGCCGCCCTGCGCAGCGCCTTCCGAAATGCGCTTCTGCCAGGAGGCGGTGTCGCCGAGATTGAAGCGCTCGAAGAGGCCGACCACCCAGCGCGGCGTCGCGGCCAGGATCTGCTGGAAATAGTTAGCGAAATCGATCTGACCTGTGCGGATTTTCTGGGTGATCAGTGCCGCCTCCTGCACCAGCGAGACGCCGACCATGGCCAGCGGCAGGATGACGACGACCAGGCAGATCGTCAGTGTGGCCAGGGCGGCGATGTTCTTGCGGCCAGGCATCTTTTTCATCAAGCGCTTGTAGAGCGGGGTGAAAAGAATCGCCAATGCCACGCCCCACATCACCGCACCGAAGAACGGCAGCAGCACCCAGATGAAAGCCGCCGTGACGACCGCCAGAAGGGCAAGAAAAACGCCGCGTTGAAGTTGGGGGGAATTCATGGTGCAACGGACTGTAGCCGAGGCCACGTCCGTCCCTTGTCGGCGGCCATGCCGCCGACACTCGCAGCGCGCTCAGTGAGCGGATGCAGCCGGCGAGCCGGCTTCGGCCAGCGGCTCGTCGTCCGGCGAATAGGTGCCGTCGAGGACCGCATGCGCGCGTTCGCGATCGATGTCGCCTTCCCAGGCTGCGATCGCCACGGTGGCGACGCAGTTGCCGATCAGGTTGCCCAGCGCGCGGGCGATGCCCATGAACCAGTCGACCGACAAGACCAGCACGAGGCCGATCGCCGGGATGGCTGGAATCGCGTGCAGCGTGGCGGCCAGCACCACGATCGCCGAGCCCGGCACCCCGTGCGCGCCCTTCGACGTGACCAGCGCGATCGCGAGGATCGTCAGCAGATCGGACATCGAGATCGGCGTGTTGGTGGCCTGTGCGATGAACACCGCGGCGAGCGTGATGTAGATCGAGAACGCATCCAGGTTGAATGAGTAGCCGGTTGGGATCACCAGTCCGACGGTCGAGTCGCGGATGCCCATGCGGCGCAGCTTGGCCATGATCTGCGGCAGCACGCTGTCGGAGGAGGTCGTCGCGAACACGATGGCGAGTTCTTCGCGCAGGTAACGCAGCAGCTTGATGAGGCTGAAGCCCGAGAGGCGCATCACCAGTCCGAGAACGACGAACACGAAGAACAGCACCGCCGCGTAGTACAGCGCCACCAGCATGCCGAGCTGCTTAAGGGACCCGATGCCGTACTTCCCGACCGTGAAGGCAATCGCGCCGAGCACGCCGAACGGCGCCAGCTTGATGATGATCCCCATGATCTTGAAGAGCACCAGCGAGAGCGAGTCGACCACCACGGCGACCGGCTTGCCCAGGTCGCCGAGCAGCGACAGTGCGCAACCGAACAACACCGCGAACAGCAGCACTTGCAACACGTCGCCGGTCGCGAAGGCGGCCACCACCGTGTTCGGGATCAGCTTCATGAGGAACTCGACCGTGCCGCCGCCCGTGAGCTTGGCCGCGTTGTCGACGTAGCCGCTCATCGCACTCGCGTCGAGCAGCTTCGGATCGACGTTCATGCCGACGCCGGGCTTGAAGACGAAAGCGAGGATCAGGCCGAGGATCAGGGCGATGGTCGTCAGCACCTCGAAGTAGATGAGCGCCTTGATGCCGACGCGGCCAACGCGTTTGAGGTCGCCGGCGCCGGCGATGCCGTGCACCACCACACAGAACACCAGCACCGGGATGATCATCTTGATCAGCTTGATGAAGGCATCGCCGAGCGGCTTGAGCTTGACCGCGAAGTCCGGAAAAAAGAGGCCCGCGAGGACACCGAGCACCAGTGCGATGACGACCTGGCCGAAAAGTGATCGGGCGAAACGAGGCATGTGAACTCCCTTATTGTTACTACGTGCGCTTTGCGCCGCGCATCATGACCATGTAGATGACCGCGCCTGAAATCGCGCCGATCACCCAGCCGAAGTTGTTCTCGGGGAGCACCTTGAAGAGCTGCGTGCACATTTCCCAGCCCACCGCGATGAAGCTCGAGATGCCCAACGCGCCGAGGCCGACCTTGTTCCAGCCCCCGTCATAATGGTAGCGCCCGTTCGGTGCCATCGAGTAGAGCTGCTCGACATCGACCACCTGCTTCTTGAGCAGGTAGAAGTCGGCCATCATCACGCCGAACATCGGGGCGAGCACTGCGCCGAACACGCTGACAAAAACAGTGATCGCCTTCGGACTGTCCACGAAGATCCACGGGCACACGCAGACCGCGAGGATCGAGGTGATGAGACCGCCCTTCTTGAAGTCGATGTGCTTGGGGAACAGGTTCGCGATGTCGTAAGCCGGCGAGACGAAGTTCGCCACGATGTTGATGCCCATGGTCGCGATGATGAAGGTCACGCTGCCCAGCACCACGGCCCATTTGTTGTCGATCTTCGAGACGATTTCGATCGGGTCCATGATCATGTGGCCGAACACTTTGGCGCTGCCAGCGGTCACGACCACGACGATGATTGCGAACAGCAGGAAGTTGACCGGCAGGCCCAAAAAGTTGCCGACCTTCATGTCGCGTTCGGTCTTGGCGTAGCGGGAGAAGTCGCCGAAGTTCAGCAGCAACGCCGCGAAGTAACTCACCACCAGCAGGATCGCGCTGCCCATCGCGATGAACGACTCGCCGCCCGTGAGCACCTTGTCCGAGAGCGTCAGGTCCAGCGAATCCCAGCCCGCCTTCCAGATGATCCAGCCCATCAGCATGAACATCACGACATACACGGCCGGGCCGCAGAAGTCGATGAACTTGCGGATCGCTTCCATGCCGCGCTGGAAGATCAGCAGCTGGAAGAACCACATGAAGAGAAAGCAGAACCAGCCCAGCATGTCGAGCCGAAGGAAGCTCGTCGTGTGCAGCGAAGCGGCTTCGGGAAAGAAAACGAGCACCAGTGTGGCGACCGCCTTCGACGCGAAGTAGGTCTGCACGCCATACCAGACGATGCCGACCACGCCGCGGATCACGGCGGCGAAGTTCGCGCCCATCACGCCGAGGCTGATGCGCGCCATCACCGGGAAGGGAATACCGTTCTGCTGGCTCGGCTTGCCGATCCAGTTCATCAGCACGTTGACGATGCCGATGCCCACGATCAGGGCGATCAGTACCTGCCAACCCGAGAGGCCGAGCAGGAAGAGACTGGCTGCGAAGGTGTAGCCGCCGACGCTGTGCACGTCGGACATCCACATCGCGAACACGCTGTAGGAAGACCAGGTCTTGCGTGCGCCGGTGACGGGCGCCAAGTCTTCGTTGATGAGGCGCTCGTCCGCACCAGGAACTCCGTGATCACTCATTTTCATTTCCCCTCAGTTGAACTGTTATGAATCGGGTGGCGCCACAGATCGTGCACTGCAGTGTGCGCCGGACTGTATACAAACCAGTCCGAAACTCGAATAGCGGTTAACCCGGAGATTCCAATAAGCAAACTTCGCGCCAGAAATTGAAAAAGCCCCGCATTGCGGGGCTTTGAAAAGGGCGGATTGCTGTGCTGTTCAGTGCGCTTCCGCCTGTTTGGCCGCCGCGATGATCGCGGCCTCGTCGTGCTTCGCGCCGTTGAGGAAGAGGTTGAGCGCCACGGCCGCGATGGAGGTCAGCAGGATGCCGGACTCGATCAGCGAATGAATGCCGTGCGGCATCCACTGCTTGAAGTTGGGGGCGATCAGCGGAATCATGCCGACGCCGATCGACACGGCGACGATCATCGCGTTCTGCCGGTTGGTCTTGAAGTCCACGCCCGACAGGATGCGGATGCCGGTGGCGGCCACCATGCCGAACATCACCAGTCCAGCGCCGCCGAGCACCACGGTCGGCAGCGACTCGACCAGTGCGGCCATCTTGGGCAACAGGCCCAGCACGATGAGGATCACGCCGCCGGCCACGCAGACGAAACGGCTCTTCACGCCGGTGACCGCCACGAGCCCCACGTTCTGCGAGAAGCTCGTGTAGGGAAAGGTGTTGAAGATCCCGCCGATCAGCGTACCAAGGCCGTCGGTGCGCAGACCGCGCGCGAGGTCTTGCTGGCTGATCTTGCGGTCGGTCATTTCGCCGAGCGCCAGGAACATGCCGGTCGATTCGATCATCACGACGATCATCACCAGCGTCATCGTCAGGATGAGCAGCGGGTCGAACAACGGCATGCCGAAGTGGAAGGGAAGCACCACGTCGATCCATGCGGCCTTGCCCACTTTTTCGAACGTCATGATGCCCATGGCCGTGGCGACGACCGCACCGATCACGATGCCGAGCAATACCGAAATGTTGGCGATGAAGCCCTTGGCGAACTTGACGATCAACAGGATCGACACCAGAACCAGCGCGGCGATGGCCACGCCGGTGAGGTCGGCGTACTTGGGGTTCGGCACGGTCGGCATGATCGCGAAGCCCTTGGGCACGGCGGGCGTCGCGCTGCCGGGCGATGTCACGTCGGCCAGCCACTTCACGTAGGCCGGGTCGACCACGTTGGGTGCCGTCGGGCCGAACGGGTTGCCGAAGATCCAGTTGATGCCCACGCGCATCAGGCTGATGCCGATGACCGCGATGATGGTGCCGGTGACCACCGGCGGAAAGAACCGCAGCATGCGGCTCACCATCGGCGCGATCAGTATCGAAATGATGCCGGCGCCGATGATCGAGCCGAAGAGCAGCTGGGCACCTGCGGCGCCCGGATTCGCGTTCGCGATGGCCACCATCGGCGCGACCGATGCGAACGTCACGCCCATCATGACTGGCAGCTTGACGCCGAACCATTGCGTGGCGCCGAGCGACTGGATCAGGGTCGCGATGCCGCAGCAGAACAGGTCGGCCGAAATCAGCAAGGCGACCTCGTCGGGGCTCAGCTTGAGTGCACGCCCGACGATGAGCGGCACCGCGACGGCGCCCGCATACATCACCAGGACGTGCTGAAGGCCGAGGGCCGCCAGCTTGCCGCCGGGCAAGCGCTGATCGACGGGATCCACGGGGGACGTGACGCTGGAACTCATGGGCGACTCCTGGTTGAGGAAGGGCAAAAGCGGGCACGGTCGTCGTGCGAGGCGACGCAAGAATAGGGCCGGGCGAGAAATCGAAAAAGACGCACAATCCTATAAATCAATCGGAGTTCGCGATGAAAGCATCGTCACTGGCAGAGCTTCGCGTCTTCGTCGCGCTGGCGGAAAGCGGCCATTTCACCCGGGCGGCCGAGCGGCTCGGCATGTCGCAGTCGTCGCTCAGCGCGTCGCTGGTCAAGCTCGAAAAACAACTTGGCACCCGCCTCTTCGATCGCCACACGCGCGCCTGCCGTGTCAACGAGGCCGGCGCGGCGTTGTTGCCGGCGGCGCTCCGGCTCGTGGCCGACTGGGACCATCTGTTCGACGATGCGCGCGACTTTGCACGCTTCTCGCGCGGCCGCGTCACGGTGGCGGCGCCCAACGTCCAGTGCGCGCTGCTGTTGCCGCCGACGATCCGCGCTTTCCGTGAATCGCACCCGGGCGTGCGCGTGGTCCTGCACGACGTGCCCGAGCACGAAGTGCATGCGCTGGTGCGCAGCGGCGCGGCCGACCTGGGCATCGCGACCCAGACCGATGCGCGCACCGACCTGGTGAGCACGGCCATGTCGGCCGACGAGTTCGTGGCGGTGCTGCCACCCGACCATCCGCTGTGTGCGCGCCGCACGCTCGAGTGGTCGCAGGTGGCGCGCGAGCCGGTCATCGGCTACCTGCCGGGCAATCCGGTGCGTCGGGTGCTGGAAGAGAAACTGGCCGAGCGCGGCCTCACGCTGGACTATGCGTTCGAGATCGCGCTGCCGTGGACCATGATGGGTCTCGCCCGCGAAGGCCTCGGCATCGCCGTCGTCACGATGGCGCTGCGGCCGCTGGCGCAGTGGCACGGGCTGGAAGTGCGAGCGGTTGGACGACCGCAGATCGCGCGCACCATGACCTTGCTGCGCGCACCGGGCAATTCGCCATCGCCGGCGGCGGCGGCTTTTAGGGATCTGTTGCTCGGCAACCGGCCACCATCCGCTTGACGGCGGCATCGGTGCGGCGGGCCGACGGTCAGGCCAACAGGTCGGCCAGCGTGCGCGCAATCACCTTTGTCGCACGGCGCAGGTCTTCGAGCACCACGCGTTCATCGTTGCGCTTGGCATGCGATTCGAGCACCGTGCGCGGACCGGCACCATAGATGACGCCGGGGATACCGTCCTCGCCATAGAGGCGCACGTCGGTGTAGAGAGGGGTGCCCATGGCCTTGATCGGCTCGCCGAAGAGTTCGACGCCGTGTTTCTGAATGGCTTCGACCAACGGCTGGTTGCCCGGCAGCGGCTGCATCGCATTGGCCAGCAGCGTGCGCTTGATCTCGACCGTGATGCCGGCACTTTCAGCCGCCGCATCGGCGATCACCCGGCGAATGTTGGCTTCGACTTCGACCGGATTTTCTTCCGGGATCATCCGGCGGTCGAGCTTGAACACCACTTTGCCCGGCACGACGTTGGTGTTGGTGCCGCCTTCGATGCGCCCGACGTTCAGGTAGGGGTGCGTGATGCCCTCGACCTTCGACGTCACCTTTTGATAGAGCGCGTTCTGCGCATACAGCGTGTTCAGGATTTTCGTCGCGCCCTGCAGGGCGTCGACGCCGGTGCTCGGGATGGCGGCGTGTGCCATCTTGCCGTGCACCGTCACTTCCATCTGCAGGCAGCCGTTGTGCGCAGTGACGACTTCGTAGCTGAAGCCGGCCGCGATCATCAGGTCGGGTTGGGTGAGGCCGTTCTTCAGCAGCCAGCCCGGGCCGAGCAGGCCGCCGAACTCTTCGTCGTAAGTGAAGTGCAGTTCGACGCTGCCCTTGACTGGCCTGGCGACCGCTTCGAGCGCGCGCAACGCGAAGGTGAAGCTCGCGAAGTCGCTCTTGCTCACGGCGGCGGCGCGTCCGTACAGGCTGCCGTTGTCGATCTCGCCGCCGTAGGGGTCGTGCGTCCAGCCGTCACCCGGCGGGACCACGTCGCCGTGCGCATTGAGCGCCACGGTTCGGCCTTCGCCGTACTTCCGGCGAACGATCAGGTTGGTGATCGATTCGAGGCCGTAGTCCTTCACCTCCTGGGTCGGCACCGCGTGCTTTTCGGCGTCGAAGCCGAAATCCTTGAGCAGCTCGGCCGTGCGCTCGGCGTGCGGCGCGTTGTTGCCAGGTGGCGTGTCGGTGGGGACTTGCACCAGTTGCTGCAAGAACTTCACTTCCTCGTCGAAATGGGCGTCGATCCAGGCATCGAGCTTGGCGTAATCTGTCATTTGATTTCTTCGGCCAGGTTGTCGAGCAAAAGCTGAAACGCTTGTACCGAAAGCTGGATGTCGTCGTTGGTGCTCGATTCGAGCGGGTTGTGGCTGATGCCGGAATTGATGCCGCGCACGAAAAGCATGGCTTGGGGCATCACTTCGTGCAGCTTCATCGCGTCGTGGCCCGCGCCGCTCGGCATGCGAAAGAGCGGGATGCCGAGCGTGTCGACCGCCTTCTCCCAGCGTTGCTGCCAGTCGGGCGCGCTGGGTGCTGCGGCCGCGCGCATGGTTTCTTCGAGCGTGTAGCGCACGCTGCGGCGCTCGCAGATGTCTTTCAGCGCGGAGACGATGTCGTCGGCCAGGCTGTCGCGCTGGCCGTTGTTCGGCGCGCGGATGTCCAGGCTGAACTTGCAGTGGCCCGGCACCACGTTGATGGAGCCATTGGGCACCTGCAGCATGCCGACCGTCGCGACCGAGTCGCCGTCTGTCGCGGCGCGTTGCTCTGCGAAAAGAATGAGTTCGGCCACGGCCGCTGCAGCGTCCCGGCGGCGGTCCATCGGGGTGGTGCCTGCGTGGCTCGCCATGCCGAATACTTCGCCGACGTAGCGCACGCTGCCATTGATGGACGTGACGATGCCGAGCGGCAGGTCAAGCTCCGTCAACACCGGACCTTGCTCGATGTGCACCTCGACGAAGCCGAGGTATTTCGACGGATCGCGCTGGATTTTCGGGATGTCGGCGAGCGTGAGGCCGGCATGCGCCATGGCATCGCGCATCGTGATGCCGTCGGCGTCCTGCTGGTCGAGCCATGCCGTGTTGAAGTGGCCGATGAGCGCGCCGGAGCCGAGGAAGGTCGCTTTGTAGCGCTGGCCTTCCTCCTCCGCGAAGCCGACCACTTCGAAGGCGAACGGCAGGCGGCGATTCTGCAATTTAAGTTCGCGCACGCACGCCATCGGCACGAAGATGCCGAGGCGACCGTCGTACTTGCCGCCATTGCGCACGGTGTCGTAGTGCGAGCCGGTAAGCAGCGTTTTCGCGCCGGGCGTGGTGCCCTCGTAACGGCCCACCACGTTGCCGACCGCGTCGATCTGCACCGAGTCGAAGCCGCAGTCGCGCATGCCTTGCGCGATCTGCGCGGCACAGGCACGGTGGGCATCGGTGAGGTAGGTCACGGTGAGCTGCCCGAGTTCGGCGTAGCCCGGGTCGGTGTGCACCGACAGCTGCTCCTGCCAATCCCACACTTCGTTGCCGAGCAGAGGCGCCACGCCGAACTTGTCGTTCAGGCGGATCTCCGCGATGCGGTGGATGTTGCGCAGCGCTTCACCGCGTTCGAAGGAAGGATGGTGGTGAATGCGTCGCTCGAAGGTCGCGAGGATTTCCGCTTTCGAGAGGCCCAGGCCGCGTGGTCCGCGCACCGCCAGGATGAACGGAAATCCGAACTTCGCGCCGTAGGTCGTGTTCAGCCGGCGAATTTGCGTGAGTTCCTCCGTCGTGCAATTCGTGAGGCCGGCCTTGCTCTGTTCGTTCGTCGATTCGGCCGTGAGTGTGTGGCCCTCCATCTGCTTGCCTGCCAGCTCCGGGTGCTCACGGATGAGGCTCAGTTGCTGCGCTGCCGTCGCATGGGTCACGGCCTGGGCCATCGCATGCTTCAGGTGCTGGAGCGAGCGGAACGGCCGCGACGCGAGCGCGGCCTCGGCCACCCACGGCGAATGCTCGTAGATGCCGTCGAGCAGCGCCACCGCCTCGGTCGGCGTCGCAGCATTGAGCTGCTGGAGGGTCAGTGTCATTTGTCAGTCTCCCTTTTTTGGTGTGAACGGATGCACCTTCTTCCAGTGCCGGGCAATGTCGATCCGGCGACAGACCCAAACCTTTTCGTGGCTCTGGACGTAGTCGAGAAAGCGCTGGAGCGACCCGATACGACCCGGCTTGCCGAGCAGGCGGCAGTGCATGCCGACGCTCATCATCTTGGGCGCGGTGTCGCCCTCGGCGTAGAGCGCGTCGAAGCTGTCCTTCAGGTAGTTGAAGAAGTGATCGCCGGTGTTGAAGCCTTGCGCCTGGACGAAGCGCATGTCGTTGCAGTCGAGCGAGTAGGGCACCACCAGATGCGGCACCATGTCGCCGTCGCTCTTGGCGACTTCCATCCAGAAGGGCAGGTCGTCGCCGTAGTAGTCGCTGTCGTATTCGTAGCCGCCCTGGTCGACCAGGAGGCGGCGCGTGTTGGGGCTGTCGCGCCCGGTGTACCAGCCGAGCGGCCACTGCCCGCCGGTCATGTCTTTCAGCACATGCGTGGCGAGGCCCATGTGGCGGCGCTCGTTCTGCTCGGGCAGGTTCTGGTAATGAATCCAGCGCAGGCCGTGGTTGGCGATCTCGTAGCCGTTTTTTAGGAAGGTGTCGAGCAGTTCGGGGTAGCGCTGCAGCGCCATGCCGACGGCGAAAACGGTCATCGGCAGGCCGCGCGATTCGAACTCGCGCAGGATGCGCCACACGCCGGCGCGCGAGCCGTATTCGTACATCGACTCCATCGTCATGTGGCGGTTTTCGTAGGCTTGCGCGGTGACGAGTTCCGACAGGAAGGTCTCGGAGGTCGGGTCCCCGTGAAGCGGATTGTTCTCGCCGCCTTCCTCGTAGTTGAGGACGAACTGGACGGCGATCTTCGCGCCGCCGGGCCATTGCGCGTGCGGCACGTCGCGGCCGTAGCCGACCATGTCGCGGGGTAGACGGAAAGTGAGGAGTTGTCGGTCATGACAGGGCGAGAGAGATGTCGTTGGTCGGAATCTTGCGGTCGAAAGTCAGTTGGGCTTCGACGTGCTCGAGGTGTTCGGTCATCAGGCGCACTGCGCGTTCTTCGTCCCTGGCCGCCAGCGCTTTCACGATGTCGGCATGCTCATCATTCGAATGTTCGGCTGCGCTCGCTGTCTGATACATCAGCGTGATGAGCGCGCAGCGCGAAATCAGTTCTCCGAGAATTTGTGCCAAAACGGTGTTGCCCATGAGTTCGGCCATGCGAACGTGAAAGTCGCCCAGCAGTTCGGTGCGATCGGAAATGTCTTCCCCCGCGACCGCTGCCTTTTCCAGCGCCACATGCTCCCTGAGCGATTTGATCTTTCCCGGCGTGACGGTGCGGCAGAACTCGCGGGCCATCGAGGCTTCGAGCATGCGGCGCACCGAAAACACCTGCCTGGCTTCGTCCACGGCGGGGGCCGCGACGAAGGCCCCACGCGCTGGCTCGAGACGGATCAGCCTGTTTTGCGAGAGCTGGAACAAAGCTTGCCTCACCAACGTGCGCGAGACGCCGAAATGATCTGCCAACTTTTGCTCGGCGAGTTTGCTGCCGGGCTGGAGCCGGTGTTCCACAATCGCCTTGGTGAGCGCATCGACGATAGAGCGCGTGGTGGTCGAATCCATTTTTTGATGATAGTCCCAGACAAAAAATCTGTATACACTTTTGTCGACTGAAATATATGATCCCCTCATTCACAGGAGTTGACCGATGGGCCTGAGCACTCACGTACTGGACACGATGCATGGCGGACCGGCCGCCGGCATGGAAGTGGCACTGTTCACGACCCGCGGCGACGAGGCCACGCTGGTCAAGCGTTTCACGCTGAACGCCGATGGCCGGAGCGATGCGCCGCTTTACGACAACCACACGATCAAGGTCGGCACCTATCGCCTGGTTTTCGACGTTGCGGGTTATTTCGGCAAGCTCGGCGTGACCTTGCCGGAGCCGAACTTCCTCGGCAAGGTGTCGCTCGACTTCGGCGTGGCGCGCACCGACCAGCACTACCACGTGCCCCTGCTTGTGAGCCCGTGGAGTTATTCCACCTACCGGGGTTCGTGAGTCAGAGTTGGCCTTCGGTCAGGGTGTCCAGCTGAAAATGTCCGCCCTTGTCCCAGAGCCAGGTGTCGGTCCACGTGACCTTGCCCAACTGCGTCGCTGCAGGGAAGGGCGACGCCGCCAACACGGTGCGCTCGATCTCGGCGATGACTTCCGGCGCGTGTTTGGGCGCACGCATCCAGTGCATCGACAGCACCTTGCCGCTGGCGTCGAGGTTCACCTGCAGCGTGCCGACCGCATAGAGGATCGGCGGCAGTTGGCCGGCGTAGATGCGTGCCTTGTTGGCTTCGTAGATGTGGCGCGCCGCATCGCGACGGTAGTCGCGCGGCGTGGCGGCGGCAGAGGCGCGCGGTGCCTTGCCGGGAATCGCCGCTTGCGGCGTGGCGTCGCTCAGCTGGCCGGGCACCGGCGAAGTGATGGGTGCATGCGGGCCGGTGCTGCCGCAGGCGGCGAGCCACAGTGGGGCGAGCAGGGCGCCGCAGCGGGCGAGGGCAAAAACGGTGCGGCGCGAGCGGGTCGTCAAAGTCATCGGCGGATTTATACAGTGGTGCGCCGACGGGCGGGCAACCGGAAGATTCCGACATGACCGGATTCGTCGACGAGTTGCTGGCCAGATTGCAGCGCGAGGACGCCGTGCTGGTCCGCGTCACCGCGACTCAGGGCTCGGCGCCGCGCGAGGCCGGCACCTGGATGGCGGTGTGGGCCGACGGCCTCACGGCGACCATCGGCGGTGGGCAGCTCGAATTCCAGGCCACGCAGATCGCGCGCGAAATTTTGGGCGGCGAGCGTTCCGTCGACGACGTCATGCGTTACGCGCTTGGGCCCAGTCTCGGCCAGTGCTGCGGCGGCGTGATGTTCCTCGCGTACCAGCGCGTGACGGCGGCGGACCGCGCGGCGCTCCGGGAAGAACTCGTGGCACGGCTGCCGCCGGTCGCGCTGTTCGGCGGCGGGCATGTAGGTGCGGCACTCGCGCGCCTGCTGGCGTCGCTGCCGTTCTCGGTGCGCTGGATCGACAGCCGCGACGGCGTCTTTCCGACGGAGGTGCCGGCCCAGGTCCAGACCGAGCATTCCGAGCCGGTTCAGGACGCGGTGGCGCAGCTCGCGCCCGGCTCGCGCGTGCTGATCATGAGCTTCAGCCATGCCGAGGACCTCGACATCGTCATCGCCTGCCTGAAGCGTTTGCGCGAGACGGGCGACCTGCCGTATGTCGGCCTCATCGGCAGCAAGACGAAGTGGGCGACGTTCCGGCATCGCCTCGAAGCGCGGGGTTTTTCTGAAGACGAAATGGCGCGCATCACCTGCCCGATCGGCGTGCCGGGCATCGGCGGCAAGGAGCCCGAGGTGATCGCTGTGGCGGTGGCGGCACAGTTGTTGCAGGGTTTGCACTGACCACGCTCGAAAATCACCTTCCCACGCAAGCAACGTGTATACACTCCGGTCCACAACAAGCCGCAGCGGAGCCAGGTCATCACGACCTGCGTTCGCGGCACTTTCTCTGCTTACAGCGCCCGCAGTGGTGAGCAGACGCAAAACCTCTCGCGGCGTTTCCACACGTCGCCAAGGCTGAAGGCACATGGAAAGTTACTACCTCGACTGGGCCAATCTGCTGCTGCGCTGGGTCCACGTGATCACCGCGGTGGCCTGGATCGGCGCTTCCTTCTACTTCGTGATGCTGGACAACAGCCTCGAGAGGCCGCTCGACCCCGAATCGCTCGACAAGGGCGTGGGCGGCGAGCAGTGGGCCGTGCACGGCGGCGGCTTCTACAACATGCAGAAGTACTTGCTGGCGCCCAAGAAGGTGCCGGACCACCTGCACTGGTCTTACTGGGAGAGCTACACCACCTGGATCACCGGGTTCTCGCTCTTCACGATGTCGTACCTGTGGAACGCGAGCACGTACCTCATCGACAAGTCCAAGATGGACTGGCAACCGGGTGCCGCCATCGGCGTCGCATTGGCCTTCTTCGTCGTGTTCTGGATGGTCTACGACGGCATCTGCCAGGTCTTCGGAAAGCGCAAGAACGGCGACACCATCGTCGGCGTGCTGATCGCGCTCTTCATCTGCTTCGCGACCTGGCTTGCGTGCCACTGGTTCGCCGGGCGCGCGGCCTTCCTGCTGGTCGGCGCGATGATGGCCACGACCATGAGCGGCAACGTGTTCTTCTGGATCATTCCGGGCCAGCGCAAGAACGTCGCCGCGCTGCGCGAAGGCCGTCCGGTCGACCCGGTGCACGGCCAGCGCGGCAAGCAGCGCAGCGTGCACAACACCTACTTCACGCTGCCGGTGCTCTTCGCGATGCTGAGCAACCACTACAGCTTCACCTACACGCACAAGTACAACTGGATCGTGCTGCTGCTCATCATGCTGGGCGGCGCGGCGATTCGCCAGTTCTTCGTGGTGCGGCATCGCTTCAAGCTGGGCAACGCCAAGCATCCCCTGCCGTATGCGCTGTTCGGCATCGCGGTGCTCGGCTTCACCATCGTCTGGATGAAGCCCGAGCCTGTCGCTGCGCCGGTGGCCGGCGCGGTGGTGCAGAAGGTGGCGTTCGGCGACGTGCAGAAGGTGCTGGAGCAGCGCTGCTACATGTGCCACGGCACGGCGATGCAGATGAAGAACGTGCGCGTCGATTCGCCCGACCAGGTGGCGGCGCATGCGCAAGGCATCTACCAGCAGGTGGTGGTCACGAAGATCATGCCGATGAACAACGCGACGGGGATCACGGACGCCGAACGCGCCTTGATCGGCAAGTGGTTCGAACAAGGCGCCACCACGAAGTGACGCGCCACCGCGCCTAGCGCGTGCCGGCCAGTTGCAGGGCAAGCACGTTGTGCCGCTCCACCAGCGGACCGAGATCGACCGTCGCGAGCCGGCCTTCGCGCACGACCACGCGGCCGTTCACGATCGTCCAGGCTGCCGTCGGGCTCGCGCACAGCAGCAGGCTCGCCACCGGGTCGTGCACCGCGCCACCGCGAACCCGAGCGTTCGCACGTCGAAGAGCGCCATGTCGGCGCAGAGGCCGGGCGCGAGCTGGCCGATGTCCTTGCGGCCAAGGACCTCAGCGCCGCCGCGCGTTGCGATGCGCAGCGCGTCGCGCGCTGTCATTTCCGCCGGTCCGTGATCGCAGCCGAACGGGTCGAGCGAGCGCCGCACGCGCGCCATCAGCAAGGCCTGGCGGGCTTCGCCGAGCATGTGCGAGCCGTCGTTGCTCGCGCTGCCGTCGACGCCCAGGCCGACCGGCACACCGGCGTCGATCATCCGTCGCACCGGCGCCAGGCCGGACGCGAGGCGCATGTTGCTGCATGGGCAGTGCGCCACGCCGGTCCGGCTTTGCGCGAAGAGGCCGATGCCGGGCTCGTCGAGCTTGACGCAGTGCGCGTGCCAGACGTCGTCGCCCAGCCAGCCGAGGTCCTGCGCGTATTCGGCGGGCGTGCAGTTGAATTTCTCGCGGCTGTAGGCGATGTCGTGGTCGTTCTCCGCCAGGTGGGTGTGCAGCCGCACGCCGAGCCCGGTGAACGAGCGCGCGAGCGCGGCCGATTCGCGCATCAGGTCGCGGCTCACGCTGAAGGGCGAGCACGGCGCGACGGCCACGTTGAGCATCGACCCGTGCGAGGCGTCGTGCCAGGTTTCGATGAGCCGTTGTGTGTCTTTCAGGATCGCGTCTTCGCGCTCGACCACGCTGTCGGGCGGCAGGCCGCCGGCCGACGCGCCGACGCTCATGCTGCCGCGCGATGCGACGAAACGCATGCCGATCTCCTGAGCGGCCTCGATGCTGTCGTCGAGCCGCACGCCGTTCGGGTAGATGTAGAGATGGTCGCTGCTGGTGGTGCAGCCGGAGAGCAGCAGTTCGGCCATCGCGATTTGCGTGGACACCTGCACCATCTCCGGCGTGAGGCCGGCCCAGATCGGGTAGAGGCCGCGCAGCCACGAGAACAGCTCGGCGTCCTGCACGGCCGGGATCGCGCGCGTCAGCGTCTGGTACATGTGGTGGTGCGTGTTGACCAGGCCCGGGATCACGACATGACCACGCGCATCGATCACTTCGTCGGCGGTCTGCGGCAGATCGGCAGCGAGGCCGATCGACTCGACCAGGTTGCCGCGCACGAAAATCGACGCGTCCCGCAGTTCGGTGCGTGCGTCGTCGAAGGTGGCGACGCAGTCGGCATGGCGGATCAGCAAGGTGGTCATGACGCGGGACAATCCATGAAAACAGAACGGAGACAGAAACCATGATCGCATCGATTTCCGGGCAGCCGACCCCCGACGCACGCACCGCGCCGCGCGAATTCCTCGAGCACCTCTACCGCGTGGCGGTCGAGCGCGCGCTGCCGCTGGCCAGCATCGGTGTGCACCTGCCGGCCCCGCCCAAAGGCCGCACGCTGGTGCTGGGCGCGGGCAAGGCGGGCGGCTCGATGGCGCAGGCGCTCGAAGCGCTGTGGCCGGCGGACGCGGCGCTGTCGGGGCTCGTCGTCACCCGCTACGGCCACGTGCCGCCGCGGCCCGATGGCCTGAAGCAACGCATCGAAGTGGTCGAGGCGTCGCATCCCGTGCCCGACGAAGCCGGCCTGCGCGCCGCCGAACGCATCCTCGCGCTGACCGAAGGGCTGACAGCGGACGATCTCGTGCTGTGCCTCATTTCCGGTGGCGGCTCGGCGGTGCTCACGCTGCCGGCCGACGGCATGACGCTGGCCGACAAGCAGCGCATCAACCAGCAACTGCTCGAGAGCGGCGCCGGCATCGGCGAGATGAACTGCGTGCGCAAGCACCTGTCGCGCGTCAAGGGCGGGCGCCTCGCCGCAGCCTGCGCGCCGGCGCAGGTCGTCACGCTCACGATCAGCGACGTGCCCGGCGACGACCCGGCCGTGATCGCCAGCGGCCCGACCGTGCCCGACGCCACCACCTGCGCCGACGCGCTCGCCATCCTCGACCGCTACCGCATCGAGGTGCCGGCCACGGTGCGCGCCGACCTCGAAAGCGGCGCGCTCGAAACGCCCAAGCCCGGCGACGCCGTGTTCGCCGGCCACACCACGCATCTGATCGCCACACCTCAGCAATCACTCGAAGCGGCGGCCGCGGTGGCACGGGCGGCCGGCGTTGAGGCGCACATCCTGAGCGACGAGATCGAAGGCGAATCGCGCGAGGTCGGCAAGGTGCATGCGGCGCTCGCGCGCTCGGTGGCGCACCGCGGCACGCCGTTCTCGAAGCCCTGCGTGATCCTTTCGGGCGGGGAGACGACCGTGACGATCCGCCCGCGCCAGCTCGGCCAGCCCAAGGGCCGCGGCGGCCGTGCCGGCGAGTTCTGCCTGGGCCTGGCGGGTGCGCTGATGGGGCAACCCGGCGTCTGGGCGCTGGCCGCCGACACCGACGGCATCGACGGCGTGGAAGACAACGCCGGCGCCTTCGTCACGCCCGACACGCTCCGGCGCGCCGAGGTGAAGGGCTGCAAGCTGGCTGCGCACCTCGACCGCAACGACGCCTATGGCTACTTCGATGCGATCGGCGACCTGCTCGTGACCGGGCCGACGCACACCAACGTCAACGACTTCCGCGCGCTGCTGATCCTCTGATCAACCTTTCGTGAGCCGCATGCCGGCGTCGAGCAGGAGCACTTCGCCGGTCGTCTTGGCAGCGCCGGCACCGAGCCACCAGGCGGCTTCGGCCACGTCGTCGGGCGAGATCACCGCGTCCAGCGTCGCACGCGCCTTGTAGCCTTCGACGGCCTGGGCGTAGCGCTCGGCGCCCATGCCCTCGACCAGCCAGGGTGTCTCGACCAGGCCCGGCGCGATCGCGTTGACGCGGATGTCCGGGCCGAGCGCGCGGGCCAGCCCCGCCGTCATCGCGTTCAGTGCGCCCTTGCTCGCCATGTAGGCGATCGACGAGCCCACGCCCATCATCGACGCGACCGACGAGATGTTCACGATGCCCGCGGCGGCGCCGTCCCGCTTTTTCAACAGCGGCACCAGCGCGCGGCTCATCTGGTAGGCGCCGATCACGTTGACCGCGTAGATGCGCTGGAAGTCCTCGGCCTCCAGTCCGTCGAGGTTTTTCAGCGCGACGAACTTGGTGGTGCCGGCATTGTTGACCAGCGCATCGGCGCGGCCGAAGCGTGCGTCGACCTCGGCCGCGAGGCGGCGGCAATCGGCGTCCGACGACACATCGGCCTTGACGACCAGCGCGTCGGCGCCGAGCGCGCGGCACTCGACGGCGACAGCTTCGGCGGGCGCCGGGTTGCGCGAGTAGTTGACGACCACATCCCAACCGCGTCCGGCATACAGCCGCGCCGTGGAAGCGCCGATGCCCGACGACGAACCTGTCACGACGCAGACCTTGCGTGCACCCATGATGAAAACCTCTTTCTAAGAACAATGCAGAACGCCCGCCGACTCTAGGCAGAAAGTGGTGCTTCGCCCATCGGGGTCGACACCGCGCCGGTCGCCGCCGGGACATTGGCAGCGGCACGCCGCCGCCGGTCATCGTCCGGTCAGGCCGCAAGCGCATGATCCGCGCGTGAAAAAACGCCTTCCTTCCTTCCTGCGCCACGTCGGCCCCGGTGTCGTCACCGGCGCTGCGGACGACGACCCGTCCGGCATTGCGACGTACACGCAGGCCGGGCGCAGTTCGGCACCGGGCTGCTGTGGACGGTGTTCCTGTCGTTGCCGTTCATGTGGCGATCCAGCTGGTGTCGGCACGCATCGGCCGGGTCACCGGCAAGGGCGTGGCGGCGAACCTGCGCGAGCACATGCCGCGCTCGCTGCTGGTGCTGCTGGTCAGCCTGCTGGTGATCGCCAACACGATCAACATCGCCGCCGATGTGGCGGCCATGGGCGGCGCGTTGCAGCTCGTCGTCGGCGGACCGCAGCAACTCCATTCGTTTGCGTTCGGCGTGCTCACGGTGCTGCTGCAGGTCTTCGTGCCGTATCGCAAGCTCGCGCACATCCTGAAGTGGCTGACGCTCACCCTGTTCGCTTACGTGGCGACCGTCTTTGCGGTGCACGTGCCTTGGGGGCTCGTGCTGCACGACCTGGTCGTGCCGAAGCTTCAATGGAGCGGCGAGTACTGGATGATGATCGTCGCGCTGCTCGGCACCACGATCTCGCCCTACCTCTTCTTCTGGCAGGCCTCGCAAGAAGTCGAGGAGCTGCGGCTCAAGGGCGGCCGGCGCGGCACCGACAGGCAGATCCTGCGCGACCTCGGCCGCGTCAAGCTCGACACCTGGGTCGGCATGACCTTCTCGAACCTGATCGCCTTCTTCGTGATGGTCGTCGGCGCGGCGGTGCTGTATGCCGGCGGCGTGCACGACGTGACGTCCGCGGCGCAGGCCGCGGAGGCGCTGCGGCCGCTGGCGGGCAACTTCGCGTTCTGGCTTTTCGCGGGCGGCATCATCGCCACCGGCTTGCTGGCGGTGCCGGTGCTGGCGTCGTCGGCCGCCTACGCGGTGGCCGAGGCGCTGGGCTGGGAAGAGGGTCTCGAGCGGCACTGGCGCGAAGCCAAGGGCTTCTACGGGATCATCGCGCTGGCCACGTTGGCCGGCACGGCGCTGGACTTCACGCCGATCGACCCGATGAAGGCGCTCTACTGGAGCGCCGTCATCAACGGTGTCGTGGCGGTGCCGATCATGGCCGCCATGATGGTGCTCGCCACCCGCACCGAGGTCATGGGGCGTTTCACCTCGGGCCGCAAGACGCGCTGGCTGGGGTGGGGCGGCACGGCACTGATGGGCGTGGCGGCGCTGATGATGGGCTGGGACCTGGTGCGCTGAGCGCGACGTCAGGTTAAAAAGTGGCGGTTCGGCCGCTTTCCTTGTTGAAAATGCAGGCCCGTGACATATTCGCCGGCGGATGTGCGGTATCGCGTGCGGTGTATTTGTAGAGCAGGAAGAACCTTTACCGTCACGGCTGGCGCAGGACGGCGTCTTTCTTGCAAGAACAAACCCCATGAGCATGAGCACCAGCACCCAACCGATCCGTTTTTTCCACAAGGGCCGTATCGTCGAAGTGACCGACGCCTGCCCGACACGCACCGTGCTCGATTGGCTGCGTGAAGACGCCCGGTGTACCGGCACCAAAGAGGGCTGCAACGAAGGCGACTGCGGCGCCTGCACCGTCGTCATCGGCGAACTGGCGGCGCCTGGAGCCGAAGGCGCGGTCGGCGGTCTCCAACTGCAAACGGTCAATGCCTGCATCCAGTTCCTGCCGACGCTGAACGGCAAGGCGCTCTTCACCGTCGAAGACCTGAAGGTGCAGTGCGGCCAGTCGGTCGACCTGACGCGGCACGACAAACGCAAGGTGCGCGAACTGCACCCGGTGCAGCAGGCGATGGTCGAGTGCCACGGCTCGCAGTGTGGCTTCTGCACGCCGGGCTTCGTGATGTCGCTCTGGTCGACCTACGAGCACCATCAGGCAGAAGGCACCCGGCCCTCGCGCCAGCAGCTCGCCGACGACCTGTCGGGCAATCTCTGCCGCTGCACCGGCTACCGCCCTATCCTCGATGCAGGGCAGCGCATGTTCGACCTGCCGGCCGTGCGGCTCGACACCGCGCCAGTGGTCCAGGCGCTCGGCGGTCTCCGGCAAGAGAATGCTTTCGAATACGCCGTGACGTCAGGCGGGCGCACCGACCGATTCCACGCCCCGAAAACGCTGGCCGAACTGGCCGCGCTCCGGATGGAAAAACCCAAGGCGCAGGTGCTGGCCGGCTCGACCGATGTCGGCCTCTGGGTCAACAAGCAGTTCCGCGAGCTGGGGGACATCATTTACGTGGGCGACGTCGCCGAAATGAAGACGGTAGCGGAACGGGATGGCGAGCTCTATATCGGCGCCGGCGCCTCGCTCGAGGACGCGTTCGGTGCGCTGTCCGCGCGCTTCGAAGGCCTCACCGACGTGTGGCTGCGCTTCGCCTCGCCGCCGATCCGCCATGCCGGCACGATGGGCGGCAATGTTGCCAACGGCTCGCCCATCGGCGATTCGCCGCCCGTGCTGATGGCGCTCGACGCAGAGATCGAACTGCGGCGAGGCGAGCGCGTGCGGCGCATGCCGCTCACCGATTTCTACGTCGACTACCTGAAGAACAAGCTGGAGCCGGGCGAATTCGTGCAGGGCCTGGCGGTGCCGATGTCGGTGGCCTCGCGGCGGGTACGGGTCTACAAGATCAGCAAGCGCTTCGACTGCGACATCTCCGCGCTGTGCGCCGGTTTCTCGCTCGCGCTCGACGGCGACACCGTCACGGACATCCGGCTGGCGTTCGGCGGCATGGCCGCCACCGTGAAGCGCGCGGCAGAGGCCGAAGCGATGTTGCTCGGCAAGCCGTGGACCCAGGACAGCGTGAATGCGGCCAAGCTGGCATTGGCGCAGGATTTCCAGCCGCTGTCGGACATGCGGGCTTCGGCCAGTTATCGGCTGCAGGTGGCGCAGAACCTCATTCAGCGCCTGTGGCTCGAAACCCGCACCCGCGATGCGTTGCCGCCGGCCGCAACCAGTGTCTGGAGCGTGATGCCCCATGGAGCCCCTCCGGTTGTCGTGACAGAAGGTGCCTGAGATGAACAAGCCCATCGAAGCCCGCCTGCTGCAACCCGCCGAAGCCTTCGCCGACTATCTGAAGAATGCCGCCGCACGCATCGACGCCGGTGCCGAAGCCCGGGCGCAGGGCGACGGCGCGCGCGTCGGCATCAGCCGGACGCACGAGTCGGCCGAACTGCACGTCGCGGGCGAAGCCACCTACATCGACGACATTCCCGAACTCGCCGGCACGCTGCACTGCGCGCTCGGCCTGTCGCCGGTGGCGAATGGCCGGCTCACCGGCATGGCGCTGGACGTGATCCGCGCGCTGCCCGGCGTGGTGCACGTGTTCTCGGCGGCCGATATTCCGGGCACCAACGATTGCGGATCGATCGTCCACGACGACCCCATCCTCTGCAGCGGCGAGATTCGCCATCTGGGCCAGCCGGTGTTCGCCGTGATCGCCGAGACACGCGACGCGGCGCGCCGTGCCGCGGCTCGCGCGAAGGACGTGCTCATGATCGAGGTCGCGCCACCGGTGCTGACGCCGCGCGAGGCGCACGCCAAAGGCCAGTACGTCTTGCCGCCGATGCACCTCGAACGTGCGACGCACGAAGGTGGGGCAAAGACCGCCATCGCCCACGCGCCGCGCCGTCTCACAGGCAGCTTCGACGTGGGCGGGCAGGAGCAGTTCTACCTGGAAGGGCAAATCAGCTACGCCATTCCGAAGGAGGGCGGTGCGCTGCATGTGCATTGCTCCACGCAACACCCGAGCGAGATGCAGCACCTGGTGGCCCATGCGCTGCACCTTCATGCGAACGAGGTGCACGTCGAGTGCCGGCGCATGGGCGGCGGTTTCGGCGGCAAGGAATCGCAGTCGGGCCTCTTCGCGTGCGTGGCCTCCATCGCGGCGCACAAGCTGCAGCGCCCGGTCAAGCTGCGGCTCGACCGCGACGACGACTTTCTCATCACTGGCCGGCGCCACTGCTTCTGGTACGAGTACGAAGTCGGCTACGACGACGAGGGTCGCATTCTCGGCGCCGAGATTTCGATGGTGTCGCGCGCGGGCCATTCGGCCGATTTGTCCGGCCCCGTGATGACGCGGGCGCTTTGCCACTTCGACAACGCCTACTGGCTGCCCGACGTGTCGATGCACGGCTATTCGGGGCGCACCAACACGCAGAGCAACACCGCGTTCCGTGGCTTCGGCGGACCGCAGGGCGCGATCGCGATCGAGAACATCGTCGACTCGATCGCCAGGGCGCTCGGGCGCGATCCGCTCGACGTGCGCCGCCTCAATTTCTACGGCAAGACCGAGCGCAACGTCACGCCCTACGACCAGGTCGTGACCGACAACATCATCGACGAGCTCGTGACGCAGCTCGAAGACAGCAGCGACTACCGCGCGCGCCGCGACGCCGTGACCGCGTTCAACGCGGCAAACCCGGTGCTCAAGCGCGGCCTCGCGCTGGCGCCGCTGAAGTTCGGCATCTCGTTCAACGTCAAGCACTTCAACCAGGCTGGGGCGCTGGTGCATGTGTACACGGACGGCTCGATCCTGGTGAACCACGGCGGCACCGAAATGGGCCAAGGCCTCAACACCAAGGTGGCGCAGGTCGTGGCGCACGAACTCGGCGTGAGCTTCGAGACGGTGCGCGCCACCGCGACCGACACCACCAAGGTGGCCAACACATCGGCCACCGCGGCCTCGACCGGCGCCGACCTGAACGGCAAGGCCGCACAGGACGCCGCGTGCCAGATCCGCGAACGGCTCGCGGCCTGCGCGGCCGCGCGCCATGGCGGCGAAGCATCGGCGGTGCGCTTCGCCAACGACAAGGTCGAGGTCAACGGTCGCACGCTCGACTTCGCGACCGTGGTCGGCGAGGCCTATCTCGACCGCGTCCAGTTGTGGTCCGACGGCTTCTATGCGACGCCCGGCCTGAGCTGGAACAAGGAGACCCTGAAAGGCCGCCCGTTCTTCTACTTCGCCTATGGCGCGGCGGTGAGCGAAGTGGTGGTCGACACGCTCACCGGCGAGTGGAAGTTGCTGCGCGCCGACATCCTGCACGACGCGGGCCGCTCGCTGAACCCGGCGGTCGATATCGGCCAGATCGAGGGCGCCTTTATCCAGGGCATGGGCTGGCTCACGACCGAAGAGCTGGTGTGGCATCCGCAGTCGGGCAAGCTCACCACGCATGCACCCAGCACCTACAAGATTCCGACGGCCAACGACTGCCCGCCGGTTTTCAACGTGAAGCTGTTCGAAGGCGACAACTTTGAGGACTCGATTCACCGCAGCAAGGCGGTCGGCGAGCCGCCGCTGCTGCTGCCGTTTTCGGTGTTCTATGCGATCCGCGACGCGGTGTCGGCCGTGGCCGGGCACCGGGTCGATCCGCCGTTGCGCGCGCCGGCCACCAGCGAAGCGATCCTGGCCGCCATCACCGCCGTTGTTTCGGCCCCGGCCTGAGCGAACATCGACAGATGCGTGATCAAGCTCTTTTCGACAAGATCGACCTGCATCTGATCCGGGTGCTCTACACCGTGCTGACCGACCGCAGCGTGTCGCGTGCCGCGGTGCGCCTGGGCATGTACCAGCCCGCGGTGTCGGCTGCGCTCAAGCGCCTGCGCGATCTCTCGGGCGACCCGCTGCTGGTGCGCTCGGGCTCGGGCATGGTGCCGACCGACGCGGGGCTTCGCATGATCGAGCCGAGCGCCAGCATCCTGCGCGCGGCCGAGGTGCTCTTCAGCGACGCGCGCGGCTTCGATCCGCAGACCGCCACCAGCACCTTCCGAATCGCCGCGAGCGACTACCTCGACCCGCTCTTCCTGCCGATGCTGATGGCGCAGATCAAGAGCCAGGCGCCGTTGTGCAAGATCGAGATCCACGGCCTCTCGCCCGATTCGAACTACCACGCGCACCTTTCGCTCGGCCACGTGGACCTGGTCATCGGCAACTGGGCCAAGCCGCCCGAAGACCTGCACATGGCGCGGCTTTTCGGCGACGAAGTGGTGTCGCTCGTCAGCGTCGACCACCCGGCCGTGCGGCGGGGCTGGGACGCCGAGACGTGGCTGGCGTCGGAGCACATCGCGCCGACGCCGACCCATCCCGGTGCGCGCGGCATCATCGACCAGATGCTCGACGACCTCGGGCTGCAACGCAACATCACGGCGCGCTGCGCGCACTTCAGCCTGATTCCCGACATGGTGGCCTCCAGCCTGCTGGTGCTGACCACCGGGCGTCAATATTGCGAGCGTTTCCTGCCGCGCTTGCCGGTGCGCATCATCGAGTGCCCGGTCGCATTGCCGCGCCTCATGTACTACCAGCTGTGGCACGAGCGCACGCACTCGTCGAGTTCCGCGCGCTGGCTGCGCGAGCGCATCAAGACCGTGGCCGCCTCGCTGCGACCCACGACACGACCCTCTGAGACAAGAACAGACCCACTCCAGGACCCCGCATGACAGTTTCCCGACTCCAGCTTGCGAACATCACCAAACGCTATCCGGCGGTGGTCGCCAACAGCGACGTATCGCTCATCGTCCAGCCCGGAGAGACCCATGCGGTGCTGGGCGAGAACGGTGCCGGAAAATCGACGTTGATGAAGATCATCTACGGATCGGTCAAGCCCGACGAGGGCACGGTGAGCTTCAACGGGCAGCCGGTGAACATCCGCAATCCGCAGGAGGCGAGGGCACTCGGCATCAGCATGGTGTTCCAGCACTTCAGCCTGTTCGACACACTCACCGTGGCCGAGAACGTCTGGCTCGGCCTCGACAAGAGCCTCGCGCTGGCGGACGTGACGAAGCGCATCACCGCCAAGGCCGGCGAGTACGGGCTCGACATCGACCCGCTGCGCCCGGTGCACACCCTGTCGGTCGGCGAGATGCAGCGCGTCGAGATCATCCGCGCGCTGCTCACCGACCCGAAGCTGCTGATCCTCGACGAGCCGACTTCGGTGCTGACGCCGCAGGCGGTGAAGAAGCTTTTCGTCGTGCTCAACCAGCTGTCGTCCGAGGGCTGCAGCATCCTGTACATCAGCCACAAGCTGCACGAAATTCGCGAGCTCTGCACCGCCTGCACCGTGCTGCGCGGCGGCAAGGTCACCGGCGTGTGCAATCCGCAGAACGAGAGCAACGAGTCGCTCTCTCGCCTGATGATCGGTGCCGAGCCGCCGCCGCTGCAACACCGCGAAGTGAAGACGGGCGCGGTGGCGTTGCGGGTGAACGGGCTCCGGCTGGCGCGCGACGACCAGTTCGGCGTCGACCTCGACGGCCTCTCGATGGAAGTGCGTGCCGGCGAGGTCGTCGGCATCGCGGGCGTGTCGGGCAACGGGCAGAAAGAGCTGCTCTACGCGCTCTCGGGCGAAGACACGCGGGCCGAGGCCCCGATGATCGAAATGTTCGGCCAGCCCGCAGCGCGCCTGCGTCCGCGCAGCCGCCGCAAGCTCGGTGTGCATTTCGTGCCCGAGGAACGGCTGGGCCGCGGCGCGGTGCCGACGCTGAGCCTGGCCCACAACATGCTGCTGACGCGCGACAACGCGATCGGCAAGAGCGGCTGGATTCGCGTCGCCGCGCTGCAGGCGCACGCCGCCTCGGTGATCCAGCGCTTCAACGTGAAGGCCGGCGGACCGGGCGCCGCCGCGCGATCGCTGTCCGGCGGCAACCTGCAGAAGTTCATCGTCGGTCGCGAGATCGATGCGAACCCCAAGCTCTTCATCGTGGCGCAGCCGACCTGGGGCGTCGACGTCGGCGCCGCGGCGCTGATCCGAGGCGAAATCCTCGCGTTGCGCGACGCGGGCTGCGCCGTGCTGGTGGTGAGCGAGGAGCTCGACGAGCTGTTCGAAATCAGTGACCGGCTCTACGTGATCGCCAAGGGGCAGTTGTCGCCCTCGGTCGACCGCGCGGCAGCCACGGTGCCGCAAATCGGTGAATGGATGAGCGGACTCTGGCAAGGCGCCGCAGCCGCACGGGAGGCCGCACATGTTGAAGCTTGAAGCACGTCCGCAACTGTCGAAGTTCTGGAGCTACGGCTCGCCGATCCTGGCGCTGCTGATCACGGTGCTGATCGGCATGGCGCTGTTCGCCGCGCTGGGCAAGGACCCCGTCAAGGGGCTGCTTGTCTTTTTCTGGGAGCCGATCCGCAGCGGCTACGCGCTGGGCGAGCTGATGGTCAAGGCGACGCCGCTGCTGATCATCGCGCTCGGTCTGGCCGTGTGCTTTCGCTCCAACGTGTGGAACATCGGTGCCGAAGGGCAGTTCGTGATCGGCGCCATCGCGGCCGGCTACGTGGCCTTGCTGGCCGACAAGAACACCGGACCCTGGATCGTGCCGGCCATTCTCGCGGCCGGCGTGCTGGGCGGCATGTTCTGGGCAGCCATCGTGGCGCTGCTGCGCGACCGCTTCAACGCCAACGAGATCCTGGTGAGCCTGATGCTGGTGTATGTCGCGGTGCTGGTGCTCGGCTACATGGTGGCCGGCCCGCTGAAAGACCCGATGGGCTTCAACTTTCCGCAGAGCAAGAACTTCGATGCGGTGACGCAGATTCCGCGGCTGATGAAGGGCTCGCGCGTGAGCATCGGCCTGGTCATCGCGCTGGGCGGCGTGGCCGCACTCTGGATCTTCCTGTTTCGTACGCGCGCCGGTTTCGCGCAACAGGTAGGTGGCCTCGCTCCGGCCGCTGCGCGCTACGCCGGTTTTTCGGCGCGGCGCGCGGTGTGGATCGCGCTGCTGGTGTCGGGTGGCGCCGCCGGCCTGGCCGGTGCGCTCGAAGTGGCCGGCCCGATCGGCCAGCTCACGCCCTACGTGCCGGCGGGCTACGGCTTCGCGGCGATCATCGTGGCCTTCGTCGGCCGGCTGCATCCGGTCGGCATGGTGTTCTCGGCGATCCTGATGAGCATGTTCTACATCGGCGGTGAACTGGCGCAATCGCGTCTCGGCCTGCCCAAGTCGCTCACCGGCGTGTTCCAGGGGTTGCTGCTGTTCACGCTGCTGGCCTGCGACACGCTGATCGCTTATCGCGTGCGGCGCAAGCTGGCGCCCCGTCCGGCGCCGCTCGCGCAGGGCACCGCATCGCTGCAAGCCAGCACCCCGCTCACAGCGCCGTCTGTCGTGCGCGCCACGCAAGGAGTCCGCTGATGGACGCGTACGCACTCCTGCTGGGCTCGATGCTCAGTGCCGGCACCGTGCTGGCCATCGCCTCGCTCGGCCTGCTCATCAACGAGAAGGCCGGCATCGTCAACCTCGGTGCCGAGGGCCTGATGCTCTGCGCGGCCATCGCGGGTTTCGCCGTCACCGTGAAAACGGGGAGCAGCTGGCTCGGCTTCGCGGGCGGCATGGTGACCGGTGCGCTGCTGGCCGGCGTGTTCGGCTTGCTGGTGATCTGGCTCAACACCAACCAGTACGCGACCGGTCTTGCGCTCAGCCTGTTCGGCGTGGGCTTCTCGGCGTTCGCGGGCATCAACTACGTGCAGGCCAAGCTGCCCGAAAGCACGCAATACGCGCTGCCGTACCTGTCGGACATTCCGCTCGCGGGCCCGGCGCTGTTCCGGCACCACCCGATCGTGTATTTCGCGGTGTTCCTGACCTTCGCGCTGATCTGGTTCCTGTACCGCACGCGGGCGGGGCTCGTGCTGCGCTCGGTCGGCGAATCGCCCGAATCGGCGCATGCGCTGGGTTATCCGGTGCGGCGCATCCGCTTCATGGCCGTGGTGGTGGGCGGTGCGCTCTGCGGCCTGGCCGGCGCTTATTTGTCGGTGGTGTACACCGGCCTATGGGTCGAGAACATGGTGGCCGGCAAGGGCTGGATCGCGCTGGCACTGACCACCTTCGCCACATGGCGCCCGGCCCGTGTGCTGCTCGGCGCCTATCTGTTCGGCGGCGTCACGATGCTCGGCTTTCACCTGCAAAGCGTGGGGGTCGATACGCCGAGCCAGTTCCTGAACATGATGCCGTACATCGCGACCATCGTGGTGCTCGCGCTGATCTCGCGCAACCCGGCTTTCATTCGCATCAACATGCCGGCGTCGATCGGAAAACCGTTCTACCCCGGCTCATAATCTCCCTGCTTTTTTCGCCAACCTGTCCTTTGAGGATTCCTGACAATGAATGATCTGAACAAGCGTTCCCTTCTCAAGCTCGCAGCCCTGACGGCCGTGGCGTCGGCCGCGCTCGTGGGCTGTGGCAAAAAGGAAGAGGCTGCTGCACCGGCCGCTGCCGCACCGGCTGCTGCGCCGGCCGCCGCGGCTGCCGCACCTGCTGCGCCGCTGAACATCGCCTTCGCGTATGTCGGGCCGGTCGGCGACGGTGGCTGGTCGTTCGCGCACGACAACGGCCGCAAGGCGCTCGAGAAGGAACTCGGCGACAAGATCAAGACCACGTTCGTGGAGAGCGTGCCCGAGTCGGCCGACGCCGAACGCGTGTTCCGCGACATGGCGAGCCAGGGCAACAAGCTGATCTTCGGCACCACCTTCGGCTACATGGAGCCGATGCTCAAGGTCGCGGCCGACAACCCCGAAGTCAAGTTCGAACACGCGACCGGCTACAAGACCGCGCCGAACATGCGCACCTACGACAGCCGCACCTACGAAGGTGCCTACATGGCCGGCATCATCGCGGGCGGCATGACCAAGACCAACCAGCTCGGCGTCGTCGGCTCGGTGCCGATCCCCGAGGTGCTGCGCAACATCAACAGCTTCACGATGGGCGCGCAATCGGTCAATCCGAAGATCACGACCAAGGTCGTGTGGGTCAACGAATGGTTCAGCCCGCCGAAGGAAACCGAAGCGGCCACCGCGCTCATCAACGGCGGCGCCGACGTGCTGTTCCAGAACACCGACTCGCCCGCCGTGCTCAAGACCGCGCAGGAAAAAGGCAAGCGCGCGTTCGGCTGGGACTCCGACATGACGGCCTACGGCCCGAAGGCCCACCTTGCATCGGCTGTCATCAACTGGGGTCCGTACTACATCAAGACCACCAAGGACGCGCTCGAAGGCAAGTGGGCGACCGGCTCGAGTTGGTGGGGCGTGAAGGAAGGCGCGATCGACCTGGTCTCGCTGGCCGATGACATTCCGGCCGACATCAAGACGAAGGTCGAGACCGTGAAGGCCGGCCTGAAGGACGGTTCGTATTCGATCTGGAAAGGTCCGATCGTGGGCCAGGACGGCAAGGAACTCGTGGCCGCCGGCGCGGTCGCCGACGACAAGTTCCTGTCGGGCGTGAACTTCTACGTCAAGGGCGTGGACGGCAAAGTCCCAGGCGACAAGAAGTAAGCTCGTCGCTCGAGCGCTTTCCCCGAAAGGGCTGCCTCCGCAGCCCTTTTTTTCGTCCGGATTTTTTGTTGTGTCTGCCTCCGATTCCACCGACTTCCTGCGCAAAGGCACGCCCGCCTACCGCCGCGCGACCTTCGCGATCTTCTGCGCGGGCCTCTCGACGTTTGCCGCCATCTACTGCGTGCAGCCGCTGCTGCCCATTTTCGCGCGCCACTTTGGCGTGTCGGCGGCCAGCAGCAGCCTGACGCTGTCGCTCACCACCTTTTGTCTCGCGCTGTGCATGCTGGTCGCCGGCTCGCTCGCGGAAACGCTGGGCCGCAAGCCGGTGATGCTGGTCGCGCTCGGGATGTCGGGGGTGCTCGGCCTCGCCTGCGCGTTTGTCGATTCGTGGCCGGTGCTGCTGGTGCTGCGCGCGCTGGTCGGCGTGGCGCTCAGCGGCTTGCCGGCGCTGGCGATGGCGTACGTGGGGAAGAGTTCGACCCGCTGTCGCTTTCGTCGGCGATGGGCCTGTACATCAGCGGCAACGTGCTCGGCGGCCTGGCGGGCCGCCTGTTGTCGGGCGGGCTGGCCGACCTCGGCGGCTGGCGTCTCGCAATGGGCGGCATCGCGATACTGAGCATCGTGTCGCTCGCCTTCTTCGCCTGGCTGCTGCCGCCATCGCGCCACTTCAAGCCGCAGGCGCTGTCGCTGCGCGGGCTCGTCGGCAACTTCGCCATGCACCTCGGGACGCCCGCGCTGCGTGTCGGTTTCGCGCTCGGCTTCCTGTTGATGGGCAGCTTCGTCGCGGTCTTCAACTACGTTGGATTCCGGCTCGCGGCGCCGCCGTTCGGGCTGTCGTCCACGGTCATCGGTTTGCTGTTTTCGGTGTACCTGATCGGCAGCTACACGGCGCGGCAGGCCGGCGCGATGGTCGACCGGCTGGGTGCGCGCCGCGTCGTACAGGTCAGCATCGGCTTGATGCTGCTCGGCGTCGGCGCGCTGGCGACGCCCTGGCTGGCCGGCGTGGTGCTGGGCCTCGCCTTGCTGACCGGCGGGTTCTTCGCGGCGCATGCAGTGGCCAGCGGGCAGGTCGGCCAGCGGGCTCAGGGCGCCAAGGCGCAGGCGGCGGCGCTGTACCTCTGCGCGTACTACCTCGGTTCGGGTGTGCTCGGTTATGCGGGCGGTGCGCTCTGGGAACACGCGGGTTGGCTCGCCTTGCTCGGCGGCGTGGCGGCGTGCCTGCTGCTGGCGGCGGCCGCCGTGCGGCGTTGGTGAGTCGCTGGCGCCGCGGGCAAAACAGACCGCCCGAAGGCGGTCTTTTGCTTGGCGTTGCAGCGCCGCAAGCGCTGTGAATTTACTTCCGCAGCACGACTTCCACGCGGCGCAGTTCGGCGTCGGTGTTGCCGGTGGTCGAGGCTGCTGCCGGCTTTTCCAGAACGATGTTGGCTTCAGCGACACCCGCTGACTTGAGCGCATCGGCCACGGCCTCGGCGCGCTTTTTCGACAACGCGTCGTTGAGCACCGGATCGCCGGTCGTGTCGGTGAACCCGGAGATCACCGCCTTGGTATCGCCGTTGGCCTTGAGGTAGTCGACCAGGGTCTTGGCCCGTTCCGGAAACTCGGTGGAGAGCTCGGTCTTGCCGGTATCGAAGTAGACCTTGAGCGACGGCACGCCATCGATCATCGCGGCGAGGGCGCCGGCGCCGGTCGGGATCGCATCGACGACCGTCTTGGCTGCGTCCGTGACGGCCGCGGCGCCGCTCTTCGCCGCGTCGCCGGCGGCATCGCCCACTTGCTTGACCGCTTCGACGGCCTTGTTGGCGGTCGGGTTCATCTTGCTGCAGTAGCCGAGCAACAGAAGCGCCGCGATGGCGATCAGCAACCACGGCAGCCAGCGCATGAAGCCCGAGCCGGTCGAGCGGCCAGCCTGTGCGGCTGCATGGACCGTGCCGCTCACGGCTGCCGCGCCTGCGCTCGCGCCTCGGGAGAACAGGTCCTTGGTGCCGCCGATGAACTGCGAGATTTCAAGCGGGATCGTTGCCGGGACATTGCCTTGTGGCGTGAGCTTGCCGATCACCGCAGGCAACAGGAACGACAGCACCGACGAGCCGGTCTGGCTGTCGACGCCGAGCCTGGAGCTGAACATGCGCAACAGGCCTGAGGGGCCGCCGAACACTTGCTGGATCTGGTCCGTGGAAACGGCTTGTGCGCCGGCCGGCGAAGCGCTTGCGCCACCGACCCAGGATTGCATGCGTTCGCCGAGGCCGGCGGACATGAGCTTGTCCACGAAGCCGGGCAGGCCGCCCGTGTCTTTGGACGTGATGTACGCGAGAAGCAGTTGCACCAGCGACTGCGATTTTTCGTTGCCGAGCCCGAAGCGGGTGGCGACTTCCTTGATCAATGTGTCGAACATTTTTTACTCCCTGAACCGAAATGCCAGCGAAATTGCCGACCCAGCGCACGATACGCACTGCATCCCGCTCCTTCGCCGAATGCCGGATTCAAAGACGGCAGATTCGGCAATTGCGCACACTCTGGCCAATGGCCGCTTACAGTCATGCGCATGACCCGTTTTTCATCGAAGCAGCCCCCATCTCCATCGACCGCCTGCCCGCGTTGCTGCGCGCCATGCCCAAGGCCGAGTTGCACATGCACATCGAAGGATCGCTCGAGCCCGAGCTGATCTTCGCGCTGGCCCGGCGCAACAGCGTCGAGATTCCCTACGCCGACGTCGAGGCCCTGCGACGCGCCTACGCGTTCACCAACCTGCAGAGTTTTCTCGACATTTATTACGCGGGCGCGAGCGTGCTGCTGACCGAGCAGGACTTCTACGACATGGCGTGGGCCTACCTCGAACGTGCCGCGGCCGACAACGTGTGGCGCACCGAAATGTTCTTCGATCCGCAAACGCACACCGAACGCGGCGTCGACATGCGGACCGTGATCGACGGACTGCACCGTGCCTGCGTCGACGCCGAGGTGAAGCTGGGCGTGAGCGCGGCGCTGATCATGTGTTTCCTGCGTCACCTCAGTGAACAAAAGGCGTTCGAGACACTGGAGCAGGCGCTGCCGTACCGCGACAAGTTCATCGGCGTCGGCCTCGACTCGGGCGAGGTCGGCAATCCGCCGGAGCGCTTCGAGCGCGTGTTCGCGCGCTGTCGCGAACTGGGCCTGCACCTCGTCGCGCACGCGGGGGAGGAGGGCCCGCCCGCCTACGTGTGGAGCGCGCTCGATGTGTTGAAGGTCGAGCGCGTGGACCATGGCGTTCAGAGCGCGAAAGACCCGGCGCTCATGAAGCGGCTGGCGCAGGACCGCATTCCCCTCACCGTGTGCCCGCTCTCGAATCTCAAGCTCTGCGTGTTCCCGGATCTGGGTCAGCACAACCTCGGCGCGCTGCTCGATGCCGGCCTGGTGGCCACCGTGAACTCCGACGATCCCGCCTACTTCGGCGGCTACATGAACGAGAACTTCGTGCAGACCTTCGCCGCCACGGGCCTCACTGCGCAGCAGGCCTGGCAGCTCGCTGCCAACAGCTTCGAGGGCAGCTTCATCGAAGCCGCCGCCAAGGCGCGCTACATCGACCGGCTCAACGAGACGTTCGCCCAATTCGAATAATCAGGAGACTGCATGCGCCCCGTGGCCCCGCCTTTCACCGCTTCCTTCCCGATTCGCTCCCTCGCTGACGTTCGTCGCCTCGAAGCCACGCCGCTCGAAGAAGCGGTCACCGTCCGCAGCACCTACGAGATTTTCCGCAACTCCGCTGCGGCCTATGGTGCGCAAACCGCACTGACGTTCCTGCGCGACGCCGACCCCGAAACCCCGCCGATCCGCTGGACCTACGCGCAGCTGCTGGCCGGCATCCACCAGACGGCCAACCTGCTGCACGCGCTCGGCGTCGGCCCGCAAGACGCGGTCGCCGTGCTGCTGCCCGGATGCCTCGACTACCACCTCGCGCTCTGGGGTGGCGAGGCGGCCGGCATCGTGCAGCCGCTCAATCCGCTGCTGACCGACGAGAAGCTCGTGTCGTTGATGAATGCGGCCGGCGCCAAGGTGTTGATCGCCTACGGATCGGATGCCGAATCCGGCATGTGGTCCAAGGCGATGCGTTTGCGCACGCAGGTGCCGACGCTCGTGAAGGTGCTGCGCGTCGCGCCGCACGACGAGCCGGCCGATGCCGCGATCGACTGGCCCGAAGGCACCGCCGACTTCGCCGCGTTGCGCGCGACGCAGCCCGACGGTCGGCTCGTGAGCGGGCGCGACATCGGCCCCGACGACATCGCCGCGTACTTCCACACCGGCGGCACCACGGGCGCGCCGAAGCTGGCGCGCCACAGCCACCGTGCGCAGGTGTTCACCGCGTGGGCCTGCGTCAAGCTGCAGCAGCTGACGAACACGGACGTGACCATCAACGGCTACCCGCTGTTCCACGTGGCCGGCGTGCTGCCCGCCGCGCTCGCCGCCATGTCGGCCGGTGTCGAAACCATCATGCCGACCACGTCGCAGCTGCGGAACAAGGCGGTGGTCGCGAACTACTGGCGCCTGGTCGAGAAGTTCCGGCCGACGTCCCTGTCGGCCGTGCCGACCATCCTCGCCGCGCTGGCCAACGTGCCGCTGGCCGGCGCCGACATTTCGTCGATCAAGTACTGCCGCACGGGTGCCGCGGTGTTGGCGCCGGAACTCGCTGCGCGCTTCGAACGTCTGTTCGGCCTGCACGTGCACGAGAGCCTGGGCATGACCGAGATGGCCGGCATCTCGACCGTCACCCCGCCCGGCGTGAACGGGCCGGCCGGCTGCGTCGGTTTTCCGTTGCCCTATGCGCAGATGAAGATCGTGGCGCTGGACGAGCAGGGCGGTGCGAGCGACCGCGAACTGCCGCCCGGCGAGCACGGCATGGTGCTGTTCAAGTCGCCGAATGTGTTTTCCGGCTTCCTCGATTCCGCCGACACTGCCAAGGCCTTCACGCCGGATGGCTGGCTGGCGACCGGCGACATCGGCTGGGTTGACGGCGAGGGGCGGCTCCACCTCACGGGCCGCTCGAAAGACCTCATCATTCGCAGCGGCCACAACATCGATCCGAAGACGATCGAAGACGCGCTCGGCGCGCACCCCGCGATTCAGCTCAGTGCGGCCGTCGGCGCGCCTGACGCCTATGCGGGCGAGTTGCCGGTGGTGTTTGCCACGCTGGTGCCCGGCGCCTCGGTCGACGAGGCCGAATTGCTGGCCTTCGCATCGGCGCGCGTCGACGAGGCGCCGGCCCGACCGAAGTGGGTGACGGTGATCGAGCACATGCCGATGACCAACGTCGGCAAGATCTACAAGCCGGAGCTTCGCGCGCTGGCCGCCGCGCAGGTGGCGCGTGCGCTGGTCGCCACGGCGTGCACCGAGGCGGGCCTCGCGCAGGCTGCGTGGCCGCACGTGCAGAGCGACGAGCACCAGGGCGTCACGGTGCGTTTCGGCGGGGCGGTCGAGCCCGCGCTGGCGCAGAAACTGGCGCAGGCATTGGCATCGCTGCCGGTCAAGACACGCGTGCTCGGCGCGGAGTAGACCGCATATAGACCCTATACGGGTGCTGAAATTGCGGCGGCCCCGGTGCTGCATTACGCTGGCGGCCACGATGAAAAAAGCCTACCGCGCCGCATTGCTCCGCTTCGACCCCGAGGGTCGAGCGCTCTACGACGAAGACGGCCTGCTGGTGGTCGGGCCCGATACCGAAGGCCGCCAGCGGGTCATTGATGCCGGCAGCCATGCCGCCGTGGCGCCGCACCACGTCGACGTGGCGGTCACCGATCTGCCCGGCCGCATCCTCGCGCCTGGCTTCATCGACATGCACATCCACTTTCCGCAGACCGACATCATCGGCGCGCCGTCGGAAGGCCTTCTGCCCTGGCTCGAGAACTACACCTTTCCGGCCGAGAGCCGCTTCGCCGATCCAGCGCATTCGGCGGAGGTGGCCGAGGTGTTTTTCGACGAACTGATGCGCAACGGCGTGACCACGTCGCTCACTTTTGCGACCTCGCATCCGGCGTCTGTCACCGCGTTTTTCGAGAGTGCGCAAAAACGGCAGCTGCGGATGATCACGGGCAAGGTGCTGCAGGACCGTCATTCGCCGGACGGCGTGCGCGACAACACCGAGCAGAGCCTGGTCGACACCGAAACCCTGATCCGCCGCTGGCACAACGTCGATCGGCTTGGCTACGCGATCACGCCGCGCTTCGCCCCCACCAGCACCGACGCGCAATTGCAGGGTGCCGGCGAGCTGGCGGCGAAGTATTCCGATACCTGGATTCACTCGCACGTCGCCGAGAACAAGGACGAGGTGGCGTGGGCGCGCGAGCTGTTCCCCCAGGCGCGCTCGTACCTCGACGTTTACACCGGCTTCGGTCTGATGCGGGAGCGCGCCGTCTACGCGCATTGCATCCACTTCGACGACGCCGACCGCCAGCTCATGCGCGAGACGAAAACGGCGTCGGCCGTCAGCCCGACCAGCAACCTGTTCCTGGGCAGCGGCTTCTTCGACTTTGAGGGCGCGGACCGCGTCGACTACCGCTACGGGCTGGCGAGCGATGTGGGCGGCGGCACCAGCTTCAGCCCCTTCGCGACCATGCTCGCCGCCTACTACGTGGGCCGCGAAGGCCAGACCAAGCCGGGTGTCAGCATCGCGCCGTCGCAGCTCTGGTGGCGCCACACGGGCGGCGCCGCGCGCGCGCTGGGGCTTGAAGGCGTCGTCGGCAATCTCCAGCCGGGCTGCGAAGCCGACTTCGTCGTGATCGACCCGAAGGCCACGCCGCTGCTCGCGCGCAAGACGGCGCTGGCGACGAACCTCGAAGAACTGCTGTTCGCAATGATCGTGCTCGGCGACGACCGGCTGATCGAGCGCGCCGTGATTTCGCAGGCGCTGCCGAACTGATCGGAGGTCGCCGGTTCGGCGCTGCCTAAAATGGCGGCCCGAGAAGGACACCCCGACATGAGCATTAAAAGTGACAAGTGGATCCGGCGCATGGCCGAGCAGACCGGCATGATCGAGCCGTTCGAGCCGCGCCAGGTGCGCGAAAGCGATGGTCACAAGATCATCAGCTACGGGACTTCGAGCTACGGCTACGACATCCGCTGTGCGCCTGAATTCAAGGTGTTCACCAACATCCACAGCACGGTGGTCGACCCGAAGAACTTCGACGAGAAAAGTTTCGTCGACATGCACGGTGACTTCTGCATCATTCCGCCCAACAGCTTCGCGCTGGCACGCACCGTCGAGTACTTCCGTATTCCGCGCAACGTGCTGACGATTTGCCTCGGCAAGAGCACGTATGCCCGCTGCGGGATCATCGTCAATGTGACCCCGTTCGAGCCTGAATGGGAAGGCTACGTGACGCTCGAGTTCAGCAACACGACGCCGCTGCCCGCCAAAATCTACGCGGGCGAGGGCTGCGCACAGGTGCTTTTCTTCGAAAGCGACAAGGACGATGTCTGCGAGGTTAGCTACAAGGACCGCGGCGGCAAGTACCAGGGCCAGCAAGGTGTGACGCTGCCGAGGGCCTGACCGACCGCCGCGCCCCGTTCCTACAGGGGATTGCGTTGGGCGCTACCGAGTCGGCTTCTCCGGCACCCGCATGCTTTCGCCTGAACCGCGCACTGGCGCGCTCCAAGGAAATCACATGACCAGCTGGGATCACGGCGGCGACCGGGCCCTCTCCCCCTTTCAAAAATTGCTCCTCGCCGCGCTGGTCTGCGCGGTGATCGCGCTTGCGGCCAGCATGGCGCTCGTCGCGCGATCGCAAGTTCAAAAAGCCGAGCTGCGCGCGGCGGCCGAGGCGACGGCGCAATCGAACGCGGTTCCGGGGTATGCCGGCGCGGCGAATCGTGGCTCCAACGCGATGACGGTCGGTTACACCGCCAGCCGTTGACCCGGTACCATCGCGCGACCGCCGGCTTGCAGCCGGCAAGGAGAGTGGCATGAGATGGGAAGGCAACGAGCAGTCGGACAACGTCGAAGACCGTCGCGACAGCGGTGGCGGGGGGGGTGGCGGCGGCTTCATCGGTGGGCGCAGCATCGGCATCGGAACCGTGGCGGTCGCCCTGATCGCGGGGTGGGTGTTCGGCATCAATCCGCTGACCGTTCTTGGCCTGTTGAGCGGCGGCAGCCCTGCCCCCCAAGTGCAGCAGCAGGGGCCGGCCCATGCGCCCCCACCGAGCGACCGCCAGGCCGCTTTCGTCTCGACGGTCCTGAAGAACACCGAAGTGGTATGGACCGACCTTTTCAGGCAGAACGGTGGTACCTACCACGCGCCGAAGCTCGTGCTGTTCCGCGGCGTGACGCCGACGGCCTGCGGCACAGGCCAGGCGGCCATGGGCCCGTTCTACTGCCCCGGCGACCAGAAGGTCTACATCGACCTGGCGTTCTACGACACGCTGAAGAACCAGCTCGGCGCACCGGGCGAATTCGCGCAGGCTTACGTGATCGCGCACGAGGTCGGCCACCATGTGCAGGACGAACTCGGCATCACCGCCAAGGTCGACGGCATGCGGGGCCGCCTCAGCCAGACGCAGAACAACGCGATCAGCGTGCGGGTCGAGTTGCAGGCCGACTGCTTTGCCGGCGTGTGGGCGAACCATTCGCAGGAATCCAAGAAGTGGCTCGACCCGGG
The DNA here is from genome assembly GCF_001577265.1 of Variovorax sp. PAMC 28711. Classification (NCBI taxonomy): domain Bacteria; kingdom Pseudomonadati; phylum Pseudomonadota; class Betaproteobacteria; order Burkholderiales; family Comamonadaceae; genus Variovorax; species Variovorax sp. PAMC 28711. The sequence goes on along the minus strand of NZ_CP014517.1, from coordinate 804,555 downwards.
CGACATCGAAGCCGCCATGAATGCCGCGCAGAAGATCGGTGACGACGCGTTGCAGCGTTCGGCGGGCCGCGCGGTGGTGCCTGACAGCTTCACGCATGGCTCCAGCGCCCAGCGCCAGAAGTGGTTCGGAGCGGGTTACCAGAGCGGCAGCATGAGTTCCTGCGACACGTTCAACGCCAAGACCCTCTGAGAAAAAGGCCGCGCGCCGGAGGGTGTCATCCAGCCGTCACTGCCCTTTTTTCCGGCAGTGCGACAATAGAGGGCTTAATGACAAGCTCTTTTTCCAATCTTTCGCTGGCGGAACCGCTGGCGCGCGCCGTAGCCGAAATGGGCTACGAGACCATGACACCCATCCAGGAGCAGGCCATCCCGGTCGTGCTCTCCGGGCAGGACGTGATGGGCGCCGCGCAAACCGGCACCGGCAAGACCGCCGCTTTCGCGCTTCCGCTGCTGCAGCGAATGATGGCGCACGAGAACACCTCCACTTCGCCGGCGCGCCATCCCGTGCGTGCGCTGGTGCTGCTGCCGACCCGCGAATTGGCCGTGCAGGTCGCGCAGCAGGTCGAGCTGTACGCCAAGTACACCAACCTGCGCAGCGCGGTGGTGTTCGGCGGCATGGACATGAGGCCGCAGACCGTCGAGCTCAAAAAGGGCGTCGAAGTGCTCGTCGCCACGCCGGGCCGGCTGCTCGACCACATCGAAGCGAAGAACGCGGTGTTGAACCAGGTCGAGTACGTGGTGCTCGACGAGGCCGACCGGATGCTCGACATCGGCTTTTTGCCCGATCTGCAGCGCATCCTGAGCTACCTGCCGAAGAAGCGCATCACGCTGCTTTTCTCGGCCACGTTCTCGCCTGAAATCAAGCGACTGGCCGGCAGCTACCTGCAGGACCCGGTCACCATCGAAGTGGCGCGGCCGAACGAGACCGCCTCCACTGTCGAACAGCATTTCTACAGCGTGGGCGACGACGACAAGCGGCGCGCACTCAAGCAGATCATCCAGCAGCGCGGCATCACGCAGGCTTTCGTCTTCGTGAACAGCAAGCTGGGTTGTGCCCGGCTGGCACGCTCGCTCGAACGCGAAGGCCTCAAGACCACCGCGCTGCATGGCGACAAGAGCCAGGACGAACGCCTGAAGGCGCTCGACGCGTTCAAGAAGGGCGAGGTCGACTTGCTCGTCTGCACCGACGTCGCGGCGCGCGGCCTGGACATCAAGGACGTGCCGGCGGTCTTCAACTTCGACATTCCGTTCAACGCCGAAGACTACGTGCACCGCATCGGCCGCACTGGCCGTGCCGGTGCCTCGGGTCTGGCGGTGAGCTTCGCGAGCGGCGGCAACGATGCCCGGCTCGTCGCTGACATCGAAAAGCTCATCAAGAAAAAGATCGAGCTGGAAGCCGTCGAGTTCGCAGAAGACATGCCGCGCGGCCGCATCAACGACGGCCGCCGCCATTGGCGCGAAGAAGGCGAAGCCGGTGACGCACGCGATGTGCTCGACCAGCCACGCGAACGGGCCGAGCCACGACCCGTGCGCGGCAGCAGTGCCGGTGGCGGCGGACGGCCGCACCGCGCGCCGTCGGCGCCGCGCGATCCGTTCTTCGACCAGCCCTACGAAGCGGGCCAGCCGAATCCGGAAGCCACGCCGGCCTGGGAAGCGGCCGCCAAGGGCGCACCGGCGCGTGGCATTTCCGCCAACATCAAGACCAAGCGGAAGGTCGCTGCGCTCTTCAAGACCAGCGAATCGAGCTGATCGCCCGCACCGTCAGATGACGGTGCAGTGGTGCGTGCCGTCGCGTGCCAGCTGGTCGACCAGGCTGAACTCCCAATCCAGGTACGCCTGCATCGCCCGCGCGGCGCATCGGTGCCTTCGTACGGTCGGCGATAGCGGTCGCTGCGCGGCGTGGCCAGTCGGGTGTCGATACTTTCTTCCGGAAGGCCGGCGGCAAACCAGACGGCTTTGCCCCCGTTCTCGCAGGTGCGCACGTACCGCTCGGCGCGCGGAACCACATCGAGCGCCTGCGCCAGCTGCGCGCGGACCACGACCCCTGCGCCGGGGATGTGGCGCCTCGCGTCGAGCTCGAGCCGCGAGAGCGGCAGGTTGGCGGCCCACAGCGGATGCGATTGCGCGTACGGATCTTCTTCGCGCAGGTCGATCAGAGCGATCTCGTCGCGTGCCGGCAGGCGTGCGTGCACGTCGGTCCGGGTCGGTGTAGGAAGGGTCATGCGGAGACAGGAAGTTCGATGAGGGCAGCGTGAGGCGCGGCGACGCGATCAGGCGCCGGGCGCCTGTGCCTGCTCGCACTGCACCTCGATGTGCTCGCGATCGTCGAGCGTGGCGCCGATGCGCGCGGCGCTGAGGCAACCGCCCCAGACGCAGCCGGTATCGGTCGAGATCAGATCGGGCCGCGAGAGCCAACCGAGCGTCGACCAGTGGCCGAACGCGACGGTGGCGTCGGCGGTCTGGCGGCCCGGCACGTCGAACCACGGCATGAAGCCCGCGGGCGCCGTGTCGGCGCCTTCCTTCGCATCGAAATCCATCGTGCCGGCGGCATCGCAAAAGCGCAGCCGCGTGAGGGCGTTGACGATCACGCGCAGGCGCGCGGCCCCGTGGAGCGCGTCGTCCCACGCCGCAGGCTCGTTGCCGTACATCGTCAGCAGGAACTCGCCGAGCGCTGGGCCGCGCAGCACCGATTCGACCTCGGACGCGAGCGACAGCACTTCGCCCAGCCCCCACTGCGGCAACACGCCCGCATGCACCATGAGCAGGTCGCGCCCGCCGATACGCCGGTGCAGCGCCATCGACTGGTGGCGCAGCCAGTCGAGCATGGCCTCGCTGTCGGGCGCCGCGAGCAACGGCGCCAGCGTGTCCTTGCGGCCACGTCCGCGCGCGCCGTGCGCCACGCCGAGCAGGTGCAAATCGTGGTTGCCGAGCAGGCTGCGCGCCGCATCGCCGAGCTGGTGCGCGCGGCGCAGCACGGCCGCAGAATCCGGCCCGCGGTTGACCAGGTCGCCGAGCAGCACGAGCTGGTCGCGGCTCGGGAGAAATCGATTTTTTCCAGCAGGCGCCCGAGCGCGGCATCGCAGCCCTGCACGTCGCCGATCAAGTAAAGTGACATTCCCTCATTCTCTGCTTCGTTCATGGACGTTTTTCTGCTGGCCTTGTTGACGACGCTCAACGCGTTGTTCTCCATGTCCGAAATGGCGCTTTCCACCAGCCGTCGTGCACGGCTCGCCGCCATGGCCGAAACGGGGGATGCCGGCGCCGCCGCGGCGCTGAAACTGATGGAAGACCCGACGCAGTTTTTGTCGAGCGTGCAGATCGGCATCACGTCCATCGGCATGCTGAGCGGCATCGTCGGCGAGGCGGCATTCGCGGCACCGCTCGCGGTGTGGATGGAAGAGTCGGGACTTCGCGCCGGCACGGCGAGCATCGCGTCGACGGCGGCGGTGGTCGCCTGCATCACCTTCTTCACGATCATCTTCGGCGAGCTGGTGCCCAAGCGCATCGGGCAGCTGTATCCCGAGCCGGTTGCGCGTTTCGTGGCACGGCCGATGCGCTGGCTGGCCAAGGGGGCCAAGCCGTTCGTGCTGCTGCTGTCGGGCGCGACTGCCGGCATCCTGAAGCTGCTGCGCATCGACACCAACTCGGCGCGCGTGGTGACCGAGGAAGAAATTTCGGCCAGCCTGGAAGAGGGCGTCGATGCCGGCCTCATCGAGCTGCACGAGCACCAGATGGTGCGCAACATTTTTCACCTTGACGACCGTCGGCTGTCGTCTCTGATGATTCCGCGCATCGACATCGAGTGGCTCGAAGCCTCGGGCACGGTGGCGCAGAGTCTGCAGACCGTCACAGCCGCCGGTGCGCTCAATCTCGTGCATTCCTGGTATCCGGTGTGTCGTGGCTCGCTCGACGACGTGGTCGGCGTGATCAGCGTCGCGCATCTGCTGCGCCTCGGCCCGGCACACGACGGCACCATCGAAAGCGCGGCGCAGCCGGCGTCCTTCGTGCCCGAAACGCTCACCGGCATGGAACTGCTCGAGCAGTTCCGAGAACGCGCGGGGCGCCTCGTCTTCGTGGTCGACGAATACGGCGTGGTGCAGGGGCTCATGACGCCGCGCGACCTGCTCGAAGCCATCACCGGCGAGCTGCAGCCCGGCATGCAGACCGACGCCTGGGCGACCCAGCGCGCCGACGGCGCCTGGGAACTCGATGGCCTGATGCCCGTGTCGGAACTGCGCGCGCGACTGGCAATCCGGGAGCTGCCGGAAGAAGAGCGCGGGCGCTACAACACCGTGGCCGGTCTGGTCATGGCGGTGTCGGGCCACATGCCCGAAGCCGGCGACAAGATCGAATGCGCAGGCTGGGAGTTCGAAGTCGTTGCGCTCGAAGGCCGACGCATCGACCGCATCGTCGCCGTGCCGATGGAAGGCACCGCCGGGCATCAGCCCGTGGCTACAGAAGGCTCTCGCTGACGAACGGGAACACGAGCCTGATCCCGAAGTCGACTTCGGGATCGCTCGTGTAGATCTTCTGGGCATCGTTCACCGAGCGCAGGTCCATGTTCATTGAACCCACGAATGTCGTGTCGCGGTCGCGCACGATCAGCTTGGAATGCGAACGGCCAATCGATGTGTGCAGCGCCGCGCTGATGAACGAGTCGTTGCGCAGCTGGCCCGAGTCGATCTCTTACAGATCGACGCCCATCTTCAGCATATCGACGCGATAGCGCCCGTAGGCCGCGCTCGCGTAGGGTTCGTCGTTCGATGCCAGCGAGTTGGTGATGACCTCGATGCGCACGTCGTTGTCGATCGCGGCCCGCAGGCCGTTCATTCCGGGTTTTCCCGGAACGAAGTAGGGCGAGCCGATCACCACCTCGGCCTTCGCGCCGGCGATGGCCGTGCCCACGCGTGCAGTCACCGTGGCAGACGCGCAATGCCTTCCTCACCGACGTCGCCCTGGAAGACTTCGACCGCATCAGCCGCACCGTGCCCGCCATCGCCAACATCCGTCCGAACGGCACCAGCGCCTACCTGATGGAAGATTTCGATTGCGCAGGTGGCTTGCCGGCCTTGATGAAGCGCCTCGAACCGCACCTGCACCTCGACGAGTTGACCGTGAGCGGCCTCACCGTGCGCGGCAATCTCGAAGGCGCGCAGGTCTACAACGACGACGTGATCCGCACCCTCGACAACGCGGTCTCCAACGAAGGCTCGCTGGCGATGCGCAAGGGCAATCTCGCCCCCCGACGGCTGCGTCATCAAGCCCAGCGCGATGAGCGAGAAGTTCCTGCAGCACAGCGGCCCGGCGGTGGTGTTCGACGATTGGCCATCGGCGGCAATCTGGCGCTGGTGAAGACGGGCGACATTGTCGGCGTCGACGTGCCGAACCGCCGTATCCATCTCGATGTGAGTGACGATGAGCTGGCGCGCCGCCGCGCCAAGTGGACGCCGCCTGCGCCGCGCTTCGAGCGCGGCTATGGATGGATGTTCAGCGAACACATCCTGCAGGCCGATCAGGGCTGCGGCATGGACTTCCTGCAGACGCAGTTCGGCGCGACGGCGGGGGAGCCGGACATCTTCTAGAGGCGATGGGTTCGATTGCCGCATTCCGGCGCCTGGCACCACAATGGACGCCTTATGCCCCACATCCTCGCCCTTGCAGTACTCCTCGGCCTGTTCAGCGCGACTGCGGGGGCGCAGGTCATCCGCTGCGTCAACGCAGCGGGCAACGTGAGCTATACCGACCAACAATGCCCGTCAAACGCTCGCGAGTCCCGGCAGGTGCTGGGCGCCGAAGCCACTACGCCGCAGCCGGAGCCCGTGCGCCGCGCCGCTGTGCCAGAGGTTGTGGCGCCGGCCCCCGCTCCGGCGCGCGCAGGCCCCGGCCCGGCCGAACAGCGCGCCGTCGCCGATCGCGCCGATGCGCAGCAACGCGAGTTCGCCCGGCTGCAGGAGGCAGAGCGGGTGCGCGAGACCGAACGGGTGCGTGAAATGGAGCAACTGCGCCGCGCGGAGGACTACACGAGAAACAATCTCGGCGGTTATCCCTACCCGGGCACCATCGCCCCGCGTGCGCCGGCAGGGCTGCAGGACATGCGTCCGCAGATCCGCAACTGCGACGCAGGCGGTTGCAACGACACGCAAGGCAACACCTACAACCGGTCTTCCGGCGCGCTGGACCGCTACCGGAGCATCGACGGCAAGAACTGCCGGCCGGTGGGCACCACGGTGGTCTGTCAGTAGCCGGCGCGGCCGTTTACTTGCGGCAATCGCCGCCGACGGAAACGCTGCCGTCCTTGCACTCGGTCAGCATGGGTTCGCTGCGCGGGCGCGCTGCCCCGGCATCCGCCACAGCGCCGCCTTCGCGCACGTAGACGATCTTCTTGTTGCCGAGCTCGCAACTGCCCACCACCTGCCCGCTGGCCGGCGTGTTGGCGTCGACCGTGGTCACCGTGAAGCGGGTGACACCGGCCGCGCCGATCTTCGCTTCGATGTCGGCGCGCAGGGTCTCACAGGAGGTCGCCGCGCCTGCGGTGCCGGCAGCCAGGAAGGTGAGAGGAATCAACCAGAGTTTCAGCATGGGCGGGCAGTCTAGCCCCGCATGAACCTGATCGTGTTGTGGGATGCAACAGCGCTCAGTTTGCTATTTTTTTTTGATAGCTGGCTGGGCCCGTGGAATAAGCGCTGAGACCACTTTTCTCTTGCATTTTCGCTCGGGCCAACGCTCAGCGCCAATCCGCCAGCGGCACCTCGATCCACACCGCGCGTGCCTGAGCGATCAGGCGGCCATTGCCGCCGTAGACCGCCGAACCGGCCGAGCGCTTGCGACCCTCGTGGCAGAGCGGCCAGCCGGTGACCACGCAGCGCTCGCCGGGTGATGCCGAGCCCTCGATCGACACGCAGAACTCGCCGAGGACCATGCTGAGCCCTTCGGGCAATGGCAGCACCGAGAAGCCGCTGGTGCAATCCAGCGCGGCCCACAGGAACTCGCGTCGCACCACGCCGTCTGCGTCGGCGAGCGATGCATCGGGGAGCCACGGGGCGCCGACCACGCCATCACCGATCGCGCCGGGCAGGATGCGCAGGCCGTCGCCCGCTGCGCGGGCCGGCCCGCAAACAAAGCAGTGTGGGAACGGGTGCTGGCGAGCGCCGAGGAAGCGATGGCTGGCGGCTTCGACTTCTTCGTAGGAGGGGGCAGCGGGCGGCTGCATCGTCAGCGCGGAGCCGTGGGCCTCGCCGATCAGTGTCGCGCCATCGAAGAGCTGTGCGCTGTCGCAGCCGGATTCGAGGCGCAGCGGCGTGTCCAGCGGCGGCGGTGCCCTCAGGCGGACGCTGACGGTGCCCGGCAGGCGGTCTGCAATACGGCCGCAGACATAGCCACCATTGCCCGAGCGTGGCGGGCCCTGGAAGCGGTGCGAAACGGTGAGTGAGTCGATGTGCATGGCTCGCGAATCTGCGTGAGGCGCGAGGGCGGGTCAAGCAGGCAAGCGACTTGACGCCGGCAACACGACGCTCAGAGAAAAAGCAGCAGGTACTGCGATTTCGTCGCAGTTGGGGCCGCTGCCGCCGCGGTCGATCACGACGAAGCTGGCCCGCCTTTGCGTGACGACCAGCGGATGCCGCTCCAGCATCCCGACCCGCAAAGGCAGCGCATAGCGTTGCGTCTCGAAGATGTTGATCAGCACACGGCCATCTGCCGGCCCGAGATCGCATGGGGCAGTACGGACTGACGTTTTGGATGCCCAGCCTGATTCGCCAGTCGGGCGTTTTCGGCGCGTTGAATATCGGCCAGCTGACGGCCGTGCCTTTCGCCGTCGCGATCTGCTCAATGCTGCTGGTGAGCCGCAGTTCCGACCGCATGCGCGAACGCCGCTGGCATCTGATCGTGCCCTTCTGCTGCGGTGCAGTCGGCCTCGCGCTCAGCGCGATCTTCAGCAAAAACGTTTACCGCTCGCTGGCCGCACTGGCGCTCGCTGCAGGCGGAAGCCTTGCCACCTCGCCGCTTTTCTGGAGCCTGCCGACGGCGATCCTGTCGAGCGCGGGTGCCGCGGCAGGTATCGCGTTGATCAACTCGTTTGCCAATCTGGCCGGGTTCGTGAGCCCCTACATGATCGGCCTGATGAAGGACGCAATACAGAGTACCGACATCGCCCTGTTCGTGCTGGCCAGCGTGCTCCTGTTCGGCGCCTTTTTGACCTACACGGTGCCGGCGAAGCGGGTCAACAAGTCGGATGGGCGGGCGCTGCGGGTCGCCATAAGATTTTCCTTTGCCCCGCACAAAGTCCTCGCGCCCGAACGACGTATGACGAGCACGTGAGGATCATCGAAGCGCTGGGCGTCGGCGATCCGTCGCTCGCGCAACAGGCCATGACCCAGCACATCGTTCAGGCAGCTCAGCGCGCGGGCGTGCATTTTCCGACCGGACTGCGCAATTCTTCGCCGAACGCCTGAGCCGGCTTCCGCTGCATCGAGGATCCAGCCGCGGCCCTGCTGGCCGTGTCGCGCAAGTGATGGCGGCTATCGCCCGCCTTTGGCACGCTGGCACGCTCTCAAACCATCAAGGACCCCAGCATGTCGGACCAACTCAGCGGCAAGATCGCCATCATCACGGGCGCCGGCTCGGGCATCGGTCGCGCCGCGGCGCTGCGCTTTGCCGCGGAGGGCGCCAAGCTGGTGCTGGGCGACAAGACCGAAGCGGTGCACGAGACCGCGCGCAGCGTGATCGAGGCGGGCGGCCAGGCGGTCGCGCTGCAAATGGACGCCGGGCTGGAGTCCGATGTGGCCCGCCTGGTGGCCACGGCGCTGGAGCGTTACGGCCAACTGGACGTGGCCTTTGCCAACGCCGGAATCTCCGGCGGCAGGGACGGCATCTTCGACTCGACACCCGAGGCCTGGACCGAGGTACTGCGCGTCAACCTGATCGGCCCGTGGCTGATGGTCAAGCACGCCGGCAAGGTGATGGCCGATGCCGGACGGGGGGGCTCGATCATCTGCACCGCGTCGGTCGCCGGCATCCGTTCGGGCGCGGGCGGGCCGTCCTATTCGGCGTCCAAGGCGGGCGTCATCAATCTGGTGAAGGTCTCGGCCCAGCAACTGTGCGAGACCAATGTGCGCGTCAACGCGATCTGCCCGGGCCTGACCGAAACCGGCATGACCAAGCCCACCTTCGACTACGCCACCGACAAGGGCGTGACCCACAAGATCGGGCGGCTGAATCCGCTGCGTCGCGCCGGGCAGCCCGAAGAGCTGGCGCAGGTGGCACTCTTTCTGGCGTCCGATCAAAGCAGCTATGTCAACGGCCAGGCCATTGCAGTGGACGGCGGACTGTCCAGCTCGCACCCGGTGACGCGGCAGATGCCCGGTCAGACGGCGGTGTGAGCGTCTGCCGCGCCTGACCCTCATCCCGAATCATTGACTCACAACGCATTGGAGACATTCCATGGACCTCAGTTATTCCGCCGAAGAACTGGCATTTCGCGACGAGGTGCGCGGCTGGTTGGACGCCAACCTGCCTGACGACATCCGCGACAAGGTGACGGGCTACAAGGGCCTGTCCAAAGAAGACATCCTGCGCTGGCACAAGATCCTGGCCGCCAAGGGCTGGTCGGTGCCGCATTGGCCCGAAGAATGGGGCGGCACCGGCTGGGACATTACGCAGCGCTACCTGTACGAGGAGCAGTTCGGCCTGGCCGGCGCGCCCACGCTGCCACCGTTCGGCCCCAGCATGTGCGCATCGGTGCTGCTGCGCTTCGGCACGCCCCAGCAAAAAGAGCGCTTCCTGCCGCGCATTCGCGAGGGCGATGACTTCTGGGTGCAGGGCTATTCCGAGCCCGGCGCCGGCTCTGACCTCGCCGCGCTGAAGACGCGCGCTGTGCGCGATGGCGATGTCTACCGTGTCACCGGCCAGAAGATCTGGACCACGCTGGGCCAGTATGGCGACTGGATCTTCTGTCTGGTGCGCACCGATCCCACTGCGGAAAAGCGCCAGGAAGGCATCAGCTTCCTGTTGATCGACATGAAGACGCCCGGCATCACGGTGCGCCCGCTGATCCTGATGGACGGCGGCCACGAGGTGAACGAAATCTTCTTTGATGACGTGGCCGTGCCGGTCGAGAACCTGGTGCACGAAGAGAACAAGGGCTGGACGGTCGCCAAGTACCTGTTGGGCCACGAGCGCATGGGCTCGGGCAGCGTGGGGGCTCGCGGCGTGAGATGGTCACGCTGAAGGCGCTGGCCACGCGCGAGCTGAAGAACGGCAAGCCGCTGATGGCCGACCCGCGTTTTCGCGACAAGCTGTCGCGCGTGGAGATCGAACTCGACGCGCTGGAACTCACGTCGATGCGCTTTCTGGACAAAATGCGCCGCAGCGGCCAGCCGCCGGGCGCCGACGTGTCGATGCTGAAGATCCGCGGCACCGAGGTGCAGCAGATGATCACCGAGCTGATGATGCAGGCCGCCGGGCCCATGGCCCAGCCGTTCAAGGCGGTGGACGACGGCGCCATCGATCACTTCACCTCGCGTCTGTCGCCGCGCTATTTCAACTTCCGCAAGGCCAGCATCTATGCCGGCTCCAACGAGATCCAGCGCAACATCATCGCCAAGATGACGTTGGGCCTGTAAGTCGTCGATCCAAGGACACCCAATGAATTTCGAACTCAGCGACGAGCAGCAGCAACTGGCCGACTCGGTGCGCAAATACCTGACCGCCAACTACGGTTTCGAACAGCGCCAGGCGGTCATCGCCTCGGTCAACGGCCAGAGCGATGCCGTCTGGCGCGCCTTTTCCGAGATGGGCTTGACCGCCATCGCATTGCCCGAGGCCGATGGCGGCTTTGGTGGTGGCGCGATGGACCTGCTGGCCGTGATGGAGGCCTGCGGCGAAGCCCTGGTGGTCGAGCCGCTGCTGGACAACATCGCACTCGGCGGCCGTCTGGTGGCGCGTGCCGGCAACGCAGCACAGCGCGCGGCCGTGCTGCCAGGCCTGATCGACGGTTCGGCCACGCTCGCCTTCGCCTACCTGGAGCCGGGCCGCCGCTACGAACTGGCGCCCGAAACCACCACCGCGCGCAAGAGTGGCGACGGCTGGGTGCTGGACGGCGCCAAGAGCGTGGTCGTCGGCGCGGCGTCGGCGACGCGGCTGATCGTTTCGGCCCGCACCGACGCGGGCGCCAGCCTGTTCATCGTCGATCCGCGCACGGCCGGCGTCTCGCTGAATCCGAGTCGCGCCGTCGACGGCCTGCGCGTGGCCGACGTGACGCTGGTCGGCGTGGCATTGGGTGCCGATGCGCTGCTGGGCACTGTGGGCGGCGCGATGCCGCACGTCGACGAGGCGGTGGACTTTGCTACCGCGCTGCAATGCTCTGACGCCATCGGCGCGATGCGCCATGCCAACGAGGCGACGCTGGAATACACCAAAACGCGCAAGCAGTTCGGCGTTCCCATCGCGTCGTTCCAGGTGCTGCAGCACCGCATGGTCGAGATGCTGATCTGCTTCGAGCAGGCGCGCTCGATGGCGGTGCTGGCGGCGTCCAAGGTCGATGCAGGCGGGGATGCGAACGCGCGCCGCCGCGCGGTCTCGGCCGCCAAGGTCAAGATCGCCGACGCCGCCCGCCAGATCAGCCAGGAATCGGTGCAGTTGCACGGTGGCATGGGCATGACCGAGGAATTGAAGGTGTCGCACACTTTCCGCCGCCTGACGATGATCGGCCAGCGCTTCGGTGACGCAGACCATCACCTGGAGCGCTACGCGACGCTGGACTGATCTGGATTCGGTTGTCCGTACCGATTCTTTGAACTCAAGGAAAACCCTTGGATTCAAGTGTCACCCGGTAGACTGCCAGTGACAAGATGCGCGCACATACTTGATGTATGAATGCAGCGCTTCCTTCGACAACACCCGCCGGTCTGGAGTCCATCGACGCGGTCATCGCGCTACTGGCCGACGTCGGCTACATCGCGACCCGCCAGATCGCCACGGCGGTCTATCTGGCCCACCATCTGCGCAAGCCGGTGCTGATCGAAGGACCGGCAGGAGTCGGCAAGACCGACCTGGCCGTCTCGATCGCCCGCGCCTTGAACCACGAACTGCTGCGCCTGCAGTGCTACGAAGGTCTGGACGACAGCAAGGCGCTGTACGAGTGGAAGTACGGCAAGCAGTTGCTTTACACGCAGATCCTGAAAGAGAAGATCGGCCTGCTGGTCGACGACGCCGACACATTGACGGGCGCCTTCGACAAGCTGGCTGGCTTTCAGGACCTTTTCTTCTCGCGCGATTTCCTGGAGCCGCGCCCGCTGCTGCAGGCCATGGAGCAGCCCGGCGGCAGCGTCTTGCTGATCGACGAGATCGACAAGTCCGAAGAGGCCTTCGAAGCCCTGCTGCTGGAAGTGCTGGCCGACTACCAGGTGACGATTCCCGAGATCGGCACCATCCGCGCGCAGGTACCGCCGCTGGTCGTCCTGACCTCGAACAACACGCGCGAGCTGGGCGATGCGCTCAAGCGCCGCTGTCTGCATTTGCACATCGGCTTTCCCGACGCGGCGCTGGAGCAGCGCGTGTTGCGTGCGCGCGTGCCGCGCATCGAGGAGCAGTTGCTGGCGCAGCTGGTGGCTTTCGTCCAGGCGCTGCGGGCCGACAACATCCGCAAGCCACCGTCCATCGCCGAGTCGGTGGACTGGGCGCGCACGCTGCTGCTGATGCACGCCAACGTGCTGGATGAATCGCTGGTGCGCGACACGCTGGGCGTGCTGCTCAAGCGCGAGACCGATATCCGCGAAGTCGACTCCCGTCTGGGTGCTATGACGCAGGCCGCGCTCGCTGGCGCAGCGGCCCGCTGACGCCCGGCCGCGTCGATGGACAGCATCCTCACCGGCTTTGTGCGCGCGCTGCGCGCCGCAGGGGCCGAGGCGTCCCCGGCCGAAGTCATTGATGCGGCCCGCGCCGTGGCACTGATGGGCTATGCCGATCGCGCCAACCTGAAGGCCACGCTGGGCGTGGTGCTGGCGAAGTCCGAGGAAGAGAAACAGATTCACGATCAGGTGTTCGATCTGTACTTCGGCGCGCCGCGAGCGACAAGCCGCCAGCGTGCCGCGGGCGAGGGCGGCGAGGGCGCCCGCGCGCGCACGGGCGACGCGCAGGTCGATGCCTTGCTGGACCTGGCCACCCTCCAGGCCGATGGCCAACCCGGCGATGCTTTGCGCGTGGCGCTGTCGCGCGCTGCCACCCACGCCGGCGTGGACGAGATTCGCTTTGCCACGCAGTCGGCCTACTTTGCGCGCCAGACGCTGGACGCGTTGGGTGTCGCGCCGCTGGAGGCGCGGCTGGCGCAGCGCATGGTCGAGTCCGGCGCCGATGCGCAGGCGGAGGCACGCCTGCTCACCGGCGCGCGCGACGCCTTGCTGCACCAGGCGCGGGCGCTGGTGCAGCAGCGCTTCGCGTTGTTCGGCCAGCCGGCCACCGAAGCCTTCATGAACGAGGTGGCCGTGACCCGCGTGCTGGGCCGCATGGCGCCGGCCGAGATGGAGCGCATGAAGATCGCGGTGGCGCGCATGGCCCGCAAGCTGGCCGCCCGTCATTCGCGCCAGCAGCGGGTGCAACTGCACGGCCAGCTCGACCTTCGCCGCACGATGCGCGCCAACGCCGGGCATGACGGCGTGCCCGTCACGCTGGCCTGGAAGCACCGCCGCCGCGACAAGCCGCGCATCGTCGTGGTGTGCGACGTGTCGGCCTCGGTGGCGGCACATGTGCGCTTTTTGCTGCTGTTCCTGTACGCGCTGCACGATGCCGTGGGCGACCTGCGCAGCTTTGCCTTTTCCCATCGGCTGCAAGACGTGGCCGCGCCGCTGGCGTCGCTGCCTTTCGACGACGCGATGACGTTGATCCTCAAAGAGGTGGGCAACGGCTCCACCGACTACGGCCAGGCCTGGGTCGATCTGCACGATCGGCACTGGGACGCCATCGACCGCCGCACCACGGTGATCGTGCTGGGCGATGGTCGCAGCAATGGCTCCGATCCGCGCCTGGACCTGTTTGCCGAACTGGCCGGCCGCGCCAAGCGCGTGGTGTGGCTGTGCCCGGAACCGGAGGGCCGCTGGGGCAGCGGCGACAGCGCGATGCTGCGCTACCACCCCTACTGCACCAGCATGTCGTACTGCGCCACTGCCGCCGACCTGGAACGCACGCTGGACGAAGCCCTCGAGGCCTACCACTGACATGACCCAAGCAATCCAGAAAACACCACCGACCACGGCTTTGACCACGCCGTCCTGCACGCCTGGCTCACGCAACATGTGGACGGCTTTGCCGGCCCGATGACGGTCAGCAAGTTTCCGGGTGGCCAGTCCAACCCCACCTACAAAATCGACACACCGGGCCGCAGCTACGTGATGCGCGCCAAGCCCGGCCCGGCCGCCAAATTGCTGCCGAGTGCGCATGCGGTGGAACGGGAGTACACGGTGATGCAGGCGCTGCAGGGCAGCGGCGTGCCGGTGGCACGCATGCTGGCGCTTTGCAGCGACGAGGCCGTCATCGGCCGCGTGTTCTTTGTCATGGAGTACGTCGAAGGTCGCGTGCTGTGGGACCCGGCGCTGCCTGGCATCCCCCGCCGAGCGCACCGCCCACTACCGCGAAATGAACCGCGTCATTGCGACGCTGCACACGGTGCCGGTGGCCGAGCGCGGGCTGACCAGCTTCGGCAAGCCCGGCAACTACCTGGAGCGGCAGATCAGCCGATGGGGCAAGCAGTACCAGGCTTCGATCACGCAGCCCATTCCCGAGATGGACGCCCTGTTGGCCTGGTTGCCCGCGAACATTCCGGCCAGTGGGCGCGGTGAGGCGGCCTGCGTCGTGCATGGTGACTATCGGCTCGACAACATGATCTTTCACCCGACCGAGCCCCGCGTGCGGGCGGTGCTCGATTGGGAGCTGTCCACGTTGGGCCACCCGCTGGCCGACTTCAGCTACCACTGCATGGTGTGGCATGTGGAGCCGACGCAGAACCGCGGGCTGGAGGGACTGGACCTGGCCGCGCTGGGCATTCCCACGCTGGACGAGTACATGGCCATGTACTGCGCCAGCAGCGGCGTAAGCACACCCGACGTGCTGCGCGCCGACTGGTCGTTCTACATGGCCTACAACCTGTTCCGCCTGGCTGCCATTGCGCAGGGCATTGCCAAGCGTGTGGAGGCCGGCACCGCCTCCAGCGCCCAGGCCAAGGCCGCAGGCGCCAGCGCCGCACCGCGCGCCGAGCGTGCCTGGGGATGGGCCCAACAGGCCCATGAAGCCTGACGTCGATTTCCTGCGAAACACACCGATGCCTACCTATCGCCCCGGGCGTTGCTGCCCGACGACCAACCCGGCCCCTGGAGTGAGCCGGTGGCCATCAGCTACACGCAGCGTGACGTGCTGCTGTACGCGGTGGGTATTGGCTGCAGCGATCTGCGCCATGTGTACGAGCGGCAGCCGCAGTTCGCGGTGTTTCCCACCTTCGCGATCCGCTGGGGTGGTGCGGGCCTGACGCTCGATGCCAACGCGTTGCCGCCGTCGCCCGGGCCGTTGTTGCTGGACGCCGAACGCCATCTGGCGTTGCTGGCCCCGCTGCCGCTGGAAGGCACGGTACAGGTCCGTTCACGGCTGCTGTCGGTGCACCCGCGCCCGCGCAATGCCGCGTTTGCCGAGGTCGAGTCGGAAGTCATCGATGGCACCGGCCAGGTCTGTGTGCGCATGGTCAGCGGGTCGTTCCGGCGTGGCGTGGCGGCACTGGGCGACATCGAGCCCTTCGAGGGTGCGGGCATCGGCCGCTCGACCAAGATCGTGGTGCCCGAGCGTGCGCACGAGCTTGACCTGTCGGTCCCTATCGCCGTCAACCAGGCGCACGTCTATCGGCTGTCGGGCGACGACAACCCGCTGCACATCGCGCCCGAGGCGGCGGCGTTCGGCGGCTTTGCCCAGCCCCTCCTGCACGGCCTGTGCACTTACGGCCATTGCGGCCAGCTGCTACTGGCCGCGCTGTGCGGCGGCGATGCGGCGCGCTTTGGTTCATTGACGCTGCGCTTCTCGTCGCCGGTGTACCCGGGCGACACGCTGCGCCTCGTCGGCTGGCACGACGGCGCGGGCCGACTGATCTTCGAAGGCCGCGTCGGCGACAAAACCGTCGTCTCCAATGCCAGCTTCACCTACCACTGAACCTAACCTCTTCACAGGAGCACCTGATGGCTGCACCGATGACTCGCGCCGAGGCCATTTCGGTCCTCACGGCGGCCGATATGCCCTACGCGCTGGAGGATGCCACCGTGGGAGGGCGCCGGGTCAGGGTGTTTGCCAACGCCCCGTCCTCGCTGCGGGCGCTGTACGAGTCCACCGCCAGTGCGCTGCCCTTCTGGTCTACCAGGACGAGCGGCTGAGCTTTGCCGAGGCTTGGGCCGCCGCAGGCCGCATCGGCCATGTGCTGGTGCACGACTGCGGCGTGCGCCGGGGGATCGGGTCGCGATCGCGATGCGCAACTACCCCGAATGGGTTCTGGCCTTCTGCGCCATCACCAGCATCGGTGCGGTGGCCGTGGCCATGAACGGCCACTGGCAGGCCGAAGAGCTGCTCTATGGCCTGCAGGACAGCGGCGCCAATGTGGTGCTGGCCGATGCCGAGCGCGTGACGCGGTTGGTGCAGCCGGCGGTGCGCGCGGCCTTGCCGCAGTTGCAATGCCTGGCGGTGCGCACGACCGAGTTGCCCGCGGGCGTACGGTCGCTGCAGGCGCTCACCGAAGCCGCGGGCGACGTCGCCATGCCAGCGGTCGATATCGGGCCTGACGACTACGCCACCATCCTCTTCACCTCGGGCTCGACCGGACACCCCAAGGGCGTGGTCTCGACGCACCGGAACATCCTGGCCGCGCTGCTGTCCTGGGAACTGGACCGGGAAATCGGCGAGCGTGTCGCCGGGCTGGAGCCGGCGCCCGTCGAGCAGCCCGGCACGCTGCTGGCGGTGCCGTTGTTCCATGTCTCGGGGCTGCACACCTCCTACCTGGCCGGCTACCGCGCCCAGCGGCGCATGGTGTGCATGTACCGCTGGGACCCCGAAGTCGCGGCCGAACTGATCGACCGCGAGCGCCTGACCACGGTGGCGGCACCCGCCGCGATGACCGGCGACCTGGTGCGCGTGGCGCAGCAGAAGAAGTACAGCCTGGACAGCCTGATGTGGGTGGGCGGCGGTGGTGCACCGCGTGCGCCGGAGCAGGTGCGCGAGATCGCCCGGAGTTTCGGCCAGGCCCTGCCCGGCACCGGCTGGGGCATGACCGAGACCAACGCCATCGGCGCCGGCATTGGCGGCGAGGACTACCTGAGTCGTCCGGCCAGTTCGGGCCGCTGCTCGCAGGTGCTGGAACTGAAGGTGATCGACGAACTGGGCAAGGCCCTTCCGGCCGGCGAGCGCGGCGAGCTGTTGGTGCGAGGCACCTCGATGTTTCCCGGCTACTGGAACCGGCCCGAGGCCAACGCGCAGTCCTTCATCGACGGCGACTGGTTCCGCACCGGCGACGTGGCCTACCTGGACGACGAAGGTTTTCTGTTCATCGTCGACCGCATCAAGGACCTGATTATCCGCGGCGGCGAGAACATCGGCTGTGGCCAGGTCGAGGCCGCGCTGCTGATGCATCCCGATGTGCACGAGGCCGCTGTCTATGCGGTGCCTGACGAGCGCATGGGCGAGGAGGTGGGTGCCACGGTGCACGGCTCGCCGAACCTGGATGTCGAGGCACTGCGCGCATTCCTGGTCGCGCACCTGGCGCGCTTCGAGATCCCGCGCTTTATCCACGTTGCCGCGGAGCCGCTGCCGCGCACGCCGTCGGGCAAGATCCTGAAGCGTCAGATCAAACAGACCGCACTGGCGGCACTCCTGGGCAGCGCAGCGGGCATGTGACCGCACCCGTCCACGTCCTGGCCAGTCGCTTCGTCGACGCGCCGATCACGCCGACGCTGCTGCGGTTTGCGCTGCCGCTGCTGGCCACCAATTTCCTGCACGCGGTCTCCGGGACCTGGGCCGCGATGTGGGTGGGTCAGGTGCTGGGGCCCAACGCGCTCACGGCCGTCACCACGGCCAGCGTGCTCATGTTCATGCTCATGGGCGCCGCGATGGGTATCGGCACCGCGGCGGGCGTGGCCATCGCCCAGTCCCTGGGAGCCGGCGACATCGATGCGGTCAAGCGGGTCACCGGTTGCGCACTGGCATTCGTGATGGGCTTCTCGGTCGTCGTTGCGGCGGCCGGCTGGTGGTTGTCTCCGGCCATCATCCACGCCCTCGGCACACCGGCCGAGTCGCGCGACTTTGCCGTGGTGCACCTGCGCTTCACCTCGCTGTCGATGCCGGTCATCTTCACCTACCTGGTGATGGTGATGATGATGCGCGGCGCTGGCGACTCGCGCACACCGTTCAAGTTCACGCTGGTGTGGATCGGGTTGTCAATGGCGCTGGTGCCGGCCCTGCTGACCGGCTTGGGTGGCCTGCTGCCCGGCATGGGCATTGCCGGCGCGGGCGTGGGCAGCCTGCTGGGTGCGGCGGGCGCGCTCGGCGCGCTGACCGCCTATGTGTACCGCCGGCGCCTGCCCATCGCGCTGCATGGCGATGACATCCGTCACCTGCGCCCGGAGCCGGCGCTGCTGATGCTGATGGTGCGGCGCGGCGTGCCCGTGGCGCTGGAGTCCATCGTCACGCAGGGCGCTTACTTCGTGCTGCTGGGCCAGGTCAACACCTATGGCGCCGCTACCGCAGCGGCCTACAGCGGCGCGGCGCAGTTGTGGACTTTTGTGCAGATGCCGAGCAACGCGCTGGCCGCGTCGATGTCGGCGATGGCGGCCATGAACATCGGCGCCGGCCGCTGGCCCCGCGTGGAGCAGATCGCGCTGCGCGGCTGCCTGACCAGTTTGGCCGTCTCCATCGCAGCCACGCTGCTGATCTACGGCTTGGGCGCTGGCTTCGACGACCTGCCGTTGCGCCTATTCATCCCGGCGGGCGGCGAGGTGCTGGCGCAGGCGCGCAACATCAACTTCATTGTGCTGTGGGGCTGGATCGCGTTGTCGATCACGATGGGCCTGTTTGCCGTGGTGCGCGCCAACGGCGCGATGCTGGCGCCGATGCTGATCTTCTTCATCACCATGTGGGGCTGCCGTGTACCTTTTGCGCTGTGGTTGAAGCCCTGGCTGGGCGAGGCCGCCATCTGGTGGAGCTTTCCGTTCGGCAGCATCACCTCGGCGCTGATCGCCTGGGGCTACTACCGCTGGGGCTCGTGGCGGCGGCGGCCGCTGATGCTGACGCCGCTGGCCGCCACCACCGTGGCGGCCAACGCCCACTTGGGAGAGTAAGACGATGACCCACCCTGTCCCCGGATCCACGGCCTGGCTGAACCAGGTGCGCGAGCAGCCGATCGACCCCGAGCGCCCCATCGTCGATCCGCACCACCACCTGTGGGTGTCGCGCGGCGAGTTCGGGCCCTATCTGCTGGGCCAGCTGTGGGCCGACACCGGCGCGGGCCACAACATCCAGAAGACCGTGTTCATCGAGTGCCGCGCGAATTACCGCGAGGAGGGACCGGAGCACCTGCGCAGCGTGGGCGAAGCCGAATTCGTCGCCGGCATCGCCAAGGCTGGGCGCGAAGGTGGGGGCGGTGCCGAGATCGCCGGCTTTGTCGGTCACACCGACCTGCGCCAGCCGGCTGCGGTGTTGCAAGAGGTGCTGGCCGCGCAAATCGACGCGGCGCAAGGCCTCTTTCGTGGCATCCGCCATGCCGGCGCGCGCGACCCGAACCCACAAGCGCTGTCGATCCCCGGCCGCGGTGCCGAAGGCCTGTACGCCGATGCCGACTTTCGTGCCGGCGTGGCGCTGCTGGGGCGTCTGGGATACAGCTACGACACCTGGCACTACCACCATCAGAATCCGGACTTTGCCGCGCTCGCGCGTGCAGTGCCCGGCACGACACTGGTGCTGGATCATTTCGGGACGCCGCTGGGCGTGGGCGGTTATGCCGGCCAGCGCGACACGATCTTCAGCCGCTGGCAGCAGGACATCGCCGACATCGCGCGCTGCCCCAACGTGGTCGCCAAGCTCGGCGGGCTGGCGATGCCCGACAACGGCTTCGGCTGGGACCGGCGCGCGCTGCCCGCCCACTCCGACGAACTGGTCGAGGCCCAGGGCCGCTACTACCGCCACACCATCGAGTGCTTCGGCCCGGAACGCTGCATGTTCGAGAGCAACTTCCCGGTGGATCGGCGCTCCCTGCCCTATGTCAGCTACTGGAATGCGATGAAGAAGATCGCGGCAGCGTACCCCACTGACGAACAGCACGCGATGTTCTATGGCACCGCGCAGCGCGTGTACCGGCTCTGAAAGGCGGCGGGCGCTGCAGGCCAGACAGGCACGCAGCGCCCGAGCCCGCGTGCTCAGCGCGTGAAGGTCTTGCCTTCAGCGGCCAACCGCTCCAGCAGTGGCGACAACGTGAAGCCGGGTCCCATGCGGTCGCCGTATGCCTTGAGCTTGGCTACCACGGTGTCCAGGCCCACGGTGTCAGCGTAGAACATCGGGCCGCCGCGGTAGACCGGCCAGCCATAGCCGTTGATCCACACCACATCGATGTCGCTGGCGCGCACGGCAATGCCTTCTTCCAGGATCTTGGCGCCCTCGTTGACCATGGCGTAGGTGCAGCGTTCGAGGATTTCGTCTTTGCTCACCGCGCGCGCGACCTTGCCTTGCTTGGCCATGAAATCGAGGATGAGCTTGCGCGTCACCTCGCTGGGTTGGGCGGTGCGCGTGCCGTCGACGACCTCGTAGTCGTAGTAGCCGGCGCCGGTCTTCTGGCCGCGCCGGTCCATCTCGCACAACACCTCGCGCACCGTCGCGCTCTTGCTTGTGTCCTTGCTCCAACCAATGTCCAGCCCCGCCAGGTCACTCATCGCAAACGGACCCATGGGCATTCCGAAGTCGTACAGAACCTGGTCGATGTCCCAGGGCATCGCACCTTCCATCACCATCATCTGGGCCTGCGCCCCGCGTGCGGCCAGGATGCGGTTGCCGATGAAGCCGGGGCACACGCCCGACACAGCGGCCACCTTGCCGACCTTCTTGCCGATATGCATCGCGGTGGCCAACGCTGTGTTGCTGGTCTTCGTGCCGCGCACGACCTCGAGCAGCTTCATGACGTTGGCTGGCGAGAAGAAGTGCATGCCCACCACGGCCTCGGGCCGCGACGTGGCGGCGGTCGCGATCTCGTTGACGTCCAGGGCCGAGGTGTTGGTGGCCAGCACGGCGCCGGGTTTGCAGATGCGATCGAGCGTGCCGAAGATCTCTTTCTTGACCGCCATGTTCTCGAACACGGCCTCGATCACGAGGTCGCAATCGGCCAGCGCTTCCATCTCCAGGCTGCCGGTCAGCAGGCCCATGCGCTGTTCGACCTGCTCGGTCGTGAAGCGGCCGCGTTTGGCCGAGTTCTCGTAGTTCTTGCGCACCAAGGCCAGCCCGCGGTCCAGCGCGGCCTGTTGGGTTTCCACCAGGATCACCGGGATGCCGACGTTGGCGAAGTTCATCGCAATGCCGCCACCCATGGTGCCGGCGCCGATGATGCCGACCTTGGCGACTTTCACGATCGGTGTGTCGTCGGGCACGTCCGGAATCTTGGCCGCCTTGCGCTCGGCAAAGAAGGCGTAGCGCTGTGCAATGGACGGCGTGCCGGCCACCAGTTCCATGAACAGCTTGCGCTCGGTGGCGAGGCCCTCGTCGAAGCTGCCGTTGACGGCCGCCTCGATGCACTGGATGTTGGCCTCCGGCGCCGGGAAGCCGCGGAATTTGCGGGCGTTGGCCTTGCGCACCTGGGCGAAGATCTCGGGGTGACCGCGCGCGGCGATGAGCTTGTCGTCGGTGTCGCGCACCTTGCGCAATGGCCGACCCTCTGCCAGCACCTTGCGCGCAAAGGCGATGGCGCCGGCACGCAATTCGCCTTCGGGCACCAGTTCATCGACCAGGCCCATCGCCAGGCATTGCGTGGCAGGAACATGGCTGCCGTTCAGGATCATGTCCAGCGCCTTCTCGACACCGACGATGCGTGGCAGGCGCTGCGTGCCGCCAGCCCCAGGCAACAGGCCCAAAAGTATCTCGGGCAGACCGCATTTGGCGCCGGGCACGGCCACGCGGTAGTGGCAGCAGAGCGCGACCTCCAGGCCACCGCCCAGTGCGGTGCCATGGATGGCGGCGATCACCGGCTTGCCGGCGCCCTCGATCTGATCCTGCGCATCGCGCAGCGACGGCGTCTGGGGCGGCTTGCCGAACTCGGTGATGTCGGCGCCCGCCACGAAGGTGCGGCCCTCGCAGATCAGGACCACCGCCTTGATCGCCGGGTTGGCATTGGCCTCGCGCATGCCTTCGACGATGGCTTCGCGCATCACTTGCGACAGCGCGTTGACGGGCGGGTAGCTGACCGCCAGGATGCCGATCTCACCGTCGATGGTGAGCGTTCGGGCGGGGAGGGTGGGTGTGACCATGTGGGGTAGTGCTCCGGGGAGGTTGAAAAAGAAGATCGGTCAGGCCGGTGGCGGCGTCAGGATGCCGACAAACAGTGGTTCGACGAACAGCGGCATCGCATCGTCCTGGCGAATGCCGGGCACCCACCAGCGCAGCGACGACGCGGCGTTGACCACGCAGGCCACCTGCTGCGCCGCCAGCCCGGCGTTCAGCGGGCGTATCGCGCCTTCGACCATGCCGTCGACGATGAACAGGCCGAAGCGCTCGGTGAGCTGGTTGCCGCGCAGCACGGTGTCCTGGCGCATGCCCTCGGCCAGCGCGGCGCGCGCGGACGAACGCAGCAGCGGCCCCTCGTCCGAAAGTTGGAAGCGCACCAGCGCCCGGGCACTGGCCACCAGCCGCTCCCAGCCTGAGGGGGTCTGTGCCATCGCCTGCAGTTGGGTCTGCCGGATGACGTCGAAACTGCGCTCGAAGCACTGGCCCACCAGGTCGTCCTTGCTGGCGTGGTGGTGATAGAACGAGCCTTTGGTGAGGTTGAGTCGGGCCGAAATGCTGTCCACCGACGCGCCACGGAAGCCCTGCTCGTTGACCAGTTCTGTGGCCGCGCGCAGGAAGGCTTCGCGCACATCCGAAACCTCGTTCGGGGCCGGGGTCGAGCGTGATGCCGACAAGGCCGGTCCGGGCAGCTCATGCCAGCGTTCGGGCGTGGCGGCCAGGCCGTTCAGCAACAGATCGGCCAGGCTGCTTGCGACCAGCGGATAGTCGTCGGGCTCGTAGCGGTCGATCCATGCGCGCATGCCATTGGCCAGCACCAGCAGCAGGTAGGTGCGCGCATTGCGCTGAGTGCGGCTCCAGCCCAATGACGCTGGAAAGCATTGGCGCAGGCTGCGGAACAGGCCGGCATAGGCTTCGAACACCCGGTCCACTTGAGGCGCGGCCAGCGCGCGGATCTCGTTGAACGACACCAGCTCGCCGCGGCGGCCCGTCGCCATGTCGGCCAACAGCGTCGCATGGCCGGCCAGAAAGGCCCGGATCTTCTGCTCGGGCAAGGGTTCGGCCAGGGCGGCCACCGCGATGTCGCGCACCGCAGCGATGGCCTGCAGCATGCAGTCGGCCACCAGGTCTTCCTTGCGACGGTAGTAGTAGTTGACGCTGGCCTTCTGCAGGCCCACGCGGGCGGCCACGCCGGCCAGCGTGACGCCCTTCATGCCATGCTGGTTGAACTCCTGCGCGGCAGCCACCAGGATGGCGTCGCGCTTGACCTGAAAGCGGTCGGTGGTCTTGGCGGCCGCGACGGGCGAGGCCGGTGCACGGCGTGCGCGTGGTCCGCTGGTGGAGTCGATTACAGCACCTCGAACAGGCCCGCACCGCCCATGCCACCGCCGATGCACATCGACACCACCACGTGCTTGGCGCCGCGGCGCTTGCCTTCCATCAGCACATGGCCGGTCAGGCGCGCGCCGGTCATGCCGAAGGGATGGCCGATGGCGATGGAGCCGCCATTGACGTTGTAGATGTCGGGGTTGATGCCCAGCTTGTCGCGGCTGTACAGGCACTGGCTGGCAAAGGCCTCGTTCAGTTCCCACAGGTCGATGTCGGCGATCTTCAGGCCATGGCGCTCCAACAGGCGCGGGATGGCGTACACCGGGCCAATGCCCATTTCGTCGGGCTCACAGCCGGCCACGGCCCAGCCTTTGAAGGCGCCCAGCGGTTGCAGGCCGCGACGCTCGGCTTCCTTGGCTTCCATCATCACCACGGCGGCGGCACCGTCGGCCAGTTGGCTGGCGTTGCCAGCCGTCACGAACTTGCCGGCGCCCTTGACCGGCTGCAAGCCGGCCAGGCCTTCCAGTGTGGTTTCGGGGCGGTTGCACTCGTCGCGATCGACCACGGCATCGACGAAGGACTCGGCCTTGGTGACCTTGTCCACGACCTTCATGCGCGTCTTGACCGAGATGATTTCGTCCTTGAACTTGCCGCCGGCCTGGGCCGCGGCCATCAGCTTTTGCGAGCGCAGCGAGTACTCGTCCTGGTATTCCCGCGACAGCTTGTAGCGCTCGGCCACGATGTCGGCCGTGTCGATCATGGGCATCCAGATCGCGGGATGCTGCTCGGCCAGGCTGGCGTCCACGCCGCCACCGCCACCGCCCTGGAAGCTGACCGAATCGACACCGCCACCGACCATGACGCTGGCGCCGCCTTCGACGATGTGGTGCGCGGCGATCGCGATTGCGTTCAGGCCCGACGAACAGGCGCGGTTCAGTGTCATGCCCGAGGTGGTGACCGGCAAACCGGCCAGCAGCGCGGCCGAGCGGGCCACGTTGCCCGAAGCGGCCACGCAGCCGGCGATCACGTCCTCGATCTCGGCCGGATCGGCGCCAGAGCGCTGCACGGCATGTTGGATGGCGTGGCCCAGCATCGTCATGCTGGGGGTGTTGTTAAAGCCGCCGCGACCGGCTTTTGCCAACCCGGTGCGGGCATAGGAAACGATGACTGCTTGGCGCATGAGGATGTCCGAAGTGAAGTTGATTGGCGAGATACTGAATCGATCACGACCGTACTGAAATTCTGAAAACTGGATTAATCCTAGTGCAAATGCTCCCTGCGCCGCCGGGTGCAAACCCTGCTATTGGCTGTCTCGTACAAGACTGGAGTGTGGCGCAACATATTCCATACTGACAATCTGAAACCACCGGCGCAAGCGGGACGAAACAAAGTCTGCAGCGTCATTTCCGACCACCTGCCATCGCTTGGAGAACGCCACACCATGAGCAAGACACCTCAAAAATCCACCGCTTCCGCATTCGGGTTGAACCCGACCGACGAATTGAACGACCTGCGCATGTCCGACAAGGCGTTGCCGCTGTATGAGCACGTCAAGCGCTTCATTGCTGAAACCGTGGTGCCGATGGCCGCCAAATACGAGGCGCTGGGCAAGGGCCGCGTGGGCGAGGCCCGCTGGCAATACGCGGATGGCCAACTGGACCTGCTCAATGCGGCGAAGGATCAGGCCAAGAAGGAAGGGCTGTGGAATTTTTTCCTGCCCGACGCCGAGACCGGCGAAGGCCTGTCCAACCTGGACTACGCCTACATTGCCGCCGAACTGGGCAAGGTTTCGTTGGCCAGCGAATGCATGAACTGTTCTGCACCCGACACCGGCAACATGGAGGTGTTGGAGCGCGTGGGCACGCCCGAGCAGAAAGAGCGTTGGCTGAAGCCGCTGCTCAATGGTGAGATCCGCTCGGCCTATTCCATGACCGAGGTGCACCACGCCTCGTCGGACGCCAAGAACATCGCCACCACCGCGGTGCTGGAAGGCGACGAATGGGTGATCAATGGCGAGAAGCACTACATCTCGGGCGCCGGCAGCCCGCGTTGCAAGATCCTCATCACAATGGTGCGCACCAGCCCTGACGCGCCGTCGCACCAGCAGCAGTCGATGATCCTGGTGCCCAAGGACACGCCCGGCGTCACGATCGTCGGTGCCATGCATGTGTTTGGCGAAGACCATGCACCGCACGGCCACATGCACATCCTGTACGAAAACGTGCGCGTGCCCAAAGAGAACATGCTGCTTGGCGAAGGTCGCGGTTTCGAGATTTCGCAAGTGCGCCTCGGCCCGGGCCGCATCCACCATTGCATGCGCTCGATCGGCGCGGCCGAGAAGGCGCTGGACCTGATGGTGACGCGCGGCCTGTCGCGCAAAGCCTTCGGCAAGGAACTGGTCTGGCTGGGTGGCAACATCGAAATCATCTCGCGCGCCCGCATCGAGATCGAAAGCATGCGCCTGATGGTGTTGAAGGCGGCCAAGGCCATGGACGTGCTGGGCAACCGCGAAGCGCGCCAGTGGGTGCACATGGTCAAAGCCATGGTGCCCGAGCGTGTCTGCAAGATCATCGACCAGGCCATCCAGATGCACGGTGCACTGGGCGTTTCGCAGCACACGCCGCTGGCGTACATGTATGCCCAGCAACGCACGCTGCGCCTGGCCGACGGCCCCGATGAGGTGCACCACCTGGTGGTGGGCCGCAACGAGGTGCGCATGCATGAGGGCGGCGAGGAAGACGCCGCCATGGCCTCGGCGTTCCGTAACTGAACAGGAGTTCGAGATGACAGCTGAATCCTTTGACGGACTGTTTTCGATCCGCGGCAAGGTCGCGCTGGTCACCGGCGGCTCGCGTGGTATCGGCGAGATGATCGCTGCCGGCTTCCTGGCCCAGGGGGTCAAGGTGTACATCTCGTCGCGCAAGGCCGATGTCTGCGATGCCACGGCCCGGCGTCTGGCCGATACCTATGGCGGCCAGTGCATTTCGCTGCCGGCCGACTTGTCGCGTATGGAAGGCGTCGAGGCGCTGGCCAAGGCCGTGTCGGAACGCGAGCCTCAACTCGACATTCTGGTCAACAACGCCGGCGCCTCCTGGGGTGAACCGATCGACGATTTCCCGGAAGTGGGTTGGGACAAGGTCATGGACACCAACGTCAAGGCGGTGTTTTTCCTGACGCAGAAGCTGATGCCTCTGTTGCGCGCTGCCGCAGCGGGGCCATCGCCGGCGCGCGTGGTCAACATCGGCTCGATCGACGGCCTCAAGGCGTCACGCTTCGATGCGTGGTCGTATGGTGCTTCCAAGGCTGCTGTGCACCACCTGACCCGTTTCATGGCCTCGCGGTTGACCAAGGAGCGCATCCTGTTCAACGCCATCGCGCCCGGACCGTATCCCACCTGGATGCTGTCCACCGGCGTGGGCTTTGGCGGCAAGACCGATGACGTGGACTGGGCCAGCATCGGTGAGCGCAACCCGAGCGGCCGCGTCGGTACGCCGCAAGACATCGCCGGACTGGCCACTTTCCTGTGCTCACGCGCGGGCGAGTACGTCGTTGGTCAGGTCATCGCCAGCGATGGCGGGACGGTGGCTGCAGCCTGAGACACACTGCGTGATGCGGGAGGGCGAATCGCCTTCCCACACGACCAAACGGCCGCTTGATCAACAAGCGGCCGTTTTCGCATGGCTACCCCGTTTCTACAACCCCGAGCAGCTCAAGAATGAAGCGGTGCAGGAAGCCTCAGCATCGTGTGCGCGTGAGGGTAAGAAATATCGGCTGGTTGACATCACACAGCGCCCGCCGCGCCCGTTGGGTGGATGGCCTGAGGCCGAAGTGCTGTTCAAGTGCGAGTGATTTAACAGCGCGACTCCAAGCAAGCCCGGCGCGCAGGATTTTCAAAGGGGAGAGCCAGGGGGTCTCAGGTCTTGACGCACTTGTCGTTTCAAAGGCGCGCTAGGGGAGGGTCCGAAAAGCACAAGTTGCCTACAGATTGCCTACAACCTTCAAAGAGAAAGGCCCCGTGCTATCGAATTAATAGCTGCGGGGCCTTGCTACATATGGTGCCGGAGAGATGAATCGAACACCCGACCTTCTCATTACGAATGAGCTGCTCTACCGACTGAGCTACACCGGCTAAGCCCGCAATTATAGCCAATCCTCAGACAGGGTCGTGGTAGCGGGTGACCCGTTCGACTTCGTTCTTCGATCCGAGCATCACCGAAACGCGTTCGTGCAGCTTGCCGGGCTGCAGATCGAGGATGCGCTCGCGGCCGTTGGTCGCCATGCCACCTGCCTGCTCGACCAGCCAGCTCATCGGGTTCGCCTCGTACATGAGACGCAGCTTGCCGGCCTTTTCGGGCTCGCGCTTGTCCCATGGGTACATGAAAATGCCGCCGCGCATCAGGATGCGATGCACGTCGGTCACCATGCTGGCGATCCAGCGCATATTGAAGTCCTTGTCGCGCGGGCCTTCGGTGCCGGCAAGGCATTCGTCGATGTAGCGCTTCACCGGCGCATCCCAGTGGCGCATGTTGCTCATGTTGATCGAGAATTCTTTGGTGTCCGCCGGGATGCGCAGGTTTTCCTGCGTCAGCACGAAAGAACCCTGTTCGCGATCAAGCGTGAACATCGCAACGCCGTCGCCCACGGTGAGCACCAGTGTGGTCTGCGGTCCGTAGATGCAGTAGCCGGCCGCGACCTGCTTGCTGCCGGCCTGCAGGAAGTCAGATTCCTGCACACCCGGGTGGCCTTCAGGCTTCAGCAGCACGCTGAAGATGGTGCCGATGCTGACGTTCACATCGATGTTGCTGGAGCCGTCGAGCGGGTCGAACAGCAGCAGGTATTCGCCCTGCGGATAGCGGTTCGGGACCACGTAGATGCTGTCCATCTCTTCGCTCGCCATGGCGGCGAGGTGGCCGCCCCATTCGTTGGCTTCGATGAGTACTTCGTTGGCGATGATGTCGAGCTTCTTCTGCACTTCGCCCTGTACGTTCTCGCTGCCGGCGCTGCCGAGCACGCCGCCCAGGTCGCCCTTGTTGACCGCCATGCTGATGCTTTTGCACGCGCGGGCCACCACTTCGAGCAGCAGCCGCAACTGCGAGGGAATCTTGCCGTCGACGCGTTGTTGTTCGACGAGGTAGCGGGTCAGTGAAATGTTTTGTGCCATGGGTGTGTTTTCCGTTCAGGCCGCCAGTGCGCGGGTGACGACTTCATGCGTGTCCTTGCTGAGATCCGGGCGTGAGGCGACGCGGGCGATGGCTTCCTGCGCCGCGCTGCGGTAGGGCTCGGCCAGCTTGCTCCAGCGGTCGAGCGCGCGCGCGAGGCGGGCTGCGACCTGCGGGTTGATCGCGTCGAGTTCGATCACGCGGTCGCTCCACCACACGTAGCCGGACGCGTCCGGGCGGTGGAACGCGCCGGGGTTGGCGCTGCAGTAGCTGAAGATCACGCTGCGCGCGCGATTCGGGTTCTTGATGGAGAAGTCCGGGTGCTTCATCAGCTGCTTGACCAGGGGCAGGATGTCGCCACCGCGGTCGGCTGCGCCGGCCTGCAGCGAGAACCACTTGTCGATGACCAGCGCCTCGTTCTTGAAGAGCGCGTGGAAGCGCGCCAGCGCCGGCGCCGCGAGCGCATGGCCCGACGACACCAGCGCGTGGAGGGCGTTGAAGCGGTCGGTCATGTTGCCCGCGTCCTTGAAGCGCTGCAGCGTCTTGCCGGGCCACACGGTGTCGCCGGAGATGCGCGCGGCCAGGCAGAGGTTGACGAGCGCCATGCCGGCCAGGGCGCGGCGACCCGACGACAACGGGTCGGGGCTGTAGGCGCCGGTGTCCTGATTCGCCTCGTAGGCCTGTTCCCAATCGGCGACGAGTGCCGTGGCGAGCTGCGCGCGCATGGCTTCGCGCACGGTGTGCACGCGCTGCGGATCGACCACGTCGAGCTGTTCGGAGATGTAGGTTTCGGAGGGCAGCGTGAGCACCAGTTCCTTGAAGGCGGCATCGAGCGCCGGATCGCGCAGCACGCTGCGCATCGCTTCCAGGTAGGCATCGTTCAACACCGAAGCGTCGGCAGCACCCGAGGTGGCTGCGATCGCGTGGACCGCCGAGCGCAGCGCCAGGCGCTGGCCGGCTTCCCAGCGGTTGAACGGGTCGATGTCGTTGGCCAGCAGCGTCAGCAGCTGTGCGTCGCTGTAGTCGAAGTCGAGGATCACCGGCGCGCTGAAGCCACGCAGGATCGACGGCACCGGCTCGGCGTCGAGGTTGACGAAAACGATCTGCTCGCTGGCCTCGGTGAGCACCACGGTGCGGGTGCCGCTCGTCGCTTCGCTCTCGCCTTCGCGTTGCAGCGGCAGCGCGCGGCCGTCGGCTGCCAGCAAGCCGAGGTTGACCGGCAAGACGAAGGGTTCCTTGGTGGCCTGGCCCGGCGTGGGCGGGCAGCTCTGGGTGAAGCTCAGCGTGTAGCTGCGCGCCGCCGCGTCGTAGTGGCCCTGCGCGGCAAGGCGCGGCGTGCCGGCCTGGCTGTACCAGCGCTTGAACTGAGGGAGCAGCCGCGCCAAGTCGGAGTCGGGGTTGGCATCGGCGATCGCCTGCGCGAAGTCGTCGCAAGTGACTGCCTGTCCGTCGAAGCGCTCGAAGTAGAGCGTGATGCCGCGCTCGAAGCCTTTGCGGCCGACCAGCGTCTGCATCATGCGGACGACCTCGGAGCCCTTTTCGTAGATGGTGACGGTGTAGAAGTTGCTGATCTCGATGTAGCTGTCGGGCCGCACCGGATGCGCCATCGGGCCGGCGTCTTCGGGGAACTGGGCGGTGCGCAGCACGCGCACGTCCTCGATGCGCTTGACAGCGCGGGCAGACGCATCGGCGCACAGGTCCTGGCTGAATTCCTGGTCGCGGAAGACCGTGAGGCCTTCCTTGAGCGACAGCTGGAACCAGTCGCGGCAGGTGACGCGGTCGCCGCTCCAGTTGTGAAAGTACTCGTGGCCGACCACGCTCTCGATGTTGCTGTAGTCGGCGTCGGTCGCGGTGGCCTGGTTGGCCAGAACGTACTTCGTGTTGAAGATGTTCAGGCCCTTGTTTTCCATCGCGCCCATGTTGAAGTCGCTGGTCGCGACGATCATGAAGCGGTCGAGGTCCAGCGGCAGGCCGAAGCGGGCTTCGTCCCACAGCACCGAATTGACGAGCGAGTTCATCGCGTGCTCGGTCTTGTCGAGGTCGCCGGCGCGCACGTAGACCTGCAGCAGATGCGCCTTGCCGTTGCGCGCCGTGATGCGCTGCTCGCGCGCCACCAGCTTGCCCGCGACCAGCGCGAACAGGTAGGCCGGCTTCTTGAACGGATCCACCCACTTCGCAAAGTGGCGGCCATCGGGCAACTCACCCTGTTCGAGCAGGTTGCCGTTCGACAACAGCACCGGATACGCAGCCTTGCTGGCGCGCAGCGTGACGGTGTACATCGCCATCACGTCGGGCCGGTCGAGGAAGTAGGTGATGCGGCGAAAGCCCTCGGCTTCGCACTGCGTGAAGAAGGTGTCTTCGCTCACGAACAGGCCCATCAGCTTGGTGTTCTTCACCGGGCAGCAGGTCGTGAAGATCTCGAGGTCGAACGCGTCGGGCAGGGCGTCGATCACGAGCTGATCGGCTTCCATGCGAAAGGTGGCGCCCTGGCCGTCGACCAGCACGCGCGCGAGGTTCAGCTCGTCGCCGTCCAGGCGCAGCGGCTGCGTCGGTACGTCGGGGTTGCGGCGCAGGCGCATGCGGTTGAGCACCCGCGTCTTGGCGGGGTCGAGGTCGAACGTCAGGTCGACGGTGTCGATCCAGTACGCCGGCGCGGCATAGTCGTCGCGGCGGATGGCAATGGGTTGCCCTTGGGCGTCACGTTGCAACAGCATCGAGTGTCTCCAGAAAATTTGAATGGGCGAGTTCGTCGTAGTCGCGCACGGCGGCGATCACGTGCGGGCCGCCGAGTTCGGCGGCGGTGTGCGTGCTGCACACGGCGACGGCGCGCATGCCGCCACGGCGTGCGGCTTCGATGCCGAAAGGCGCGTCTTCGAACACGATGCAGCGCTCCGGTGCGACACCGATGCGGCGGGCCGCTTCGAGAAAGATGGCCGGCGTCGGCTTGCCGGTCAAGCCTTCGTCGCCCCCACGATCGCGAGCGGCAACGGGTCCATCTTCAGCCGCGACATCGCGAACTCGATGTTGTGCTTGTCGCCGGCGGTGCCTACGGCGATCTTGAGTCCGCGCGCTACGGCCGCTTTCGCGAACGCGTTGAAGCCCGCGACCTCGCGGAACTCGGCCGAAAAGAGTTCGCGATAGATCAGCTCTTTCTCGTGCGTGATCAACGCGCTCTCCTCTTCCGTCACATCGCGCTGCATCAGTTCCCGAGCGCATTCGATGGCGGTGCGTCCGGTGGTGCGGCGCATGAGGTCGGGCACGTCGAGCGCCATGTCGCGGCGGCGCGCGAACTCGACCCATGCCTTGGCGTGCCACGGCATGGAGTCGATCATGGTGCCGTCCATGTCGAAGATCAGCGCGTCGGTCCGCGCCATCACACGCCCTGCTTCAACGACGCTTCGATGAACACATCCAGGTCGCCGTCGAGCACCTTCTGCGTGGCCGAGACTTCGACGTTGGTGCGCAGGTCCTTGATGCGGCTGTTGTCCAGAACATAGCTGCGGATCTGATGGCCCCAGCCCACGTCGGTCTTGGTGTCTTCCAGCTTCTGCTGCGCCTCCTGTTGCTTGCGCAACTCGAAGTCGTAGAGCCGCGAGCGCAGGCGCTTCCAGGCCACGTCGCGGTTGCTGTGCTGGCTGCGGCCGTCCTGGCACTGCACCACGATGCCGGTCGGAATGTGCGTGAGCCGCACCGCCGAGTCGGTCTTGTTGATGTGCTGGCCGCCCGCGCCGCTGGCGCGGAAGGTGTCGACCCGCACGTCCGACGGGTTGATGTCGATCTCGATCGAATCGTCCACCTCGGGGTACACGAAGATGCTGGCGAAGCTGGTGTGGCGCCCGCCCGACGAGTCGAACGGCGACTTGCGCACCAGCCGGTGCACGCCGGTTTCGGTGCGCAGCAGGCCGAAGGCGTAGTCGCCCTCGACCTTGATGGTCGCGCCCTTGATGCCGGCGGTGTCGCCCGGCGTTTCGTCTTCGATCTGCGTCTTGAAGCCCTTGCGCTCGGCGTACTTCAGGTACTGGCGCAGCAGCATGCTGGCCCAGTCGCACGCCTCGGTGCCGCCGGCGCCGGCCTGGATGTCGACGAAGCAATTGAGCGGATCGGCCGGGTTGCTGAACATCCGGCGGAATTCGAGCTGCTTGATGTCGGATTCGAGCTTGGCCGCGTCGTCAGCGATGGCCTGCAGGCCGTCCATGTCGCCATCGGCCTTCGACATCTCGAAGAGCTCGGTGTTGTCCGACAGGCCGCTGGTGAGCTTGTCGAGCGTGACCACGACGTCGTCGAGCGATTTCTTTTCACGGCCCAGTTCCTGGGCCTTCTTCGGGTCGTTCCAGACCGTCGGATCTTCGAGCGATGCGTTGACCGTCCTCAGACGTTCGGCTTTGGCATCGTAGTCAAAGATACCTCCGTAAATCGACCGTGCGGACGCTCAGGTCTGCAAGGTTGGCGTCGATCTGGTTGATTTGTTCTGCGTCCATGGGGATGTCCTGCGAATGTTCGGGCTCACCGGGAAGTCCGGCGGGCAACCGCGCATTTTCTCACGCGCCCGGATCACCGTTCCGGGCGGGGCACATCCGGCCCGCGCGCTCAGAAGCGGCGGTTGTACGAAAAGGTCACACCGGCCTTGCCGAGGGCGGCCACCTGCACCGCGTCCCGGGGGGTGAGGCGCCACCCGATCGCCGGAATGAGCGCCGGCGAAACCCCGCCGTGGTTGAACGGCACCTTGTCCTTGTACCGGCCCCGGTAGCCGTAGAGGATGCCGCCGGTGAGCTTGGCGTACAGCGAAGGCTGGTCGAAAAGGCCTTCCCAGACATGGCCGTAATAGGCGTACCCGGTGGCCTGGCCGAACGAATTGCGGAACAGCGCGCCGCCCCACAGGGTGCCGTCGGGCTGCGCCCGCTCCAGTCCCAGCAACAGCACGTGCCGGTGCGCTTCGTCCCGATGCCAGTGCAGCGTGTAGGGCGAGACGATCACCTCCCAGTGCGAACCGTCGTCGGCCGGCGCAGTGCGCTGCTGTGCCAAGGCGACCTGCCCGAAGGTGCTGGCGGCGACGAGCACCAGTGCCCCTCGCGTCCGCTGCGAAGTTGTTTCGCGCAGTCTCATCTCCAGCCTCTTTGTTGTTGTCGTATTGACCGGCATTGTCCTCCGGTCGCGCGACGCCACAACCGGGGCTACTGCGCTGGTGGCCGTGGCGGGAGCACCACGACGAAACGGGCGCCCTCGCCGAGGGCGCTCTCCACCACCATGTGGCCACCGTGCGCCTCGACGATCTGCTGCGTGATGTACAGGCCCAGACCCAGCCCCGACACTTTCTTGCGGCTGTTGTCGGTGCGCTCGAACTGGCCAAAGATGCGCACATGGTCTTCCGGCGCGATGCCGATGCCTTCGTCCCGCACCGACAGCCGCGTCTCGTTGGCGGACTGGGCGACCGTCACGGCGATCGGCTTGCCGCCGCCGTAGCGCATCGCATTGGTCAGCAGGTTGGTCACGACCTGCTCGATGCGGAAGCCGTCCCACAGTCCCTCGACCGGCGCGGGCGCGTCGAGGGTGACCACGCAGCCGGCCACTTCCGCCTGCTGCGCGAGATTCTCGATCACGCGTTCTGCAAGGCTCGCGAGGTCGACCGGCGCAGGCTGGATCGATAGGCTGCCGCTGCGCAAGCGCGAGACGTCGAGCATGTCGTCGATCAGCCGCACCATGTTCATGATCTGGCGCTGGTCGCGGTCGATCATTGCGGGCAGCCGATCGGCTTCGAAAGGGGCGGTGTTGCCGCGCGAAAGGTGCATCTTGCGCACCTGCGTCTCCAGGTAGAGCGTGTTGAGCGGCGTGCGCAGTTCGTGCGACACCATCGACATGAAGTCGTCGCGCATGCGCACCGCGCGCTGCAGTTCGGCCTGCGTGGTCTGCAGTTGCGCGACCACCGCCTCCGTCTGCCGATGGGCGGCGGCGAGCGCGTCCATTTCCTGCTTGAGCGCCTTGCGGTGCTGGTAGAGATCGACGAAGACGTTGACCTTGCTCTGCACCACATGGCCGTCCAGCGGCTTCTGCAGGAAGTCGACGGCGCCGCTCTCGTATCCCTTGAACGCGTAGTTCAGTTCGCTGCCTGCCGCGCTCACGAAGATGATCGGGATGTGCCGGGTGCGCTCGGTGCCGCGCATCATTTCGGCCAGCTCGAAGCCGTTCATGCCGGGCATCTGCACATCGAGGATTGCCAGCGCGAACTCGTGTTCGAGCATCAGGGCCAGCGCCGCGTCGGCCGAGTCGGCCTGGAACACGGTGCGGCCCGCGCCGCGCACCAGGGCCTCCAGCGCCAGCAAGTTGTCTGGCAGGTCGTCGACGAGCAGCAGCTTGCTTTCGTGTTCAAGGGGCATGGGCGGCGTCCAGTTGCATCAGCAGTTCGCGCAGTTCGCGCAGGGGAAGTATGTGGTCGGGGCGATGGCGTGCGAGCGCGCCCAGTGGCATCGTGGCCACCTGGGCCTCCTCAGGGTCCTGCACGGCCGTGAGGCCACCGGCCCGATGGATGCGCGCGAGTCCGGCCGCGCCGTCTTCATTGGCGCCTGTCAGCAGCAGCCCGGCGAGCGACGGGCCGTAGGCGTCGGCCGCCGAGTTCATCGTCATGTCGATGGCCGGGCGCGACCAGTGCAGCGGCGGCTCGCAGCTGAGTGAGAACCGTCGGTCGCGCTCGATCGAGAGGTGGTAGCCGGGGGGCGCGAAATAGAGCGTCGCCGGTGCGATGGGCGCCTTGTCTTGTGCCTCGTGCACGGCGATCGGCAGGCGCGCACGAAACACTTCGGCGAGCCGGCTCTCGTGCGATTCGGGCAGATGCAGCACCGCGACCAGTGGCAGCCGCCAGCCGGCCGGCAAGCCGGCGAGCAGCACCATGAGCGCATCCACGCCACCGGCGGAAGCACCAATCACCACCGCATCGACCAGAGGCAAGCTCATGCGCCCTTGCGGTAGAGGCGTTCGGCGCGGGCCAGCGTGTCGAAGCGCCCGGCATAGGCCGAGAAATCGATGCTCTCCTTGCTGCCCAACCCCAGAAAGCCGCGGTGGCACAGCGACTCGTGGAAGAGCCCGAGCGCGCGGTCCTGCAGCTGCCGGTTGAAGTAGATCAGCACGTTGCGGCACGACACCAGATGCGTTTCGGCGAACACGCTGTCGGTCGCCAGGCTGTGGTCCGCGAAGATCACGTTGGCGCACAGCGACGGGTCGAAGCGGGCGGCATCGTAGGCCGCTGTGTAATAGCCGGAAAACGCGTGCTGCCCACCGGCGCGCTGGTAGTTGGCGGTGTAGCCGCGCACCGATTCGAGCGGGAAGATGCCCTGCCGCGCTTTCTCGAGCGAGGCCGGATTGATGTCGGTCGCGTAGATCAGCGAGCGCTCGAGCAGGCCTTCCTCGCGCAGCAGGATCGCCAGCGAATACACCTCTTCGCCCGTGCTGCAACCGGCCACCCAGACCTTGATCGACGCATAGGTGTGAAGCACCGGCACGACCTGGGTTCGCAGCGCCTTGAAGTAGGGCGGGTCGCGGAACATCTCGCTCACCGGAATGGTGAGGAACTGCAGCAGCTGCGCGAACAGCGTCGGCTCGCGCAGCACGCGCTCCTGCAGGGCGGAGATGGTCGGCAGCGCCATCTGCTCGAGCGCATACAGCACGCGCCGCTTTTGCGAGGCACCGGTGTAGTCGCGAAAGTCGTGGTTGTACTTGAGGTAGATCGCCTCCATCAGCAGGCGAAGCTCGATCTCGGTGTCGTCCGGCAGATTCACAGCCGCTCCATCTTCGGCATCCAGACGCGCAGCAGCGAGAACAGGCGATCGAGGTCGACGGGCTTGGCCAGATAGTCGTTCGCACCGGCGGCGAGACACTGCTCCTGATCGTCCTTCATGGCCTTGGCGGTGACGGCGATCACCGGCAGCTTCTGGAAGCGTGCGTCCTGGCGCAGCCGGCGCGTGGCTTCGAGGCCGTCCATCTCCGGCATCATCACGTCCATCAGCACCAGGTCGATGTCGGGCACCTCGTCGAGCTTGGCGAGCGCCTCGATGCCGTTGCGGCCGACCTCGACGACCGCGCCGCGCTGCTCCAGCGCGCTGGTCAGCGCGAAGATGTTGCGCACGTCGTCGTCCACCAGCAAGATGCGGCGGCCTTCGAACACGCGGTCGCGCCCGCGCGCCGTCTTCAGCATGGTCTGGCGTTCGCTCGACAGTTCCGATTCGACCTTGTGCAGGAACAGCGTCACCTCGTCGAGCAGGCGCTCGGGCGAACGCGCGCCCTTGATGATGATCGAGCGCGAGTAGCGCAGCAGCTCGGCCTCTTCGGCGCGCGTGAGGTTGCGGCCGGTGTAGACGATGACGGGCGGGAACGACACGATGTCTTCCAGCGCCATGCGCTGCAGCAACTCGCTGCCCTGCAGGTCGGGCAGCTTCAGGTCGGTGATCATGCAATCGAACACCCGGGTGCGCAGCAGCGCCAGCGCTTCCTCGCCGGTGCCCACGGCGGTGATCGCCACGTCGTCGTCGGCAATCAAGTGGATCACGCTGTCGCGTTGCAGTGCGTCGTCTTCCACCACCAGCACCTGCTTGACCTTTTGCGAGAGCTTCTGTTCGAGCTTGGCGAACACGTCCTTCAACTGGTCGCGCGATGCGGGCTTGAGCGCGTAGCCGATCGCGCCCATGTGCAGCGCCGCCTCGGACTGGTCTTGTGCCGACACGACGTGCACCGGGATATGCCGCGTGTGCGAGTCGTCCTTCAAGTGCTGCAAGACGCCGAGGCCGGGGCTGTCGGGCAACCGCATGTCGAGCAGGATCGCGTCGGGCACGTACTGCCGCGCCAGCGCGAAGCCGTCGGCGGCGCCGTGCGCCACGAGGCAGCGGTAACCGAGCTCGTGCGCCAGGTCGTAGAGGATGTGCGCGAACTGCGGCTCGTCTTCGATGACGAGCACGCGGCGCGACAGGTCGGGCGGCAACGCGCGGTCGTCGGCAAACTGCGGGATGTCGGGCGCGGGCACGAGCGGTGAGGCCGCGGGCTTGGCGGCCGGCATGCCCGTGGCGCGCAGCGGCCTGGGCTGCGGTGCGGTTGCCGCACCGTCACTGCGCTCCGCGGCGGTCAGCGGCTGGGCGATGTCGGCCGGCAGTGCGAGCGTGAAGGTGCTGCCTTGTCCGGGCACGCTGTGCACCTGCAGCTCGCCGCCGAGCAGGCGCGTGAGGTCGCGCGAGATCGACAGGCCGAGGCCGGTGCCGCCATAGCGCCGGCTGGTGGTGCCGTCGGCTTGCCGGAAGGCTTCGAAAATCACGTCCTGCTGGTCGACCGCGATGCCGATGCCGGAATCGCTCACCGCAAACTGCGCACCGCCGCCCGCTCGTGCCGAGACGTGAAGCCGCACGGTACCGCGGTCCGTGAACTTCAGCGCATTCGAGAGCAGGTTCTTCAGGATCTGCTCGACGCGCTGCCGATCGGTGACCAGGCTGACCGGCGCATCGGGCGCGACGTCGAGTTCGAACGCCAGCTTCTTGTCGTTGGCGAGCGGCGTGAACGTCATGCGCAGGCTCTCGGCCACGCTGTTGACGGCCACCACTTCTGGCTGCACTTCGAGCTTGCCGGCCTCGACCTTGGCGATGTCCAGGATGTCGTTGATGAGCACCAGCAGGTCGTTGCCCGACGAGTAGATCGACTCCGCGAACTTCACCTGCTCGGGCGTCAGGTTGCCCTGCGGGTTGTCGCCCAGCAGCTTGGACAAGATGAGCGCGCTGTTGAGCGGCGTGCGCAGCTCGTGTGACATGTTGGCGAGGAACTCCGACTTGTAGCGGCTGGCGCGTTGCAGTTCTTCGGCGCGGTCTTCGAGATCGAGCTGCACGCGCTTCAGGGCGGCATTGCGCTGGTCGAGGGCATCGGTGCGCTCCGACAGCTGGCTGTTGGTCTGCTCCAGTTCGGCCTGCTGGTTTTCCAGCGTTGCCTGCGACTGGCGCAGCACGCGCGACTGCTCTTCGAGTTCTTCATTCGCGGTGCGCAGCTCTTCCTGCTGCACCTGCAGCTCTTCGTTCAGTTGCTGGGTTTCGGCCAGCACGTCCTGCAGCTGTTCGCGATAGCGCGATCCCGCGACCGCACTGCCGATGGTGCCGGCCACGGTGTCGAGCAGCGTGGTCGCGCGCTCGTTGGGCGCGCGCATGAGACCGAGCTCGATCACGCCGTTGACCTGGCCTTCGTGCGTCACCGGCAGCAGCAGCGCCGCACGCGGCGCGGTCTCGCCGAGGCCCGAGTTGACCTTGAGGTAGTCGGCCTCCACCGGCTCGACCAGCACGGTGCGGCGCTCGGTCGCGGCCTGCCCGAGCAAGCCCTGCGTGCCCGAGAAGATCTGCGGACTGGCCTCCGCCGCCGCCGAAAAGCCGTAGGCAGCCGCGCGCCGCAGCTGGCCCTGCGGTTCGCGCAGGTAGAGCGCGCCAACGTTGCTGCCGATGTGGCGGCCGAAGAACGCCAGCGTCTTGCGCCCCAGTTCCTGCACGCTGAGCTGCCCCACGAGCTCGCCCGCCAGTTCGTTTTGTGCGCTGCGCAGCCACGCTTGCTGCTGCAGCACTTCGGAATGGGCGGTCTGCTCCGCGAGTGCAGCTTCGTAGCTGCCCGACAGCTGGGCCAGCTGGCGACGGCCGAAGTAGCCGAGCGCGCCGGTCAGCAACAGGCTGAACAGCACATAGGCGCCCACCACCAGCAGGCTCGTGCGGTTCGCGTCGTTGTTGCGCTGAAAGCGCAGGTTCTGCTCGATGTTGAGAAAGGTGGCGTAATCGGACCGCATCGCGTCGCTCAGCGCCTTGCCGCGACCCGCGTTCACGCTTTGCCGATAGTCCTGGTCGGCGCGGCGCAAGGCGATCAGGTCTGCCGCATACGCGTCCCAGCTCGTTTGGGCAGCGGCAATGCGGTCGACGCGCGCCACCTGGGCCTTGTTGTCGGCCACCAGTGCACGCAAGGCGCCCAACTCGCCGTCGATGCGAGACTGCGCCGACTGGTACGGATCGAGAAAGCGCACGTCGCCGCTGATGAGGTAGCCGCGCATGCTCGACTCCATGTCCACGCTCAGTCGCTGGGCCTCGGTCGCGTTGCGCGTGACCTGGTCGGTGTGCTCGACCCAGCCGATCACCGACAAGAGATAGAAGATGAGCCCGACGAAAACGGCCGCACCGAGCACGCCGGCCACGAGCGGCAACTTGACGTTGCGGCTGAGCACGCGTTGGAAAGCTTGGGGATCAATCGCGGGCTGGCTTTTCATGGTGCGGCTGGAGTGAGCAAAACCTGTCGAGTGTGCCCGAGCGATCCCCGTCGCGCTGTCAGTGAACGCCGCGCCTTGCGGGGCCTGCTTCGACTCAGGCAGCGAAAAAGTTTTCGATCAGCTTCGCGACGTTCGCTGGCTGGTCGTGGTGCAGCATGTGGCCCGCGTCCTCGACCCGCGCGACCCGCGCGTCGGGCACCGACTGCAGGCGCTCGTGGTACTGCGCCAACGTGTAACGGCCCTTCCACCACGTTGTGAGACTGTCATCGGCCGCTTCGACGGCGAGCAGCGGTGCGCTGATGCGCCGGTAGAGCGCGAGCACTTCGTCGAGCCGGTAGATCTGCGCGCTGCTGATCTTGTGGCCGGGCTCACCGAGGATTTCCCAAAGGCCGTCGCCGCGCTGGCGCGCCCAATGGCTTGCAAGCCAGTGGGCTTTGTCAGGGGTGAGGCGCGGGTTGGTCTTCATGAGTCGGCGCGCGACGCCGTCGATGGCGGGGTAGGCTTTCAGGTCGAGCTCGCCGCGGTGCAGGCGCTTGAGCTCGTCGATCCACTTGCCGTAGCGCGCCGGCGCGTCTTCCGGGTCGGCCGCCGGCATGCCGAAGCCTTCGAGGTTGACCAGGCGCCGGATGCGCTGCGGCCGCACGCCGGCGTAGAGCATCGACACGTTGCCGCCCATGCTGTGGCCGACCAGGTCGACCGCCGCGTCGCCGGCGCAGTGGTCGAGCAGGCAGTCGAGGTCGGCGATGTAGTCGCCCATGATGTAGTGGTCGGCGCCGCATTCGGTGAGCCCGAAACCGCGCCAGTCGGGCGCGATCACATGGCGGTCTTCGGCCAGTGCGTCGATCACGAACTGCCATGACGCGGCCACGTCCATCCACCCATGCACCATGACCAGCGGCGCGCGCCCCGGGGTCGGCTCGCCCCACGAGAGCACGTGGTAGCGCAGGCCGCGCAGGGGAATGAATTCGCTCTTGGAAGGTCGGCGGGGCTGGTACATGGGCAGGATCATAAGAAGGCGGCGCGACGGGTTCACCCTAGGGTTATGCAGGAGGCGTTCGCCATAGCGCGCCACTAGAGTCAAGGCCACTCGAACCGCTTTCACAGGGAGACACCGCATGCCACGCACACCCCCACTTCGCCTGCTCGCCGCCAGCCTGTTGCTCGGCTGGTGCACGGCCCAGGCCGGCACGGTGACCGTGGTCACGTCCTTCGCCAAAGACCTGACCGACCCCTACAAGAAAGCGTTCGAGGCGGCCAATCCGGGCATCAAGATCGAGGTGCTGAACAAGAACACCACCGCCTCCATCGCCTACATCAAGGAGCTCGCGGTGGGTCAGCGGCCGGACGTGATGTGGGCTTCGGCGCCCGACGCGTTCGAGGTGCTGGCGCGCGACAAGCTGTTAACGGCCGCGCCCGACGTCAAGAACCCGAAGGTGCCCGAAAAGATCGGCAACTACCCGATCAACGACCCTCAGGGCCTCTACTACGGCCAGGCACTGGCCGGTTACGGGATGATGTGGAACACCCGCTACCTGCAGGCCAACAAGCTGCCGGTGCCCAGCGAATGGAGCGACCTGGCGAAGCCGGAGTATTTCGGGCACGTGGCGATCAGTTCACCCTCACGCTCTGGCACGACGCACCTCACGGTCGAGACGCTGCTGCAGGGCGAGGGTTGGGACAAAGGCTGGACCGAACTGCTGCAGATCATGGGCAACTGTGCGGCAGTGACCGACCGCAGCTTCGGCGTGCCCGACGGCGTGAACAGTGGGCAATACGGCGTGGGCCTGGTCATCGATTTCTTCGGACTGGCGGGCAAGTACTCCGGCTTTCCGGTGGACTTTGCCTACCCGAGCGTGACGGCCGTGGTGCCGGCCAACATCGGTCTGGTCACCGGCGGCAAGAACGCCGAAGAGGCGAAGAAGTTCATTGCCTTCACGCTCTCGAAGGACGGTCAGCAGATCCTGTTCGACCCGAAGATCAGCCGGTTACCGGTATTGCCCTATGCCGACCTCAAGGTGCCCGCCGGCTACCCCGACATCCAGGCGGTGGCGAAGAAGGCGAAGGTGCAGTTCAACTCCGAGCTGTCGGAGGCGCGCTACCAAGTGGTGGTGAGCATGTTCGACCAAATGGTGACCTTCCGCCTGAAAGAGCTGCAAGGCGCGACGAAGGCGATCCACGATGCGGAAAAAAAGCTCAAGGCCAAGCCCAACGCGCAAGCCAGCGAGCTTGTGAAGCAGGCCAGAGCTTTTGCCTACTCGCCGCTGGTCGGACAGGACAACGTGAAGAACGAACAGTTCCTCGAACTGTTCCGCAAGAACCGGCGTGACGTCGCGGTGTCGAAGCAGCTCACGGGGCAAGAAGAACTCTGGGCCTCGAAGGCGAAGACCCATTACGCGAAGGCCACCGAGCTCGCGGACCAGGCCGCGGCGCTCGTCAAGTGACGGCGGCCACAGGGGAGGAGGCGGCACCGATTCGCTTGAGGAAAGCGGGTGCAGGCTGGGGTGCATGGACGGTGGCGGCAGCGGTCGGCGCCTTCTTGCTGGTCTTTTTGTTGATCCCCGTCGGGCTGGTGATCTTCACGGCCTTCGTCGACGAAACCGGCGGCCTGACGCTCGGGCACTTCGCCAACTTCTTCGCGCAGAGCATCTTTCGCGAATCGTTTTTCAACAGCCTGATCGTGTCGCTGGCGAGCGTGTTGTTCGCCTCGCTGATCGCGGTGCCGCTGGCGTACCTCACGGTGCGGTTCGAGTTTCGCGGTGCGCTGCTGATCCAGACGCTCGGCGTGCTGCCTTTGATCATGCCGCCCTTCGTCGGCGCGGTCGCGCTGCAACTGATCTTCGGACGCAACGGGTCGGTCAACCTGCTGCTCGATCAGTACTTCGGTTTCAAGATTCCGATCATGGATGGCCTCGTCGGCGTGGTTTTTGTCGAGAGCATCCATTACTTTCCGTTCATCCTCTTGAACCTGGTGGCCTCGATGCGCAACATCGACGGTGCCATGGAAGAGTCGGCGCTGAACCTCGGCGCCAAGGGCTTCCGGCTGTTCCGTCGCATCATCTTTCCGCTGGCGATGCCGGGCTTTTTGGCCGGCGCGGCGCTGGTGTTCGTCAAGGTGTTCGACGACCTCGGCACGCCGCTGGTGATGGGGGTGACCAATATGCTGGCACCGCAGGCCTACCTTCGCATCA
The DNA here is from genome assembly GCF_001577265.1 of Variovorax sp. PAMC 28711. NCBI lineage: Bacteria > Pseudomonadati > Pseudomonadota > Betaproteobacteria > Burkholderiales > Comamonadaceae > Variovorax > Variovorax sp. PAMC 28711. Next base: position 761,140 of record NZ_CP014517.1, on the reverse strand, counting down.
CCTCGGTCGGCATCGACGATCCGCTGGGTTATGTCACCAGCGTGCTGATGATCGCGTTCTCGATCCTTGCGCTGTGGATGGCTGCACGTGTGATGAAGGGCAAGGACTACGCGACCCTGCAAAAGGGCGGTGGCTCATTGCAGCGGCGCAAGCTGGGCGGTTGGGAATCGGTGCTGGCCTATGGCTGGATCGCATTGGTGCTGTTCATCGTGCTGGCACCGCACCTGGGCATCCTGCTGATGTCCTTTGCCAAGGTATGGAGCTTTTCGGTGCTGCCCGACGCCTACACGCTGGGCCACTACGCCAACGTGTTCGAGAACTCGCAGCAGATGATCGGCAACACATTGCTCTATTGCGTGCTGGCCGCCAGCCTCGATGTCGTGATCGGCACTGCGATCGCCTGGCTCATCCTGCGCACCACGTTGCCGGCGCGCAAATGGCTCGACTACCTGGCCTCGGTCGCGCTCGCGATCCCGGGACTGGTGCTGGCCATCGGTTATCTGCGCCTGTTCAAGGGGGTGAATTTGCCATTCACCGACACGCCCATCGTCACGAGCTGGGTGTTGATCATGCTGGCCTACGCGGTGCGGCGCCTGCCGTACGCATTGCGGGCCTGCATGGCGGCCCTGCAGCAGGTGCACATGTCGCTGGAAGAAGCGGCGCAAAGCCTTGGTGCCACCCGCTGGCGCACCGTGCGTCGGGTGATGGTGCCGCTCATGGCGGGCGGCATGCTCGCTGGCTTCGTCACCAGTTTCATCACGGCGGCGGTGGAGCTGTCGGCCACCTTGCTGCTCACATCGTCCGAATCGCAGGCGCCGATGAGCTATGGCATCTACCTCTACATGCAGAGCGCGGCCGGCCGCGGACCGGGCGCGGCGCTCGGCGTGCTGGCGGTCGTTGTGGTGGGTCTCGGCACCTGGGCGTCGCATCGCTTTGTCGAGCGCACGCGCACCCCTGAAAGAACAGCGGCATGAGCGAAATGAACAAGATGAAAAAGGTGTCCCTCGAAGCGCGCCACATTTCCCTGAGCTATGGCACGACCGAAGTGCTGCGCGACATCAACCTGAAGATCGAACCGGGCGAGTTCTTCGCGTTGCTCGGGCCCTCGGGTTCTGGCAAGTCGACGCTGCTGCGCTTGATCGCGGGCTTCAACCAGCATCAGCGCGGTGAGCTGCTGGTCGACGGTCAGGACATCACGCACATCCCGCCGCACGCGCGCAACATCGGTATGGTGTTCCAGAGCTACGCGCTGTGGCCGCACATGTCGGTGTGGGACAACGTGGCATTTGGCTTGGTCGAGCGGCGCGAGACACGCGACGCGATCCAGCGCAAGGTGGGCGCCGCGCTCGAACTGGTGGGCCTGTCCGACTACGGCAAGCGCCGGCCCGGCCAGCTCTCGGGCGGCCAGCAGCAGCGCGTGGCACTGGCGCGCACCATCGTCATCGAACCCAAGCTGCTGCTGCTCGACGAGCCGCTGTCGAACCTCGACAAGAATCTGCGCGTGCAGATGCGCGACGAACTCAAGCACTTGCAGCGCACCTTGGGCCTCACCACCATCTTCGTCACGCACGATCAGGAGGAAGCCATGACCACGGCCGACCGCATGGCCGTGCTCGACAAGGGCGTGCTGCAGCAGGTTGGGCCGGCCACGGGGTTGTTCGACTTCCCGGTCAACCGGTTCGTCGCCGGATTCGTCGGCACGGCCAACTTGTTGGAAGGGCGTATCACCGGTCAGGAGGGCGGGATGCTGCAGTTCGAGGCGGACGGCGTCGGCGAATTGCGGGTGCCGCAGCAGGGGCTCGACGCCGACATTGTGGTGGGCCCGGCGGCGATGGCTTTTCGCCCGCACCAGGTTCACATCCGACCCGCCGGCACGCCGCAGGACGCCGCGCGTGTCTGGGTCGAGGGCGTGGTCGAAAGCACCGAATTCCTTGGTGAGGTGTCGCGCTACAAGCTGCGCGTGGGCCAGACTTTCATGGTGGCAGACGAGGTGCACTACGCTGGCGAGCCGGTGCTGGTGCCGGGCGCGAAGGTGCAGTTGGGCATCGATCCGGGTCAGGTGCGTTTCCTGCCCGACTGAGGCCGCAGCGCGAAACGGGGCAGGGCGGTAGGATTTCGCCCATGCAAAAAATCAAACTGGGTCAAAGCGACCTTCAAGTCACCCCGATCTGCCTCGGCACCATGACCTTCGGCGAGCAGGTCGACGAAGCCACGGCGCACCAGATCCTCGGCCTTTCGCTCGAGCGCGGCGTCGATTTCATCGACACCGCCGAGATGTACGCGGTGCCCGCGCGCAAGGAAACCTTCGGCGCGACCGAAACCATCATCGGCAACTGGTTCGCGAAGAACCCGGGCGCCCGCCAGAAGCTCACGCTGGCCACCAAGGTGGCCGGCCCGTCGCGCGGCATGCCCTGGGTGCGCGAGGGCGCCGGCATGACGCCTGCCGACATTGTCGCGTCGTGCGATGCGAGCCTGAAACGCCTGCAGACCGACGTGATCGATCTTTATCAGATCCACTGGCCCGAGCGCAACACGCCGGCCTTCGGCCAGCTCTACTACGACCCGAAGAACGAGCGCACGCAGACATCGATCCATGAGCAACTCGAAGCGTTCAGCGGGTTGGTGAAGGCCGGCAAGGTGCGCTACATCGGCCTGTCGAACGAAACGCCCTATGGCGTGCACGAGTTCGTGCGCCTGGCCGAGCAGCACAGCCTGCCGCGCATTGCCACAGTTCAGAACGTCTACTGCCTCGTGAGCCGCACACTGGAAAACGGGCTCGACGAAACCATGCATCGGCTGGACGTGTCGCTGCTCGCCTATTCGCCGCTGGCCTTCGGCTTGCTGACGGGCAAGTACGACCAGAGCGGCACCGACGGCCCGGACGCACCGAAGGGCGCGCGCATTTCCAGCTACGAGTCCGTGCGCAAGCAACGCTGGGGCCGCCCCGATGCATTGAAGGCCGCACGCCGGTACAACCAACTGGCGCGCGACAACGGCATGACGCCCACGCAGATGGCGCTGGCCTTTTGCTACACCAAGTGGCAGGTGGCGAGCACGATCATCGGGGTGACCTCGGTCGCGCAACTGGAAGAAGACATCGACGCGTACGGTACCGTGTTGTCACCCGAGGTGCTGGCCGAAATCGACACGATCCGCTGGGACATTCGCGACCCGGCGCTGTGAACTTGGCAGCGTAAGGCGGGGATGGCCGAGCGGAAGCCGGTGCAATCCGCACTGGCAGAATGAGCCACCCTTTTTCCGGTCGGAGCCCACGTTGAATTTTCATTGGACATCGCTTGTCGCGATCGTTGCGTCGTACCTGATCGGATCGTTGTCTTTCGCAGTCATCGTGAGCAAGGCGCTCGGCATGGCCGACCCGCGCAGCTACGGCAGCAAGAATCCCGGCGCGACCAATGTGCTGCGCTCTGGTCGCAAAGGCGCGGCCCTGGCGACGCTGCTGCTCGACGGGCTCAAGGGCTGGGTGCCGGTGTTTCTGATTCGCCATTACGGCGCTGCGTATGGCATGGGCGACGGCGTGGCGGCGGTGGCGGGCCTGGCGGCATTTCTCGGACACCTCTTTCCGGTGTTCTTCGGATTTCAAGGCGGCAAGGGCGTCGCGACGGCGGCCGGCGTGATCGTCGGCATCGCGCCGCTGCTGGGGCTGGCGACCGGCGTCACCTGGCTGATCATCGCGGTGTTCTTTCGCTACTCGTCGCTGGCGTCGCTGGTCGCTGCATTCTTTGCGCCAGCTTATTACGTCGTTGGCGGCAACATCGCCTGGCCGCTCGATTTCACTGTGCTGATTGCGTTGATCGTGATCAGCCTGCTGCTGGTATGGCGGCATCGCGAAAACATCCGCCGGCTCGTCGCCGGCACCGAGTCGAAGCTCGGCTCGAAGACAAAGGATTGAACACCATGGGCGACATCCAACGCTTTCACGTCGGCGCACGCTTGTCGGAAACGGCCGTGCACAACCGCACCGTCTACCTCGCTGGGCAGGTGCCGGACGACCTGACGAAGAACCTCAAGGGCCAGACCGAGGAAGTGCTCGCGATGGTCGACGGTTTGCTGGCCGAGGCCGGCAGCGACAAATCGTGCATCCTGATGGCGCAGATCTTCCTGGCCGACATTGGTGAGATCGGTGCCATGAACGAGGTGTGGGATGCCTGGATTCCTGCGGGCCACACGCCACCGCGCGCCACGGTGCAGGCCCGGATGGCGAAAGCCGACTACCTGATCGAGATCGTGGTCACCGCGGCACAACGTTGAACGCAGCGAACTGCGTGGGCGTTCAGAACCGCTTTTCAAGCACCATCTGATCGGCATCGCGCCGCATCGAGAAGCGGTTGATGAAGCTGTTGCCCAGAAGCACGAAGGGCATCGATTGTTCGGTGACGACGGCGTCGATGTCGTACACCTCGACGTCGCCGACGCGCACCGAACTCAGGCGCAGCCGGTAGCCGTTGGCAACGCCGTTCGCGGTGTTCATGCGGATCGGCTGGCCCTTGCTGTAGTCGAGCCCGATGCGTTGCGCGTCGGCGGCCGACAGCGCCACCGACGTGGCGCCGGTGTCGAGCATGAAGTTGACCGTGCGGCCGTTGATCGTGCCTTGCGTCATGAAGTGCCCGCGGCTGTCGGCCGGCAGCACGATGCGATTGCCGCCGCCACCGCTGCTCCCGCCGCCGCCAATGCTGGCCGGCGTGTCCATGCGCAGCACCAAGCGCTTGCCGGCCGCTTCGACCGTCGCCTGCTCCGACGCCAGCGCCAGCAGCTTGACGCCCTGAAAGGTCTCGCCGACCGCCACCGTCTTCGGCGCACCGCCGTTCACGATGAGGATCGCGCGGCTGCCGATGGTGCCGGTGAGCATCACCGAATCGGCGGCGTGGGACGACAACGCGGCGGCCGCCAGCAGCAGGGCGGCGACGACGGTTTTCATGCGGCTCAGTCGCGGAAGTTGTCGAAGGACAGCGGCATGTCGGGCACGTCTTTCTTGATGAGCGCCATGGCGGCCTGCAGGTCGTCGCGCTTGGCGCCGGTAACCCGCACCGAGTCGCCCTGGATCGCCGCGGTGACTTTCATCTTGCTGTCCTTCAGGATGCGCGTGATCTTCTTGGCTTGTTCGGATTCGATGCCGCTCTTGACCTTGATGACCTGCTTGACCTTGTCGCCGCCGATTTTCTGGACATCGCCCTTGTCGAGAAAGCGCACGTCCACGCTGCGCTTGGTGAGCTTCGCGCGAAGGATGTCCTCGACCTGCACGAGCTGAAATTCGGCGTCACCGATCATGGTGATTTCCTTGTCCTTGAGCTCGACGGCGGCGGCGGTGCCCTTGAAGTCGAAGCGCGTCGCGATTTCCTTGGCAGTGTTGTCGACCGCGTTTTTCACCTCGGGCATATTGGGTTCGCAGACGGTGTCGAAAGACGGCATGAAGTCTCCTGATGGGGCGCAAAGTGGATGCGACAATTCTCCCATGATCGTGGAGAACAACGTCCCGCTGCAGCCCTACAACAGCTTTGGCATCGTCGCGCGCGCGCAGCATCTGGTGCGCATTGCCTCGGAGGCGGACGTGGCGGCACTGCGCGACGACGCGACCTGGCGGGACGCGCCCAAATTCGTTCTCGGCGGTGGCAGCAACATCGTGCTCACCGGCGATGTGAAGCCGCTGGTGGTCAAGGTCGAGATCAAAGGATTGCGACTGGTCGAGGACACGCCAAAGGCGTGGATCGTCGAGGCGGGCGCCGGCGAGGTATGGCACGACGCGGTGCATTGGATGGTGTCCAACGGGTATCCCGGCCTCGAGAACCTGGCGCTGATCCCGGGCACCGTCGGCGGGTCACCCGTGCAGAACATCGGCGCCTATGGCGTGGAACTGCAAGACCGGTTCGAGTCGCTCGATGCGATCGATCTGGAAACCGGCCGCGCCTTCACTCTCGACTCGGCGCAGTGCGCCTTCGGCTACCGCGACTCGGTGTTCAAGCACACGCGCAGCGGCCCCAACGACTTCGGGCTGGCGGGCCGCGCGCTCATCACGCGTGTTCGCTTCCGGTTGCCGAAACCCTGGAAAGCAGTGGCCGGCTATTTCGATCTGGAACGCAAGATGGCCGAGACCGGCAACTTCACGCCGAGCGCGGCGGACGTGTTCGACTGGGTGTGCGCCATTCGTCGCGCCAAGCTGCCCGACTGGCGCGTGCTGGGCAATGCCGGCAGCTTCTTCAAGAACCCGACCGTCACGCCGGAGCAGTGCGCCGACATCATCGCGCGGAGCCCAAGATCGTGCATTACCCGATGGACGACGGCAGCATCAAGCTCGCGGCTGGCTGGCTGATCGATGCCTGCGGCTGGAAAGGCAAATCGGTCGGCAATGCCGGTGTGTACGAACGGCAGGCGCTGGTGCTGGTCAACCGAGGCGGCAACACCGATCCCGTCACCGGCGGAGAGGTCATGACCCTGGCGAAAGCGATCCAGACCAGCGTCTACGAGCGGTTCGGCATCCGGCTGGAGCCCGAGCCCGTGGTGGTCTGATGGACCTGCTGCAGCTCAACTTCCGGCGGCGCATTGCCGGACTGGTGTGGTCGCGGCGTTTGCTCTGGCTGGTCGGTATCGCTGCGTTCTTCGTTTTCAAGACGGGCTTCGCTTTTTTCCTGACGGTCGCGTTGTCGGTGTTGCTGGCGGGCGCGCTGAAGGCGCGCGAAACCAGCCTCCGCAGGCAATTCGTACGGGAGGCCGAATTCCCGCGTTTCCTGGTCGCGAAGATTCGCGCCGTGCACCCGGAGCTGGCCGAGCGCGACGCCGAATTGGTGCTGCGCGGCCTGCGCCAGTTCTTCATGGCGCATCTGCGCAGCGGTCGGAAGTTCGTCGCCATGCCCTCGAAAGTGGTCGACACGGCCTGGCATGAATTCATCCTGCACACGCAGGGCTACCAGCGCTGGTGTCACGCCGCATTCGGCGGGCTGCTGCACCACAGCCCGGCGGAAGTGCTCGGACGCGATGCGCGTCGCAACGACGGGCTTCGGCGCAGCTGGTACTGGGCGTGCAAGGAGGAAAGCATCGATCCGCGAAAGCCCACGCGCTTGCCGTTGCTGTTCGCGCTCGACGCGAAATTCGGCGTAGCGGGCGGTTTGACGTACGTTGCAGACTGCCATGCCACACGCCGGCACGACGGTTCGACCGCCCAGTGCGGTTCCGATTTCGGCAGTTCCGATGGCGGTTCGACGGGCGATGCAGGCGGTTTTGGCGGCAGCGAATCGTCTTCCGACGGCGGGGGCGGAGGTGGCGACTCGGGCTGCGGCGGCGGGTGTGGAGGCGGCGGCGGCGACTGAAGCGCCGCGCGCCAGGCCGATCAGCCGAAGTGGCAGATGTAGCTGTACGGCTGGCCAGACACCCGGATCTGGAAAGACGCATTGCCGGGCACGCTGAACTTTTCGCCAGCGCCCGACTTCTTCCATTCGGTGGTGTCGGCCAGAAGGTATTCGCAGGCGCCGCTCACGCCTTCCATGACCTCGGGTGCGCCGGTGCTGAAGGTCAGCGTGGCGGGGAGGATCACGCCGACCGATTTCTTCGTGCCGTCGGCGAGCGTGAAGTTGTGGCTCACGCACTTGCCGTCGAAATAAACGTTGGCCTTGGTGCTCACGGTCACGCCTGCAATGGTGTCGGTCGTCATCTCGCTCTCGTCTCCGGGGTCAAAGTTGTGACAGTTTTGATAGCGCATCGCGCCGCAGACGATTCTAGAGGGCGCTCAGCGCCAGCCGCGGTGGCCCCAACCGCCGCCACCCCATCCGCGCGAATAGCCGAGGTTGAGCGAGACGCCCACCGGCGGAAAGTAGTAAGGCTGTGCATAGGCGGGTTGCACGTACACCGGCGCGGGAACGTAGCCCGGCTGTACGTACACCGGCGCGGTCGTGTAGACCGGCGCCGGACGGTTGCCCGACACCACCACACCCGGCTCCGGCGTCACGTTTTCCCAGGCAGGCGCGTCGCCGCTGGGCGCAGAAGCCAGGGGTGACTGGTACACGGGGCTCGTGGTCACGCCGATCGCACTGACCTGCACCGGAATCGTGGCGCCCGGTGGCTGTCGGTGCGTGGTGTAACGACGACCGGCGTACTCGTAGGTCACGTTGTAGCCCCCGTCCGGGGCCTGGGCTGTCGAGACGACACGCGCCTCGTCCGGCAGCGATTGCTGAGCCTGCGCCACACCCGCGCTCAGGGGCTGCGGCCGCGAAAGCGAAAGAACAAGGGATCGACGGGTGAAATGGTCATGATGAACTCCTCGGAACGAATGAATTGGATGTGATCGGGCCAGTCAGGTTCCGTTGCATCAAGCGGAAAAAGTCGCCCATTGGCGGCGTCGAAACCTACGGTAGGCGCGCCGTGGCCCCAATCGACCACGGGCCGTTTGATCAGGCTGGGGTTGGCCAGCAGCACCTTGCGGGCAGAACCGGCATCGACGACCGCGTCGCGGGTCGCCTCGTCGAGGCGACGCCAGGTCGTGCCGCGCCGATTGACCAGCGCGTCCCAGCCGGGCGTCGCGAGCCATCGGTCGAGCGATGCTTCGGGCACACCCGCTTTCTTGAAATCGTGGAATCGGTAGGCGATGTCGCGGTCGGCGAGCCAGGTGCGCGCCCGCTTGACGGTGTCGCAATTCGGGATGCCGTAGACGGTGATCATGGGTCGCCATGATGCCTCCGGGGCGCGTCGGCGACAATTCCGCCTCCATGGAAACCCTCGCCGACTGGCTCGCGCACGCCGAGCAACTTCACGCCAAGAACATCGACATGGGACTGGACCGCGTGCGCACCGTGGCCGAGCGCATGGGCCTGCGCTTCGATTGCCCGGTGCTCACCGTGGCCGGCACCAACGGCAAGGGCTCGACCTGCGCCATGCTGGAATCGATCCTCACCCATGCCGGGTACCGCACGGCGGTCTACACCTCGCCGCATCTGGTGAATTTCGAGGAGCGCCTGCGCCTCGCCGGCGAGGCGGTTGACGCTGCCAAACTGATCGCGCACTTTGAAGCAGTGGAACTCGCCCGGGCCGAAATTAGCCTGACTTACTTTGAATTCACCACGCTGGCGCTGATGCGCTGCGCGGCGGCCGAGAAACCCGATGCGGTCATCCTGGAAGTCGGGCTCGGCGGGCGGCTCGATGCGGTCAACGTGATCAACGCCGACTGCGCAATCATCACCAGCATCGATCTCGACCACATGGACTTCCTGGGGCCGGACCGCGAAAGCATCGGTTTCGAGAAGGCGGGCATCCTGCGCACCGGCAAACCGGCGATCGTGAGCGACCCGGTGCCACCACAGAGCGTGCTCGACCACGCGCGGGCCATCGGCGCGGATCTCTGGCGCTTCGGGCACGATTTCAACGTGTCGGGGGACAAGCAGCAGTGGGGCTGGAGCGGTCGAGGCCGCCGCTACAGCGGCCTCGCGTATCCGGCGCTCCGGGGTGCCAACCAGTTGATCAATGCGGCCGGCGCGCTGGCGGCGCTGGAGGCGCTGCGACCGCTGTTGCCGATCAATGCGCAGGCGATTCGCACCGGTTTGTCGATGGTCGATTTGCCGGGGCGCTTCCAGATCGTGCCCGGGCAACCGGCGCTGGTGCTGGACGTGGCGCACAACGCGCATGCCGTGGCAGCGCTCGCCGAAAACCTCGACGCCATGGGTTTCTTTCCGACCACGCGTGCCGTCTTCGGTGTCATGGCGGACAAGGACCTGGCGCCGATCCTCGCGCGCATCGGGCCGTTGATCGATCGCTGGTATTTCACCGACCTGCCGACGCTGCGTGCGGCCAAAGCGGCGGACCTGATGCAGCGGTGGCAGGCGCAAAACCCGCGCGGCGATGTGGTCGCCAGCGTGCACGCCGCGCCTCTCGAGGCGCTTCAGGCCGCCATCGATGAATCGGACCCCGCTGATAGAATCGTCGTCTTCGGATCGTTCTTTACAGTGGGTGGCGTGCTGGTGCACGGAACCCCCCGTCTGCAAGCCAAACACCTGTTGCCGGGCGCCTGAACTGCCCGCTGTCACGGCGCTTTTCTCCGCTCACGCTGCACTCTCCATCAGGGATCGACTTTCATGGCGTTTTTCAAGTTCCGCAAAGGCGGTGCCCCGGGCAACGAGGGGCGCAACGCCAGCGTCGCAGCAGCGCCCGCTGAAAGCGTGGAAACGATGCGCCGTCGCGCACGCCATCGCTTGCTGGGTGCGGTCGTGCTGGTGCTCGTTGGCGTGATCGGCTTTCCGCTCCTGTTCGACACGCAGCCGCGCCCCATCGCGGTGGACATCCCGATCGAGATTCCGGATCGCAACAAGGCCAAGCCGATCGTGGTTCCGGCGGCGCCAACCCCCGCGCCCGTGGCTGCCGCCAATCCCGATGCGGGAAGCTCGCGCGTCGCCTCGGGTGCCACCGCGGGCAGCATGATCACCGAGGCGGCAGACGGCTCGGAGATCCCTGCCGCAAAGCCCGCGCCCGTCGTCAAGTCGGAAAACAAGCCGGAGCCGAAGCCCGAAACAAAGCCAAAGCCCGAACCGAAGTCCGAAGCGAAAGCGGAATCCAAGCCCGAGGCGAAGCCCAAGCCCGAGGTCAAACCGGAAGCCAAGCCGGAACCGAAGCCAGCGGCCAAGCCCGCCGACGACGGCGCGCGCGCCAAGGCCTTGCTGGATGGCAAGTTCGCAGACGCTTCTGCCGCTAAGCCCGCAGCGTCTGACGACGCCGGCCGCTTTGCCATTCAGGTTGGCGCATTCGCCGATGCCGCAAAGGCACGGGAAGTCCGGCAGAAACTCGAAAAGGCTGGCCTCAAGACTTACACGACGGTGGCGAAAACGGCCGATGGCGAGCGCACGCGTGTGCGTGTCGGTCCGTTCGCCAGTCGCGGCGATGCCGACAAGGCGGCCGCGAAGGTCAAGGGCCTGTCGCTGTCGGCCGCGGTGCTGCCGCTGTAGCGCCCGCGTGCCGCCGTGGCCTTGCTCGACTGGATCGGTATCGCGGTGCTCGTGCTCTCGATGCTGCTCGGCGTGGTGCGCGGGCTGGTTTTCGAGGTGATTTCGCTGATCGGCTGGATCGCTGCTTTCCTGTGCGCGCAATGGTTTGCCGGTGATGTGGCGGCCTGGATGCCGGTTGGTGAAGCCGGCGCGGTCTGGCGCTATCCGGTGGCCTTCGTGCTCGTGTTCGTCGCGGTGGCGTTCGGTGTGGGTCTGGTGGCAGCCCTCACGCGCAAGATGATCGCGGCGGTGGGCCTGCGACCGGTCGACCGGATACTCGGCGCCGCCTTCGGCCTGGCCCGCGGTGTGCTGGCATTGTTGGTCGCCGCGGTCGTGGTTCATTTGTTGGCAATGAGCGACGGGGCCTTGTGGAAGGAGTCGCGCGGCGCCATTGTTCTGGATGAGGCCTTGCAAGGCGTGAAACCTGCATTGCCTGAAAAGTTGGCCAGTTACCTTCCCTGAGAGGACCGTCCCCATGTGTGGAATCGTCGGCGTTGTCAGTACCGCGCCCGTCAATCAATTGCT